>JBBQXX010000088.1:0-10044 GCA_038209235.1 Sphingomonadales bacterium | reverse complement strand
TGTTTTCGGGATCACACGGGGACCACCCCCGAATTTCAGACACAAAAAACCCGCCGAAGCGGGGTGGTATTGAACGGCCGTTGCGGCATGTCAGCGCAACATATGCACCTTTGCCCCCGGCATCATCGGCATGGTGACCAGGCTGATCTCGACCAGATCGAGGTCGAGCAGTTCGCGCGGCGCACTGCCCTGTGCGTGGCGGACGCGGTAGCCGAAGCTGAGGCCGGTTACCGTGGCGCGGCGCAATGCACCAAGCGGCTCGGCTGCGTCCGCATCCAGCGCAGCGATGATCCGCAGCCCGCGCCGGTCTTCGGCGGCGTATTCGATCGTCCCGATGCGCGCTGCGGGCCGGTGATGCCAGAGCAGCGGGATGGACGCGCCCTTGCCCTCCAACACCAGCGCCAGCGAGCGCGCAAAGGCCCCCCGGCGCACGATGTCGCCGCCGCGATCCACCCGGTCGAACAGCGCGGCATAGCCTGCAAAGCGCACACTCATTGCACCAGATCGCCCAGACCCAGCCGCACCGCGATGCCAACCAGCAGCAGCGCCAGCACACCGCGCACCAGCCAGTCGATCGCAGCGCGCCAGGCACCTGCCTTGGCATCGCGCCAGGCCTGCAAAAGCTCGCGCAGTTCGCTCATGTCATCACCCGCGCCGGTATCGGCAAGCCCGATCCGGGTCAGCGCCCGCGCCGCCCCCAGATCGCCTGATTCCTCGACAATCGCACGCAAGGTGGCAAGGTCTGCGCCCTCGTCTGTGGCCTGTGCCAGCAGCCGGGCGAGAATGTCTTCGTTGCTCATCGTGCTACCCCGGCTTTCAGGCCAATCCCCAGCATTTCGCGTTTCTCCTCGGGCGAGAGGAACTCTGCCGCGCCGACCTGCGCCCACAGCCGCTCGCGGTCTTCGGACAGGGCAGGCACCCGGTCCTGATCGACGGCAATCGCGGCATCGGGCCACCAGTGCGCCAGCCCCAGGCGCAGCGCGCCGGTAATTTTATCGGTCAGCGGCAGCAGCGTCAGCCGCCACAGCGCGCGGTTCGCCTCGCGGTAGTTTGCGTAGGTATTGTCGCCGGGCAGCCCCAGCAGCATCGGCGGCACACCAAAGGCCAGCGCAATCTCGCGCGCGGCATTCGATTTCAGTGCGACAAAATCCATGTCCGCCGGGCTCAAGGCCATGCTTTGCCAGCTGAGGCCGCCTTCGAGCAGCATCGGCCGCCCGGCATTACCGCTGCCCGCATAGCTGTTTTCCAGCTCGCTCTTCAGCCGCGCGAACTGATCGGGCGAGAGCACGCCGCCGGTCTCGTCGGGGCGGTAGACCAGAGCGCCCGATGGCCGCGCCGCATTGTCGAGCAGCGCCTGGTTCCAGCGGCTCGCCGCGTTGTGCACCGCCACTGCGCGCGCCGCAGATCCCAGACATCCCAGGCCATAATGATCATCGGTCGGGTGAAAGCCCTTGATGTGCACGACCACCGGCGCGCCATCGCCTTCGTGCGCGGCAATCCGCGTCACATGATCGCCGACGCGGTACACAAAAGCGGCGGGCCAGCCGCGCGCATCGGGCTCAATCGTCACCCGGTCGGGGCGCAGCGCATACAGTTCTGCAGGGCGGCCATCGGCATCGCGCAGTATCTGGACATAGCCATTGCCATGCAGCAGCAGATGCGCAGCAACCGTTTCGAGCAGCCCCTGGCCGGCGCTTGTCGCTGCCACCAGCGCGGCAAGGTGCGGATCGGAGGCAGCCAGCGGCGCGCCGCCCACCCCTTCGGCCACCAGCCGCACAGCTCGCTGCGCAATCGGGTTGTCGACATAAGCCGCGCGCACCTGTTCGGAATATGAAAACGGCGGGTCCGCAAGCGCCACGCTCCACGGTCCGGTAAAGGCGCGCGCCAAAGGCGGCCGGTCGCGCCCCATCCCCTTGCCATCTCCTTTGATCGCGAGTGCGAGGTCTTTCCAGTATCCCATGTCAATCCTCCAGAGAGCGGATGCGCGGTTCGGTGTGCCGTCCCAGCATCAGTTCGGTCATTGCCCAGACCAAGGCATCGGCGCGGTCGGGCGAGCGGCCCGGACCCTGATATTGCCCGCCGGTCATCAGGCCGCACATCTCGTCTTCCAGCCTGGCAAACGTGCCGCAGTGGATCACGCGGCGCGCCTCATAAAGCGCAGCAACCGGTTCGGCGCGCGCCACCTTGCCCCGGCTGGCGTGCACCAGCTTTACCGGCAGGCTGATGTTGGAAGCGCGCAGCACTGCACCGACCATTTCACCACCCTGGTTGGCCTCGGCGATCACCCTGTCGGCCTTCCATTCATCCGACGCGTTTGCCACCGCGCGCGCCCAGCCTTCGGGTGAGGCACCCTGCACCGAACAATCGGCGAGCACGGCGCCGCCGCCATCCTCAAGCCGTGCGCACACGATGATCCCGCAGGCATCGCCCGACAATCCGGCGGGCGGATCAACACCGATCACCACGCGCGCGAACGCCTCAGCACTCCAGCGGACCCGGCAAGCCTCCAACAGGCTGCGGTTCCACAGCGCGCCTTCGATATCTTCGAGCAGTTCGCCATCCAATTCCTGTCGCCCCAGCGCGGTGCCTCCATAATGGCGCTGTACCGCGTCCAGAAACGCTGGCGGCAGGTTGCTGCGGTTGGCGTGGCTGCTACCCCGGCTCACGACAATCCCAGGATCGGCGAGCAGATGACGCACCAGGGGTACCGCGCGCGGGGTAGTGGTGGCAGCAACCTGTGGCAGCGACCCGACCCGCAGGCCCAGTTGCAGATTATCCCACGCCGCCATCGCGCGCCCAGACGCATTATCCCATTTGGCGATCTCGTCGCACCACGCGTGGCTGTGTTCAGGTCCGCGCAGGCTTTCGGGTTCTGCAGCAGAAAACAGCGTTGCCTGCGCCCCGCCGGGCCAGCGCAAGCGGCGCAGCGATGGCTCCCAGTGCGGCTTGAGCGCATCGGGCGCGATCGCCAGCAACCCGCTTTGCCCCTCCACCATGATACTGCGCGCCTCCGCCAGATTGGCCGCGACCAATGCGATCCGCGCATCGGGCAAAGCCTCGCCAATCGCACGCACCCATTCGGCCCCGGCGCGGGTCTTGCCAAAGCCGCGCCCCGCCATGATCAGCCAGATGCGCCAAGGCCCGCGTGGTGCCATTTGCTCAGGCCGCGCCCAGAATTCCCAATGCTGGGCAAGGCCCGCAGCGGCCGCGTCGGTCAGTCCGTCGATATAGCGGCGCGCATCATCAGGTGCCATCAGCGCCAGCCGTTCGGCCAGCGAAATGCCGATCATTGCGGCGTCGCTGCTTCGTTATCGGATTTGTGGTCATTGCCCACCGCTGCATCAAGCCGCTGGCGGATATGGTCGAGCGTTGCAGCGAGTTGATCGCGCGCTGCTGCGGCGGACATGACGTCACCGATCCCATCGCCGCGCCCCTTTTCGACGCTGCTTTTATACGCCGTCAGCAATTTCAGGCCATGCGCGTCGTCGTATTCGGTGGCGCGGCCCATGGTGCCATCACCGCGCTTGAAGGGCTTGAACGTGCCGAAGCGCGCGCGTTTGAGCATCCTGAACTCCAGTTCGTCATATCCGGTTGCGATTGCGGTCTGCCATCCGGTGCTGAACGCCGGATCGACAGCGCGCAACCGGTAGACAGCCGAGCGGGACACCCCGGCGCGGTTCGCGGCGACCGAAACATTCGATGTCTCGGCCAGGTGGTCGAGAAACGCCCGCAGGCATTCCTCCGATAAGTTTTCGGACAAACCGGCAACTCCACATTGAATGGCATGGATTGAAACCAGAAGCGGCTCCGTCGGGCCAGCGGCCCGATTCGCTTCATCTCGATCTTCAAGATTTGTGCCATATCAGCGTTACGATGTCAACTAAAATAACCGATTTGGTTTTTTAATAGGGTTCGTCGGGTGGTGGCGGATCGAGCATCAGGTTTAGTCTGCGCAACGCCATTGCCGCCAGCCTTGCAGTATCGCTCTTGCGCCGCGCCGCAGCCAGCGGGCGGGTTGCAGCGGGCCTGACGATCTCTGCATCATACGCGTCGGCAACGATCAGCCCGGTGATATCAGGGCAGAACGCCGCCGATCCTGCCAGCGTTGCAAGCCCCGGCGGCAACCCCCAGTAAAAGCGATCGCAGTGGTCGAGATACTCGGGCCATTTCGCATCGCCCAGCAGATCGGCGCGCGAAACCTTGATCTCGACGATGACGATCGCGCCTCGGACATCGATCCCCATCAGATCGGCGCGGCGGCCATTGGGCAACGCGATTTCCGGCGCGACCCATATCTGGTTGCGGCGGAACAGCCGCGCTATGCCGCGCGCCACTGCCGCCGCCCCCCGCGGCAAGCCGCCTGGCTGTTGCACAGATAGGGCCGGATCGGGATTAATGGTATGGGATGGCAGGATCAAGTTGGCTTCGGTCATTCGCCTGCGGTAATACAAAACAGGAACAAATGAAAGGTGCTGGTTGCACGGGGGTTTAGGTCTAGCAGGCGCGGGTCGCTCTGTTCAGCGCGGAGCCGAACGCCTCGGATGCTTCAAGATAGAGCATAGCGGCAGCCGATACGTTGAGTTGTCCGGCACGGCGCGCTCGCTCCACCGCGATCAGTCCGGCACTCAACGCGATTGCAGTGCTGTCGCATTCGGTTGCGACCTGACGGGTGATGGCAGACGGCATGGCACCAATTGTTCCGGCCAGATCAGCGCTGGCTGAAAGGGTTTCCTGGTTGGGCGTTGCGGCTATCCCCGCGATTCGCGCGACCGCTGCAATCACCACGCGCAAGGCCTCAAACCGCGCGACCACAGCCTGCGCATCGACGCTGCGCTGGTCATTGGCGGCCAGAATCGGGGTCGAGGGGCTGAACATCACACCTGGTTATCACGATGCGAGGTTAACGCTCGGCTAAAGGACCGAAACGGTCCAATCGGTGCGGTGATCATGACACAATCTTTCACCAAAAGTGGCTTTATTATCATTTTTTTCTTGTGCAGCGCAGCATATCACGGCAGCATTGCTGTCGCTGATCATGAGCACCCCAATCTGGCGCACAGGGACGCCGTACTCAACAGAGGGTCGCCATCACAGCGCAGGCGGGACGAAACGCATCCAGTTGAAAGGATATTCATGCGTACGTCCACATTCCAAAGAGGCCTTTGTGGCCTCGCCGTTCTCGTATCATCGGCTCTGGCCACCCCTGCATTCGCGCAGGACGAAGAGCCATCACCGCCAATCACCGTCACCGGCTCTGTCGGTCTCGTTTCGGACTACCGTTTCCGCGGCGTATCACAGTCCGATGAAGGCGTAGCATTGCAGGGCGGCTTTACCGTCAGCCACGAATCGGGCTTCTATGCCGGTACTTGGGGGTCGAACCTTGCAGGCTGGGGCACCTTTGGCGGCCCGAACCTTGAGGTCGATATTTTTGCAGGCTATGCAACCACAATCGGATCGGCTGGTATTGATGTCGGTGTTACATGGTACATGTACCCCGATGGCTTTGATAACACAGACTTTTTTGAAGGCTATGCCAAGCTGAAAGGCACTGCAGGACCTGTCGCGCTGACGGCTGCGATTTATTATGCACCCAAGCAGGAAGCGCTCGGCAATTTCTCGAACACGCCGTTCAGCCGTGGCCAGAACGAAGATAACATCTATCTGGCGGGCGATGCAGCGTTCGGTATCCCCGATACGCCGATTACAATCAACGCGCACGTCGGCTATTCGGAAGGCAATCCGGGTCTTGGTCCCAACGGTACCAGTGTAACACCCACCGGTGAATATTGGGACTGGTCGTTTGGCGCAGCGGTCAACGTTTATGGCCCGCTGACACTGAGCGTATCCTACGTCGATACCGATATCACCCGCGCCGAGTCTGCCTTTTTGCTGCCGAACTTCCAAAGGTTCCGCAATGGCGGTGGACAGATTGCTGATTCGACATTCGTGTTTGCGGTGACCGCCGCGTTCTGACGCCCGCATTTTCCTTTCGGGGGGGTGTGGCCGCACCGGCAGGCGCTGGTGCGGCCACAGCGCGTTTGCGATCTGACCGATCTGGTCTATGGGCGCAAGCCGATGACCAAGCTACGCCTCGCCACCACCCATCCAGGAGAGCCCGAAATCTTCCACTCGCTCCAGGGCGAAGGGATATCTGCGGGCAGACCATCGGTTTTTGTTCGCCTGTCTGGCTGCAACCTGGCCTGCCATTGGTGTGACACCCCTTACACCTGGTATTTTGAAGGCCATACAGGCCATCATCGCGGCGGTGCAACGTTTGACCGGCGGTCCAACAGCGTCACCAGGGACATTGCAGAGGTCGCAGCGCAGATCGCGGCCTTCGATTGCCGCCATATCGTGCTGACCGGCGGCGAACCCTTGCTCCAGCAACCGGCGCTTGCGGCGCTGTGTGCTCTGCTGGGGCCGGATTATCATATCGAGATCGAAAGCAATGGCACCGTGGCGCTCACCGAAGCGTTAAGTGGGTTGGTCCACCAGCTCAATCTCTCGCCCAAATTGCTGCATTCGGGCAACGCCGACAGTGCCAGGATCAACCCTGCTGCTTTATCGATATACGCAAGCGACCCGCGCGCGTGGTTCAAGTTTGTGATCGCAAAGCCTGCTGATGCCAACGAAGTTGCGCTGCTGGCTGCTGATTACCGTCTGCCCGCTGATCATATTCTGCTGATGCCAGAGGGAACCACGCCTTGCGCCTTGCGCGAGCGCACCGCCTGGCTTGCGCCTTTATGTCTGGCAAACGGCTGGCGTTTTACCGACCGGCTGCACATCCACCTTTATGGCGACACGCGCGGCACCTGAAGCGGTGAGCCCCGATCAGCGTTGATTGCCCTGATTGCGCCAGCGCCCGATGACGCGCTTGAGCATTTCGTCTTCGCCGCCATTCTCGCTCCACAACCGGCTGAACAGCGGATCATCCGATGCCGGGCGGCGCGCTTCGGCCAGATCATCGAAGGCGACGCGAATCGGGATCGACACGCCCTCGCCACAGATGATGCATTCGCGGTTGCGCAGCGCCGGAATCGAATCGAGAAAGCCGCGCGCGCCTTCGGGCATGGCAGCGCGGACGTGATTTTGGTCACGCTCGTTATTGAGGCGCATCGCGATGATCGTTCCGCATTGCGACAACACACCTTCTGAAAGGTCCGATGGGCGCTGTGTGATCAGTCCTAACGAAACGCCGTATTTGCGGCCTTCCTTGGCGATACGGCTGAGAATGTCGCGCACCGCGCTATGTTTGGCCACCCGGTCTGACGGGATGTAGCGGTGCGCTTCTTCGCACACCAGCAGCACCGGGCGAATCTTCTCCTTGCGGCTCCAGATCGCGAAGTCGAAGACCATTCGGCTGAGCACCGCCACCACTGTTGCGGTGATGTCAGATGGCACACCCGACACATCGATGACAGAGATCGGCTTGCCGTTGGCGGGCATGCGGAAGATCTTGGCGATGAAATCGATCATGTTGTCGCCGACGAGCATGCCAGAGAACATGAAACCGTAGCGCGGATCGGATTTGATCTCCTCGATCTTGCCCTTGATGCGCAAAAACGGTGCGCTCGACGTAGCCTTGTCGAGCTTGCCCATCTCGTTCTGGATATTGGTAACAAGATCGGACAGCATGTACGGAATCGGCGTATCCACTGTGACCCGGGCGGTGCTCAGCCCGGACTTGGTCTTGGCGCGCGCTGCGAGCAGGCATTTGGCCAGAATTTCCGCATCCGTCTGCCGGTCTGCGCCCGACGAAGTGAGGAACACCTCGCAATGTTCCTCAAAATTCATCAACCAGTACGGCATCGCCAGATTGCTGACATCAAACAGCGCGCCGTTCTCTGAAAAAGCGCTGGCATATTCGCCATGCGGGTCGATCATGACGATATGACCATCGGGCATCATGTCGCAAATCCGGTGGAGAATCAGCGCAGCGGCGGTCGATTTGCCGGTACCGGTCGAACCCAGCAGCGCGAAATGCTTGCCCAGCAGCGCATCGACATACAATGCGCCACGCGTATCGATGGTTGGATAAACGGTGCCAACCTCGATGTGCGCGCGCGAGTCTGCGGCATAGACCTGCTTGAGATCAGCGCTGCTCATCGCATAGAGCGCGGTGCCGGGAACCGGGTAGCGCGTGACCCCGCGGCGGAAGTTGAAGATGCGACCGGTCAGCTTTTCCTCTTCGCCCTCACCCAGAAAATCGATCTGGCAGACGATCAGGCCCGCTTCGCGCTGGTGCATGCGCTGGGTTCGGACGTTGGCGACCAGCCAGAGCTTACCCATGCGGATTTTGACCTGGCTGCCGACTTGTCCGGCCATCGAGATACTGGGGTCAGTGTGCTCCATCAGCGCTGTCAGTCGGCCGGCATCCAACAGCACCTGCGAACTGGAACCGGCAATCTCGATCACCTCACCGATCCTCAGATGCTCGATCGGTCGTTGGACCATGCGCGGCAACTCGGGAATATCGGCAGGATCAGCGGGCACGCGATCCTGGAAACTGCGGGGAGTGAGCTCGGCCATCGCGCTATCTGGTGCCTTTCCTGAAGCCTGCACCACCTTGCTGTAGGCCGATAGGGTAAATTTTCCCTCTATCATGTGCGTTTGCGCCACACCCTATGGATTGGCTTCATATCTTGCGGAAAACAACCCCGCCGATCCAGCCCAGCAACAGCGACACGATCACCGCGCTGACCCCGTAAAAAAAGGGCTGATACTCAGCTGCGGTGGCGATAAACCGTTCAAAACCGAATTTGCGCACCTCGATCTCGCGCACTGCGGCGGCCAGCACCAGGCCATCGCGCACCAGAAAGGTTTCGGCCGTGTACATGCCCGTCGGCACGCTCGCGGGGATCGAAAGCCGCGCCTGATAAAGCACCCCCTCCAGGATTTTGACGCTGCCTTCCTGCTGCTTGTACAGCCCCTCGCGACGGTTGAGATTGACCAGCCCGGCCAAAAACCGCCGCTGTTCCTGCGGGTCGATCGAGCCTGCTGGCGAAAGTTGCAGGTTGCGCAGGCCAAATTCGTAGATCGCCGCCGTCCGCGCATCGACGATCTGCTTGATCGGGCGCGATGAGGCCAGGGCATAATAAGCCGGGGCCGAGCGGAATTCAGAACTTGCCGCGTTGATCCAGATACCCGCAATCTGCTGCTTTTCGCGCAGGATAATCGATTGCGGCGGGCCCTTGAGGATAACGACGATATCGCTGTCGTCCGATGGCGGTGCACCACCTGGATAGACGATCGCACCGAACAGCAGCAATTCGGCGCCGGTGAACCCGTACTGGATCTGGATTTCGCGCTGGGAAACTTCAGGGACAAGCTGCGGCTCGGTCGCTGCGGTCAGCAGCCAGCCCTGAAGCACCAACGCGGCCAGACGCAGCATGTTCATTGCAGCAATTCGACGGTGTAGATTTCCGCCGGGCGAAACCCCAGCCCGATGCCCAGCCGCAGCGCCACCAGCAAAACCAGCGCCGAGAGCAGCAATCGCAGATATTCGGGTGGCAGCTTCTGCGCAAACCGTGCACCGACCTGCGCGCCGGTGACGCTGCCGATCAGCAGCAAAACCGCCAGCACGATATCGACCGCCTTGGTGGTCAGGCTGTGCACCATCGTCGATGCCAGTGTTACGAACAGAATCTGGAACAGCGATGTGCCAACAACCACCTGCGCGCCCATGCCCAGCAAATAGAGCATCGCAGGCACCATCACGAACCCGCCGCCGACGCCCAGCAGGATGGTGAGGATACCGGTGAGAAAGCCAAGAATCAGCGGCGCGAGCGGCGAGATATACAGGCCCGATTTATAAAACCGCCAACGCAGCGGCAGGTTGGCGACGAGCGGGTGGTGACGGCGCTTCTTGGCGGGCAGGCGTTCGCCGCGCCGCATCGCGCGCACGCTGGCGAGGCTTTCCTTGGCCATCAACCCGCCGATCGATCCGAGCAGCAGCACATACACCAGATTGATCACGGTATCGATCTGGCCAAGCTGCTGCAACGCGCGGAACAGCGCTGCCCCTGCAAAGGTCCCAAAAATGCC
>JBBQXX010000087.1:0-10085 GCA_038209235.1 Sphingomonadales bacterium | reverse complement strand
GCGATCGCCTCGTCGCGTTCGACGGGCACGACGGTGGAACTCGGCGACACCGGCAAGAAGCTCAAGGTGCAGAATATCGAGCATTTCGATTTCACCGGCTGGGATATCGCGCTGTTTGCCGCCGGCTCTGCGGCCACCAAGCAACACGCTCCGCGTGCGGCATCGCAGGGATGCGTGGTGATCGACAATTCATCGCTGTACCGCATGGACCCCGATGTGCCGCTGATCGTTCCGGAAGTGAACCCCGATGCGATCGATGGCTACAAGGCGCGCAACATCATCGCCAACCCCAATTGCTCGACCGCGCAACTGGTCGTGGTGCTGAAACCACTGCACGATGCCGCGAAGATCAAGCGGGTTGTCGTGGCGACGTATCAGTCGGTCTCGGGCGCGGGCAAGGACGGCATGGATGAACTGTTCGAGCAATCGCGCAATATCTTTGTCGGTGACAGTGCCGAGGCGAAGAAGTTCACCAAGCAGATTGCCTTCAACGTCATTCCGCATATCGATGACTTCCTTGATGATGGATCGACCAAGGAAGAGTGGAAGATGGTGGTCTAGACCAAGAAAATCCTTGATCCCAAGATCAAGCTGACCGCCACCTGCGTGCGCGTTCCGGTATTCGTCGGTCATTCAGAAGCGGTGAACATCGAATTCGAGAACGAACTGAGCGCCGAGGATGCGCAGAGTATCCTGCGCGAAGCCCCCGGCATCATGCTGGTCGACAAGCGTGAGGACGGCGGATACGTAACCCCGGTCGAGTGCGTCGGTGACGGTGCAACCTATGTCAGCCGGGTGCGCGATGACAGCACCGTGGAAAATGGCATCTCTTTGTGGTGCGTATCCGACAATCTGCGCAAGGGTGCCGCACTCAACGCGGTGCAGATCGCCGAACTGCTCGGGCGGCGGCACCTCAAAAAGGGGTGACTTGCAGCGATGATAGCGTTTTGATATCGTTGTCCGCATGGGACAGGCATTGATCCGCAAACTTGATGACGCGCTGCTCGCTGATTATCGCGACGCGGCAGTGCGCAACCAGCGTTCGCTTGAGGCGGAACTTCGCGATGCGCTTGCAAGGGCACGACCAATCACACCCAAGCGGCGCGATGAGTTGCTGGAACGGCTGGCAAAAATTCGTGCGATGACGCCAAAAGGCGTCAAGCAGACGCCAGCAGAAGTACTGGTACGCGAAGATCGTGACGGAAATCGCGGCTGATTTATGTTGGTGATTGACACCAGCGTCGCCGTCAAATGGGTCGTTCCCGAAACCGGAGTTGGCCTTGAAGCCGATACAGACATTGCGCTTGGCCTGCTGACATCAGCGATCATAGCCCCAGATTGCATTGCCGCTGAGTTTGCCAATGCACTTTACAAGAAGGTTCAGCGGTCTGAAATAAGCCAGGAGCAGGCGATTGCTTCGAACTCCATTCTGCCGGACTTGGTGGCAATGTTGCCTACGCCTGGGCTAGTGCAATCCGCATTCCAGATCGCCCTCGCGCTCCCGCACCAAGTGCATGACTGCATTTTCCTGGCGCTTGCCATAAAGCAGAACGCAAGGCTGATAACTGCCGATAAGAAATTTGTCAGGCGATGCCAGACATTGAGTTCTGAATTTCCCATCTACCTTCTTTCGGAGCAGCGCTGGTCATGACGCTTATCGCCGACATCTTCTGGTCGTTCCGTTCGCCCTACAGCTATCTGGCGACGCGGCGTTATCGCGGATTGACGGAACAATACGATCTGACGATCAACCTGCGACCGGTGTATCCGCTGGCGATCCGGCAGCCCGATTTCTTCGAGAAGAACCATCCCAGCTGGCTGCGCTATACGCTGACCGACGTGTTCCGGTTGTCGCGCTATCTGGATATTCCGTTCTCGCCTCCCAATCCTGATCCCATCGTACAGGATATGGCAACGCGCAGCATTGCGGCCGACCAGCCCTATATCTACCGCATCACCCGGCTGGGGCAGGTCGCAGCGCGGCAGGGCAAAAGCCTGGCATTTTGCGATGAAGTCTCGCAGCTGATCTGGGGCGGCACGGCAGGTTGGCACGAGGGTGATCATCTGGCCGTAGCAGCGCAGCGCGCCGGGCTGGACCTTGCCGCGATGGATGCGATCGCCAGCACCGAGCCAGACGTGCTCGATGCTGATATCGCCGGCAACCAGATTGCGCTGGAAGCAGCCGGGCACTGGGGCGTCCCGACGCTGGTGTTCGATGGGGAGCCGTTTTTCGGGCAGGACCGGATCGATCTTGCGCTCTGGCGCATGCAGCAGGCTGGCCTTAAAGAGCGCGGATGACCGCAGCCGCCACCAGCATCGTTACCACATCCCTGATCCGCTCTTTTGACGGCACCCAGCTTGCCGTGCACCAGTTGGGAGAGGGGCGGCCATTGCTGTTGCTCCACGGCCTGTTCTCCAATGCGCAGATCAACTGGATCAAGTTTGGCCATGCCGCCAGGCTGGCGCAGGCGGGCTATCGCGTGATCATGCCCGATCTGCGCGCGCATGGCCAAAGCGCCGCTCCGCATGATCCGGTGGCTTATCCCAGCGACGTGCTGGTCGATGACGCGTTGTCGCTGATCGAAACCCTGGGGCTGGAGGATTATGATCTTGGCGGCTTCTCGCTCGGCGCGCGCACCACAGCCAAGCTGCTTGTCGTCGGCGCATCGCCGGGCAAGGCGGTGATGGCGGGGATGGGCTGGGAAGGGCTGACCGGCTGGGGGCGGCGGCGCGATTTCTTCGTCACCGCGATCGACCGGCGCGACGAGGTGAAGCGCGGTGACCCGCATTTCATGGCCGTCGCCTTCATGAAGACGCAAGGGATCGATCCGGTAGCGGCGCGGTTACTGCTCGACAGCTTTGGCGATATCGACACCGATGCGCTGGTCGGCTGCGATGTACCGGTGTTGGTGGTGTGCGGCAAGGATGACCAGGACAATGGCTCTGCGCCTGAACTTGCGCGCAGATTGGCGCGCGGAGTTTATCGCCAGATCAACGGCACGCATATGTCGAGCGTCGTGGAAAGCGCACTGGCCGATGAGATGGTTTCATTCCTCACCACTTGACCCGCGCCGGGGCAGGCCTAATCATGGCCAGCAACAAACAAGCTTCAACATGAGGGGTCACCTGACCATGAAACGTTTCAAGACCATCGCGTCGGTGATCGCGCTGGCGGTTGCCGCTGTCGCCGCGCCTGCGCACGCCGATGAGGCTGCCGAGCAGACCATGGCCGCCAAGCCAACCGTCGCTGATGCCGAAGCGTTTGTCGCGTCTGCCGAAAAGGAGACGTTCGATTACAGCATCTCGGCCAGCCGCGTGTTTTGGGTCAATTCGACTTATCTGACCGACGATACCAACGCGCTTGCTGCCGAAGTCGGAGCCAAGGGCACCCAGATGCAGGTGCGGCTCGCGCTGGAAGCGGCCAGGTTCAACGATGTCGCGGGACTGAGCGCGGAGACGCGACGCAAGCTCGACAAGCTGCGCGGCGGTATCGTGCTGCCCGCGCCGACCACGCCGGGCGCGGCAACCGAGCTCAACACCATCGCCACCGACCTGCAGTCGAGCTATGGCAAGGGCAAGGGCACGCTTGATGGCAAGCCGGTCAACGGATCGGACATTGAGGCGGCGATGGGCGACAACCGCAACCCCGACCAGCTCAAGGAGATGTGGGCAAGCTGGCATGACAATGTCGGCGCGCCGATGAAGGACGATTATGGCCGCATGGTCGAAATCGCCAATCTGGGCGCGCGCGAACTGGGCTTTGACAATGTAGGGGCGATGTGGCGCTCGCAATATGACATGAGTGCCGATGAATTTGCCGCGCTCACCGAGAAGCTCTGGCAGCAGGTCAAGCCGCTTTACGATGATTTGCACTGCTACACACGCACCAAGCTGAACGAGAAATATGGCGATGCGGTGCAGCCTGAAACCGGCCCGATCCGTGCCGACCTGCTGGGCAACATGTGGGCGCAGGAATGGGGCAACATCTATGAAATCGTCGCACCCGCAGGAGCAGGCGACATCGGTTATGATGTCACCGAGTTGCTCACGGCGCAGAATTACGATCCGATCAAGATGGTGCGAGGCGGCGAGGGCTTTTTCTCGTCGCTGGGTTTTGCGCCGCTCCCCGAGACATTCTGGCAGCGTTCGCAGTTTGTCAAACCTGCCGACCGCGAAGTGGTCTGTCATGCCTCGGCCTGGGATGTCGACAACAAGGACGATGTCCGCATCAAGATGTGCATCAAGGTGAACGCCGACGATTTCACCACGATCCACCACGAACTGGGGCACAATTACTACCAACGTGCCTATAACAAGCAGGATACGCTGCATCTTGATGGCGCCAACGACGGTTTCCACGAGGCCATCGGGGATATGATCGCGCTGTCGATCACACCCGATTATCTCGTCGAGATCGGTCTGCTGGACAAGGCCGAGGTGCCGGGCGCGGACAAGGATCTGGGGTTGTTGCTGCGTCAGGGCATGGACAAGCTGGCGTTCCTGCCCTTCGGTCTGCTGGTCGACCGCTGGCGCTGGGGTGTCTTCGATGGCAGCATCAAACCTGCCGGATACAACGAGGCATGGACCGCGCTTCGCCTGCAATATCAGGGCATCACCCCGCCGGTTGACCGGCCTGCCGATGCGTTCGATGCGGGCGCGAAATATCATATTCCGGCCAATACGCCGTACACCCGCTATTTCCTCGCGCGTATCCTGCAGTTCCAGTTCTACAAGGCGGCATGCGATATTGCCGGGTGGAAGGGGCCGCTGCACCGCTGCACTTTTTATGGCAACAAAGACGTCGGCACGCGGCTGAATGCCATGCTGGAACTGGGAGCATCGAAGCCTTGGCCAGATGCTCTGGAAGCCTTCACCGGATCGCGTGAGATGGACGGCACCGCGATGGTCGAATATTTCGCGCCTTTGCAGGTGTGGCTGAAGCAACAGAACAAGGGCAAACAGTGCGGCTGGTAAGCCATACTGCCTGCCCTTGGTGAGTTGGGTGAAAGTTTAGGGCCTGCCCTCCTGAAGCGGGGGGCGCCTCTTGCCGGAGTGCAGGCCCTAGGACGCATAACATGACAGAATCATGCACGACGCCTGTCTCGTATCGTCCGGTCGGCCAGATGTCCGGCCAGACGGGTTATTTCCTCGGCTTGGCCGGAACAGGTCCAGTCGGCGCGGCAGTACCGGTCGGCGCGCCGGGATCCCGCACCAATGTATTATCGGCAGGCACGGGGGCTGGCTCTTCAGCCTTCGGCTTGCGCAACAAAGCAAAAGCGGTGACGAGCATCGCCAGGCCGCCAGCGGCCAGGCCGACAACGATGCCGGGGTGGGCCCGCGCCTGTTCGCTTGCGTATTTGCTGTTCTGACTGACCTTGTCAGACAGTTCGCGCGCCGCATTGCTCAAGCGTTCCGATGCGTCCTGCGCAAACAGTTCGGCCTGCTCTCGCAACGGTCCCATCTCGTCGCTGAGTGTCCGGGCGTTGTCCGAAATCATGGTTGCAGCCGCCGAAGCATTCCTGCGCGCCAAGTCGGTTGCGATACGGGCATTTTCGGCGATCACCTCACCAGCCAGCTTGGCGGTTTCGGTCGCCTTGGCGCGCAATTCATCGCGGTTTTCGTTTACCGATGCAAACGCGCTCGCGGCTTCGCGCCGGGCTCGTTCGGCCAGGTTGAGCGCGTCTTCCTTGATGCGCGCTGCTGCGATTTTTATCGCATCGCTCATGTCAGTCTCCTCTGTTCAACAAACCGGCAGTCCGGCCCGCTGATGGAGGAATTACGCTGACGGGCCCAATATGTTCCAATCTGTTCGACAAGTTCGTAATATTGATCGACGACTGCCGATGAACCGGTCGCCGGATAGCCATAGTGGCCCCATTGCCATGAATTGCTGAAGCATCAGGCCGCCGGTTCAAGCACCGGCAAGGCTTCTTTTGGCCGGTCTCGTGGGTCATTCGAGCGATTGTCAGAGCCCTGCGCCTGATCCTGCATCTTCTGGTAGGGCGACGCATAACGATCGCGCAAGTCCTGCCATTCCATGACCATGGAGCCGCCGGTGGCGTTGTGCTGCTTCTCCCATGCACCCAGCATATCGAGACAGGCGTGGTCGATGTGATCGAGATGTTCGACATGGACGTGAACTTCGCGCCCTGACTTTACCGTCTCCAGCACAATGGCCAGCCGCGGGATCGAGAAGAAGGTCGCCGACCCGTGCAGGAACACATCGGTACGGCCCGTCATCTCGTCGTCTTCCAGGTCAACACGAACATGGGTGAAGGTATAGACCACCTTCGCCGTTGCCAGCACAAAGCCTAGAATCACCCCGGTGAGCAGGTCAAAGAACACGATGCCCAGCAGCGTCGCGAAATAGATCGCCAGTTCGACCCTGCCATAAGACGCAATCTTCCTGATCTGTGCGATGTTGACCAGCTTGTAGCCGGTGTAGACCAGGATCGCTGCCAGCGCTGCGGTCGGTATGTAGGCCAGCAGCCAGGGCAGCGCCACGACCGTTGCCAAAATCCAGCCGCCGTGCATGATTGCCGAAAGCCGCGTCTTGCCGCCTGCCTGCACATTGGCGGATGATCGCACGATCACCCCGGTCATCGGCAGCGCGCCGACCGCACCGCACAGCATATTGCCGATGCCTTGCGCGCGCAGTTCCTTGTCGTATTTGGTCCGTGGTCCGGTGTGCATCTGATCGACCGCAGTGGCGCACAACAGGGTTTCGGCGCTCGCCACGAATGCAAACACGATGCCCAGCAGGAAGATGTCCATCGCCAGCCCGCGTTGCAGCGCTTCGATCGTGGGAATGTTCAGCGATGCGATGATGTTGTCGGGCACGGTGACGCGGTTGATGTCGAACCCGGCAAAGGCTGCAACCAGTGTTCCGACGATCACTGCGATCAGCGGCGCGGGCACCATCTTGAGCGCCTTGGGTTTGAACTGGTTCCAGATCAGGATCGCAGCAATCGTCGCCACACCCACCATGGCGGCCAGATGGTGGCTGTCCATCGCCATCGGAAAGATCGCCTTGTAGATCGCCTCGGGGATCGACATCAGGTTTTCAATACCGCTGCCACGCGGGCTGTCGTCGATCATCACGTGAAACTGCGAGCCCAGGATGAGCACGCCGATCCCCGCCAGCATACCGTGGATGACCGAAGGCGAGATTGCGCGGAACCACTGGCCAAGCCGCGCCATGCCCGCGATCAGCTGCCAGGCCCCCGCCATCAGGCCAACGACCCCCATCATGACGAGGCCATGTTCTTCGACCAGCTGGTAGCACAACACGGCAAGGCCCGCAGCCGGGCCGCTGACCTGCAGCGGCGATCCGGCAAGGCCGCCGACCACCAGACCGCCGATAATCCCGGTGATCAGCCCCAGTGCCGGAGGCGCGCCCGAGGCGATGGCAACCCCAAGGCAAAGCGGCAGCGCCACCAGAAACACGACGACGGAGGCGAGCAGGTCTTGCGGCCAGCTCCTCTTCATCGTCTCAAACTCGCCCATCGGGGCTGTATTGGCAGGCATGATCAGGCTCCTGGGGGAAGGGTTATGCTACGCCGGGTATCAGGCGGCACATTCGTGCTTTTCAAGAGCAATGGCTGCCATCTCGCTGGCGTAATGCTCATGGACGGGAACGAATTTTTCCGTGTTCTTGTCATATGCGGTCACATCGCCGGTCTTGATATCGTAGATCCAGCCATGCAGCAGCAGCTCGCCAGCAGCCATCCGTGCAGCAACAGAGGGGTGGGTCTTGAGATGGTTGAGCTGCAGAATAACGTTTTGCTCCAGCAGCAGCTTCATTTTGCCTGTGTCATCAAGCCCAGCGCCGATGTGGTTGACCACTTCGACCGCAGCGCGCGAATAGCCCAACCATTCGCGGACGTGCGGCAGGCCATCGAGCCCGGCCGGGTTCATCGCGCCCTTCATTGCGCCGCATTCGGTATGCCCGCAGATCACGATATGCGGCACCTTGAGCGCAGCCACGGCAAATTCGATCGAAGCTGTCATCCCGCCGGTATGGTGGGTATGCGGCGGCACGATATTGCCCGCGTTGCGGCAGATGAAAAGCTCGCCCGGGTCGGTCTGGGTAATCATCGCGGTTTCGATGCGCGAATCAGAGCAGGTGATAAACAGCGCTTCGGGCGACTGGCCCTTGGCCAGGCTTTCAAACAGCGCCTGCTTTTCGGGGAAGACTTCGGTCTGGAAGCGGACAACACCAGCAGCAAAATGGGGCATCAAAGGCTCCTTGTTTTGGGATTGATGGGCAAGAGATCAGGACCAGAGCGCACGCACCTCGCGCAAATCACCGGCCATCGACGCAGGAGCTCTGGCCTCGACGAACGCCAGCCCGTCGGTGATCCATCGCGCGATCTGCGGCTGGGCCAGCCTGTAAAGATGCTGGCGACCGTTGCGCCGCTCCTCGACTATCCGCGCCGCGCGCAACAGGCTCAGATGCTGCGACAGCCGGGTCGGCGGCAGGTCCAGCCGCAGCGCCAGGCTGTTTACATCGCACTCGCCGTTGCGCAGTTCCTCGATCAGGCGGATCCGGTCAGGATGCGCGATCAGCTTGAACACTTCGGCAAGTTCGCGGGCAACGTGGACGCGGTGCGGCATGAACGGGGGGTTCCCTGGCAACGGCGCAAAGCTGGTTGCTGTGCACCGCCCAGGAATATGGACGCCCTATCGCCTGCGTCAATGCATATCTACAAAGACTTGCAGATTATGCGGTTATATCACGAGCCAAATTACCGGAATGGCGGCTCGTTGAAGGCGCGCAGTTTGCGGCTGTGCAGGTTATTGCCTTCACCGCGCAGCATCTCGCAGGCGCGGATGCCGATCTGCATATGCGCGGCTATCGCCTCGTCGTAGAAGCGATTTGCCTGGCCGGGCAGCTTCAGTTCGCCGTGCAGCGGCTTGTCGGAGACGCACAGCAACGTTCCGTATGGCACACGAAAGCGATAGCCTTGCGCAGCGATGGTCGCGCTTTCCATGTCGATGGCGACCGCGCGCGATTGCGAAAAGCGCAGCGCGCTGTCCGAATAGCGCAGTTCCCAGTTGCGATCGTCGGTGGTGACGACGGTGCCGGTGCGCATCCGGCGTTTGAGGTCGGCACCGCTGGTGCCTGAAATCTCCTCGGCCGCGCCTGCCAGCGCCTGCTGGATTTCGGCTATCGGCGGAATCGGGATTTCGGTGGGCAGCACCTCGTCCATGATATGGTCGTCGCGCAGATAGGCATGGGCGAGCACATAATCGCCGATCCGCTGGGTGGGGCGCAGGCCGCCGCAATGGCCGATCATCAGCCACACCTCGGGCCGCAACACCGCAAGGTGATCGGTGATCGTCTTGGCGTTCGAAGGGCCAACGCCGATGTTGACCAAGGTGATGCCGCCAAAATCGGGTGCGATCAGGTGGTAGGCGGGCATCTGGTGCCGCCGCCAGGCGCTGTCGGCAACCAGCTGGCTGGGGTCTGCGCCGGGCTGGTCGGTATACAGGCCGCCCGCGCCGGACAGCGCGGTATAGCGGCCTTTACCGATCTGACTGCATGCCCAGCCGACGAATTCATCGACATAGCGGTGATAGTTGGTGAACAGGATGAAACGCTGGACATGCTCTGGCGGGGTGCCGGTATAGTGGCGCAGCCGGGCGAGCGAAAAATCGGTGCGCAGGCCATCGAACAGCGACAAGGGCCGCTCCAGCCCCTGACCATAAGGCAAAAAGCCATCGGCAATCTCATCGCCGATATCGGCCAGTTCGGTGGTCGGGAAATGGCGGGCGAGCTCCAGCGGGGTGGTTCCGCCCAGATCCAATCCGGCGATGCCATCGAGCACATAAGGAAAGGGTATCTCCTGCGTGCTTGGCTCGACCGTGATGTTCACATCGTAATTTTCGCGCAGCAGGCTGAGCTGTTCGGTCAGATAATCGGCAAACAGGCGCGGGCGGGTGACAGTGGTGCTGTAGATCCCTTGCGCGTTGAGCCGACCAAACGACAAGCTGGGAATGACGCTGTGCTCCTGCCCGCCATATTCGATCCGCAGCATCGGATAGCTGAACGAACCGTTGCGGCGGTCAGCGGGATCGGGGGC
>JBBQXX010000086.1:0-10099 GCA_038209235.1 Sphingomonadales bacterium | reverse complement strand
GCCATACGCGCCAGCCGCCTCACCATGCGCATCGCCGCTGCCATGGCTGGAACCGTGCTCGCCGGCGCCTTCGACCAGCGTGGTGCCATGGTCGCCGCCTGAACTGCTGCCATGCGCGCCGCCGCCACTGCCGTGGTCGCTGCCGCCGTCGCTGCCGTGGTCATCGTGATGTGCAGCAGCGTCATAATCGCCGTAGCGACCGGGGCGCTTCTGGCCTTCGGTCAGGCTGTTGATGGTCGGATCTTCGGTGATCGTCTGCCCGTCGCGGCCATATTTGGCATAGATCAGGCTGTGGCGTGGTTCGCGGTCGTTGGCATAGACGACATGGCACGCCGCACAGCCCGAGGCGCGATAGTCGCCCGGTTGATCATTGGTGCCCATCTGCCACAGGAACGGATCGTTGAGGCGCGTCTTGTGGATGTTGAGCACCGGGATCGCAACGCGCAGGCCCGTACCCGGGCCGCGGTTCGACTGCTTGAGATCAGGGCGACCCGGCTCTTCCAGACGCTGGATGATGCCACCGACATTGGGCAAACCGATTTCCGGGAATTGCGTGTTGATGTTGCGCCCACCGCGCTCGAACACCCGGAAGACATCGCCCGGCGGGATGATATGCCAGGTGGGCAGCGGGTACATCACGGGCAGCGCGCCGCGCGCCTTTTCGGCCTCGGTCACGGTGCCGTGCGGCTGACCCTCTTCGGTCGCGGCCGACTTGATCATCGCAGGCTGGCCATCGCGGGTGAAAGCCTCACCGAATATGTAGTTCTTGTACGGAACGATACCGTTGTTATACGCCGCGCCGCCCCACAGCATCGCGCCGGTCGCCATCAGCGAGCGTTCGGATGCCTCGATCACCTCCATATGACATGCGCCGCACGAGTCGCGCGCAACGCGGTAATCGGAAGGGTTCATGAAACGGATGAATTCGGGCGCTTCCTTGGCGAGCAACGCATACGAGCGCTTGGGATTGGCCGAAGACGGCCAGCCCCAGGCCACCGGATATTTCGGCAGCACATGGCTCTTCAGCAGCGCATCCTGATAGGGCAGGCTGTCGCGGCCCCAGCTGTTGTCGGCCATGATCGCCGCATCGCCGCCGTGGCAATCGGTACAGCCCAGCACCACAGCGGGCGATGCGTGCATCGTCTTGTGGTCGCTGGCGGTGTGGCACGACTGGCAGCCGGCGCTCTTGGCGTCGGCCTCTGCCCATTCCTGATTTTCAGGCGCTGGCGGGGTGAATGTGTATTTCACCTTCTGCGCTTTTTCTTTGCCCGCTGCCAGAATCTGATCGGCAGGAAGCGCCGTCAGCGTAACGAGCAGCAGGCCCGCCAGCAGCAGCTTCCAGTTGAAGGCCAGCGCGTTGCCGCGCGCCCGATCAGAACGCCAAAATCGCATTGAAAAGCACCGAATAAAAAAGGTCTGCCTCGCCGGATTGGTCAAGGAGATCATTAAAGCCCTTTGCAGGGTCGAACACCGCACCCGAAAGGCGGAAAACCAGATTCTGGTTGGCATTGGGCCGCCAGATCACCGCCGCCGATACATCCCAGCCGATCGAGCTTGGCACAGTACCTTCCTGACGCAGCGCCTCGATCGTGTCGGTCTTGTGGAACCACAGATGGTTCACATTGGCCGACAGCCGGGTAGACGTGGTCAGGTCGAAGTCCGCCCCTGCCCCGAGCAGAATGGTGCCCGGATTGTTGAAGTTGGACTGACCCTGCTCCTTGGACGAGCGCAGGTTGTTCAAGATGCCATTGCGGGTGTTGAAACCGACCGCGCGCCCGCCACCTGCAAACGGAATGACCTGGCGAATCCAGTAGCTGGTATCGGCGCCTGCAAAGATCGGGTTTTCGAAGATCGCGTCAAACCCGGCCTCGGTATTGTTATAAGGATCGCCATCGCCGCTGGCGAACAGACCCTGCAACCGAAAGCGTGCCCAATCGGTATCATAGCTGACTTCGGCGGCACCGAAATACGACTGGATCTTTGCCTTGCGGCTGGTGAAGAAGCTGTTGCGGTCCTCGCCGAACGCCCCATAAGCCTGGCCGGTGATGTTGAACCGCCCGATACGGCCATCGACCGCATAGCCCAGATACACCACGTCATATTCGCGCCCGCGCAGATCGCCCAGCAGCGCCGGACGCACCGGAAAACCGTTATCGTCGATCTCGATCTCGTCGGCTTCGCGGTTCATGTTGTAGGTAACCGACACCTGGCTGGTCAGCCCGACAAGCGGGAAATCCTGCCGATAGACATTGGCGAAGAACACCCAGTCGTCACGCGGAGCCTCGATCACACTGTTGAGGCCCGAGTTGGTGTCCTTTTCCAGTCGCCAGAATGCACCGACGTTGAACTGGAAGCGGTTGTTGTCACGGTTGCCGAACAGGCGGATGCCCAATTGGTTGTCCTGAAACAGAAAACCGCGAAAATCGGCCTGCATCGGCTGGATACCGGCGCGCACCGAGATAAAATCGTAACGCGAGGTATCATATTGGCCGAGGTGATAATCGATGAACAATTCCTGGATACCGACAAAATAGTCGGTGCGCTGGCTGCGCCTGGATGGCTCCACAAACAGGATGCGGCGTTCGTTGACATCGACATGGTTGATTTGAGCTGCGAGCGTCAGGCGATATTCGACCGCAGGTGGCTTGTAAGCCGTCTCCCCCTTGATCAATGCAAACCCGGCAATCACGGTCTGGGCCAGCACGATCGAGTCGGCGCGGCCAAACACGTCCAGGCTATCGGGGCGCGCGGTCGTCTGCACACCCACCGGGGTGGGGAAGCTGCGCGGTTCGACGACGGTATCCGAAATCACGTTGGCAACGAAGAACCAGTCATCTTCCTTGAGGAAGCCGGGCCGCTTGCCCTTGGCCAGCGGAAGGTCACCCTTGAGGATATTCTGGTGATAGGGATCCAGTTTCGACCGGCACACGCTCGAAAGGTTCGGGTAGACTTTGTAGATCGACTGGTCGCCGCCCTTGGTCGGACAAAGCGATGTGACGATACGCCAGCGATCGGGCACCGGAAACTCGTCGGTCGGAAACGCTTCGGGTGCTGGCGCGCGCACCGCTCCGGGATTGTCCTGCGTCACCCGCTCGGGCAACTGCTTTTCGATACCGGGCCTGCGGCGATCATCGATCAGCGCGTCATCGGCATCGATCTCGTCTGCTGTGGCACCTTCCGCCGCGGCCGGGGCTGCTTCAGGTTGGGATCCATCCGCGCCAGTAGCGCCAGCCGGTGACAAGCCCTGCGCCGCAGTCAGCAGACGCATATCCCAGGCTGCCGCCCAGTCCAGGCCCGCAACATCGCCTTCTGCATCGCCTGTTACCGTCATGAACGTCCGGTGCGCAGCAGGGCCAGCATAGCCCCGACGATCCAACCGGCCAGCCGCTTGATTGGCGGTGCGTGATGGCTCGCCCTGCCCGGGGGACAGCAGGATGCTCTGAGCCTTCGCGTGGCTGATGGCCGCTGCATCGACCAGCGCTGCGTGACGTCCGACACTCGCCGCCGCCATTGCAGACGACGCCGTCTGCATATCCGAGCGCACAATCGGTCCGGACGCACAATTGCTCATCGCACCGCCAGTGCCTGCCAGCGCAATCAGCGGGATCAGGGCGACGAGCGGGGCGACCATCTATAGCCCCTCGCAGACGTTCTGGGTATTGGTATCGAGGAACGGCGCAAACGGGCAACTGACATAGCGCAGCCGCACCCGCGCACTGCCGACATTCACGACGACCCGGTCAGCGCGGATCGCATTGGGCGCGTTGCCAACCGTGCCGACGCGTGCGCCGCCGTTGTGCAGTCCCAAAAAGCTGACCATGTCATCCTGATCGATACCATCACCCGAGACACCGATACCGCCGATCAGCGTGTTGCCGCGATAGATCGGCACGCCACCGGGGAAAATCTGGATGCCGTTTTCCAGCCGATTTTGCCCAGCTGCCGCATCGGGCAGGCTGGTGCAGCGCTGGGCAGTATCGTTCGCCGACGCCTGTGCAACAAACTGCGCGTGCTGGATGATGTTGCCCGCTACAAGTTGCACCTGCAAACCGACCGCGAACGGGTTGAAATCCTCGATCGGGCGCGAGAGCGGACCGGGAGGGCGGCCAAGTTCGCCATCCGGAAAATACGGCCTTGCCAGATTGCCGACACTGCGGTTGCCATAAGCCACGTTGCCAGTCAGCGACTGCGGATCGCCCAGGAACGTGCGCATCGCGGCCACGAACGGCGCGATGCCAGCGCCTGCCGCCAGCAGGTTTGCAGCAGCCTGGCTGTTCGAGAAGAACATCGAAGTGCGCGCCTTTTGCAGCGACACATCGGTGCCGAAGATCGGCGCGTCGGGCGAGCGAACGATGCCCAGCACCTCGCCATGCGTATCGACGATCGAGATCGAAGCCTGCATGCGGCTGTCGAGCGGACGGCGGATTTGTCCGCGCGCACGGGTGAGAACCGTGAATGCTTCTTCAAGGATAGCGCGCACTTCAGCAGCGGTCAGCGGCTGCGCGATGCTCGCGATGTCGGTTCCGGCGCGGATCGGAAAGCGGTTGTTGCCCGATCCGTCGGTCAGGATGAACGCATCGGTGTTATTGAATTCCGCTGCCCGCGCGGCGCGGATGCCCGATGCCTCGGTGCCGTAAATCGCGCCTGCGATGACGGCGGCGTTGCTATAGCCACGCACCGCCATCAGAGCACCCGCTGTGCCGTTAATCGCGGCAAAGTTGTTCGACAGCGGCCCGATATTGGCGCTCGTTATGTCGCTGAATCGCAGCGTGGTGCCGTCCACCGTAATCCGGTCGGCGCGAATTGCATCGGACGGCGCAAATCCCTGGATGCCGGCAAAGGCAATCGCCTCTTCAGCATCATTATCGACATCAAGCGTATTGGGATCGAAGCCATAATCGCCATCGCCCATCACGCCGATCCCGCCAACGATAACGCCATTTTTGTAAAGCGGCAGCCCGCCGGCGTCTGCCGCAAGACCGAGCGGCGCACGTTTTGGGCCGATCAGCGCAGCCGCACCGCCTGCTGTCTGAAATCGCGTATTAAGGTCCGAGCACGGCAGCTGGCTGAACTGCACCCCGAACAGCGGACCGCTTTCCAGCCCGCGCGTCGAGGGCGCTGGCGGAAAATGCTGCTGCACGATCTGGCTGGCTGTCCGACTGGAAAAAGCGTTACCGCCGCTGGACAGATACGCGCCCGTCACCGCCTTGGAGATCGCCGCGATCTCGGCGGGCACATCAAGCCCCTGCGCGTCAACGAAAGGACTGTTGATGCCCGCTTCGGTCAGCGCACTGGTGCGCGCGGTTGCCCGCGCGCCATTCATGCGGAACACCGCCAGCACATTGCCGACGCGGTCGACCACGGCAATCACCGATGGCAGGTTGCGCCGCTGCGCCTCACCCACCGCCTGCGCCATGATCGCCTGCACTTCGGCAACCGTGAGCGATTCGGACGCGGGTGGGGTAAAGTTGCCACCGGCAGGCGGCGGCGCGGGATTGGCGGTTGGCGTCGGGCTGGGAGCAGGCGTGGTGCCGCTGCTGTTGCCGCCCCCGCACGAACTGAGCACCAACGTGATAGCCGTCAGCGATGCCATAGCTCGGCCAATGCGCATCATGCCAGAAAACTCCGCTGACGTGCAACCTGACCTGACACTCGAGTGCTGCGCAAGATGCTCATCTCCCTGCCACCGGCCTTATTGCAATGACCGGATGGTGCGCACGGCCCCGCCCAGTGCCCGGCGGAATTCAAGCGGCTTGTAGCTGTTCGGCTCGGCAACGGCGGCATAGGCCTGGTTGATCTGGACGCGCAGCGATGTTGCCGCGCCGCCGGGGACCTGCCCCTGCATCACCAGACCACTGAGCAGCGTATCGACCGCCATCACCGCCTGCACGCTGCCTTCATAATCGGTGAAACGCGGGCTGATTGCTTCGCTGGCAATCGATTCCATGATCGAGAAGGTTTGCGCGCGGGTGAAATCGCTGCGGCTGAACCGGTCAGCCAGCGCCATCGCGGTCTGCCGCAAACGGTTGGCCGCTTCGACCGCAGGGCCGCGCCCCTGCGCCATTGCAGCATGAAAGGCGCGTGCCTGCCCCTCGTATTGCGATGCCAGTTCGGGCGCTGCAATCCGCACCGCTGCCGAAAGCATGATCATGTTTTCATCATTATACGGCGGCATGCCGCTGGGCATGGGACGCCCCGGATTGGCGAGCTTGGCAGGCCGCGCGTCTTCCTCGTCATAGATGCGCCGGTGGCAGCTGTGGCAATCGAAGAAATAGAATTCGGGGAACACGCCCTCCTGCCCCAGCCCCGGCTTGCCAAACAGGCTCAACGAGCGATCAAGCGCAATCGCCTGACCCACCGCCCACATCCGCATCGAGTTGGGCTTGCCCTTGCGCTGGCGGTAATCGGCATCTTCGTCGTGATGCTGGGTGAGCGTGGAGAACAGGTCGAGCTCGAACGAAATGCGTGGATGGCCCGCCGCCATGATCCTGTGGTTGACGAACTGACCCGGCGCATCATTGCCCAGATGGCAATCGAGGCAGACGCCTGCGCGCGCCTTGGCGGTATCGAGCGGGATCATGCCCTGCGACACATTGCGCGCATGGCTGGCTCCGGTCGCGTAATGACTGGCCAACCAGCCCGACGCGGCACCATGGCAAGCCTCGCAGCTCACGCCATCGCTCACCTGATATCGCGCCCCCTTGGCAGCGGCCGGGGTCGCATGACAACCCAGGCACATCGCAGCAGAGCGCGGATCACCGATGCCAAGCTTCTTGCCGATCGCCAGGCTGCGCGGTTCGCCCAGCACCCGGAACGCGCGGCTGTGTGCGCCGCCGGGGGTCGATTCTTCCTGCCAGCGCCACAGCTCATCCTGCCGCACCACTTCGCCATCGGCTTCGTTGCGACCATGGCATGTCGATCCGGCGCAGCTGGCAACCCCCATGTGGGTGCCCGACGCAGCGCGCGCAGCCTGCGCCTCAAGCCGCTCAGCCGCTGCAAAATTCGCAATGAAAAGTGCGGTGATGGCAAGCGCCAGACATCCGCAAGCCGCCAATGCGGCCCGAACGCGACTCACCTGTGATATGGCCAACAGCCGTGATATGTGCATCGTTGCTTTAACCCCCGGCTCCGCCTGGAACCAGCCCCCGATAGACTAACGATGCGACCCCTTAGTCTTTTCTTGGCGAACCTTATCGCCGGTTCGCCCGCCAGTTTCAAGCCAATCCTTTCTTTTTGCGAGCAAAAAGATCGCGCAATCGACCGTCCGCGAAACATCACCACGCCGCTTGCCGCCCGGGCCTGCATTTGGCATCATCGCATTTGATACATAGCACGTGTCGGGGTGGGCGCGGCCTGCCCGCAGCGCCGGGAGAAGACCGCATGCCGCTTGAAACAGGACTGGGGCTGGGACTGGCGAATGGCGCATGGCTTGGCCATATGGCATTTCTGATGCTGGCAATTGCGCTGATCGCGCCGCCGATGCCGTGGATGCGAGTCGGCATTGTCATCGCCTCGCTTGCCGGCTTTGGCTATGCGGTGGGGTTTGCAGGTGATCTGGGGCTCGCCTTCTGGTTTGCCGTGCTGTTCGTCATCGGTGCATCAATGCTGACCCGCTACCTGCTCGCCGAAAAAAGCTCACGCTTTTCGGCTGAGGAAGAGGCGCTGCGCAGCAGTTTCATGAGCGAAATGACCCGCGCCAATGCCCGCCACCTCATGGACCAGGGCAACTGGATCACCGGACGTCACGGCGAGGTGCTGATCAACGAGGGCGAGGCGATCAGCCACCTGTTTTATCTGCACGACGGCGGCGCGGCAATTTCCTTCCACGGCCAGCCCGTCGGCCAGGTGCGCTGCGGGGATCTGATCGGCGATGCCACCGCGCTGAGCGGCGAACCGGCAACCGGCACGGTGCGGCTGACCACCGACAGCCGGTTCTGGTGCGTCTCTGCGCCCAAGCTGCGCCAATACCTGGACCTG
The DNA here is from genome assembly GCA_038209235.1 of Sphingomonadales bacterium. Classification (GTDB taxonomy): domain Bacteria; phylum Pseudomonadota; class Alphaproteobacteria; order Sphingomonadales; family Sphingomonadaceae; genus Blastomonas. Next base: position 2,122 of record JBBQXX010000086.1, on the reverse strand, counting down.
CACCCCGACGCGCGCACCGTCATCGAACGCCAGATCAACAGCGCCCTTGACCGCAAGCTGCGCGCCGCCAACGCTGCGCTCGCGGCGGGTTGAGGGTGTAGCGATGGTTTACTGGCGCAAATTGACAAGAATGTCGGCACGTGGTGGGGTGCCGTGCGTCCGCTTAGGGCCGAATTTGCGATGAAGCGGACAAACCCACCAATATGCTCTCTAACGTCTCCAGATAGATGTTTGCCGCCGATTGGAAATCGGGGGTAGCTGCGCAATTGATAGCCGCCGCCTGAATCGCCGCTAGCATAATTTGGGACAGCGGCTCGAGTGGTTGGCGGGTAATCGACCCGGCCTCCATCGCCAAGCCAAGCGACCCTGTTACCAGTCCGCCAAAGTGGCGCGCATCCAACCGACGCCAATCATGCGGACCGAGCACTGCTGGACCATCTTGCAGTAAAATGCGCAAAGTCGCAGGGTTTGCGCATAACCCGAAAAAGGTTCTCGTGGACGACATCAGCGTCTCGATAGTGTTGCCGCCTGGTCGCGCCTCACTGATGATGGTGCCGGCCAACTCGGCCGACACTGTTTCGAACACCGCTTCAAATACGTCTCGTTTGCTCTTGAAGTGATGATAAACAGCACCCTTGGCAACGCCTGCTTTTATGGCAACGTCATCCATTGTCGTGCTGGCAAAGCCGTCCGAGCCGAACAGCTTCTTTGCGGCCTCGATGACAGAGGCTCGGGTAAACGCCCGGCGCTCTTCCTGTGTGGCCACGCGCGACTCCCGTTGACAAACAGACTACCAGTCTGTAACTTAAAAACCATCAGTCGGTTTAGCCCGTGTAGAAGGACACCACAAGATGAGTTTGCTCGATCTGCCCCGGCCCATAACGCCTTCAAACAGTCTCGCCCTGCGGTGCCATGATACCATTTCAAAAATGGTCACGGCATTCTCGGTCCAAGACATAGACACCATCATAAGCCTTTTTGCCGATGGCGCGACCTATTGCGACGTTCGAGGTGGAGGCCAGCGAGGGGGGGAATATCACGGCAAGCCGGCGATCCAGCAGGCCTTCGTACGGCAGTTCCGGCTTATGGGAAGGCATAACTATGAATCGTCGACCATTGTCGCGAATGAGCAAACGGCATTCGCCAGCTGGACATTGGTACTCCAAAACACAGACGGTTCTGCAGCAGCGAAATTTGAAGGGGCAGATCATTTCGAGCTTGATGGTGATGCACAGGTGGTGCTGAAAAAGGCTTGGCTAAAGGGACAGTCGCGGCTGGCGAGAAAGATATTAAGCCGAAATCCGCTCCAGGTGCTTCGTTATCCTGCTTACGCGATGTCGTAAATTGCGTGCTTTGCACAAGCCCGTCACTCGCAGGTCGGCGAAGTTTCTTAAAGGCTAATTGATGAGCGATGTGACGATAATTCTGGGAAAGGGGGGCCTTCTCCTGTTCACGGCTGGATTGCTGATCGGCGCGGCTATTCCCCGATTTGTCAATCCGCGAATGGGCCTGTCCGCGCACTTGACCGCGGTCCAGACTGGCACCGCGCTGATAGCGTTCGGCTTATTCTGGCCCTATTTTGAGATCACACAAACGCTGTCAACAATTCTGGCATATTCACTGCTCTCATCGTCCTATGTCCTGGTCGTCGGGCTTATCATCGCCGCTATTTTTGGTGCCAGTGCAAACCTGCCAATTGCAGGCAAGGGCTTTCAAAGCAGTCCAGCGAAGGAGCTGATTGTGTCAATTCTTGTGTTCTCGAGCTCAGGATTGATGGCCATAACCTGCGTCGGGATCTGCCTATTTTCTGTTGTCCTGTAATGTAGAAAGTTCCCGGAGGGTCAGCTCAAATCCGATCGCGTAACACCCTGCGCGTCGCTGGTGGCAATATCAGGTTTTGCCGGAACCAATCAGTATTCAGAGGTTGCCACGACTGGTGGAAAGCTCTCGAACGGTTTTCGGGTTCGCGGGGCTGATACGCGGTCGATCGTTACCGCGCTGCTTTCCTGCGCCAGCGGTTTCCCGGTCCTTGAATGTACGTGCGGACCACATAGTCCCACGGGATCACTACGGCGATCAGGATCGCCATCAGGCACTCGATTGCAGTTTCCGTCATCGCTGC
>JBBQXX010000085.1:0-10119 GCA_038209235.1 Sphingomonadales bacterium | reverse complement strand
GGCGGTGGCTGGATCGCCAGCACCGAGCCGGTCGAGCCTGCTCTGGCGGCGTAAACGGTTCGCACTGCACATGATCGCCGTATTGGGTTATTGCCCCGATCGAGGGGACATTGCGGTGCGGCATGCAGTCATAGCCTGGGTTGGAGCAGTCACGCTGGTAACCGCCACGCCCGTAGGCGCGCAAACCACCGGCCCGGTTGCACCGCCGTTCTCCGGCGAAAGCCGCAGCCCCCAGCGCGGTGCCACAGCGGCCGCCCTCGATTCCAGCGTGCGCCAGAAAACGGAAACCGACGACGGACTCAAGATCACCGGAAGCTTGCGGCTGCGCTATGAACTCCTCGAAGGTCAGTATCGCCCTGCGCTGCCTTCGCGGGACGACGCTATCACCATCCAGACCGCCATTGCGGCAGAATATCGCACCGGGCCGTGGCGCATCGGCGCAGAACTGATCGATTCGCGCGGCTATCTGATCGACGCGCCGGGTGCGGTCAGCACCAGCGAGGTCAACGCGCTGGAACTGAGCCGCGCTTATGTTGCCGTCAACTTGGGCGATGTGGACCTCACCGCTGGCCGCTTTCATCTCAACCTGGGGTCACGGCGGCTGGTAGCGCGCAACGCATTTCGCAACACGATCAATTCCTTCACCGGGCTACGCGCCGACTGGCGTGGCCAAAACGGTGACCTTCTGACTGCCTTTTATACGTTGCCGCACACCCGTCTGCCCAAAGACCGCGCTGGTGTGATCGACAATCAGGTGCGCTGGGACCAGGAGAGCTTCGACCTGACATTCTGGGGCGCGCATTACACCCGGCCCGGCCTGTTCAGCAACTTCAGGCTCGAGGCCAATATTCTTGGGTTGAATGAAGCCGACGGCGATAACGGCCCAAACCGCAACCGGCAGCTGGTCACCGCAGGAGCAAGGCTGGTGCGGCCCCCTGCCCCCGAAACGCTGGATATCGATATCGAGGCAGCGTGGCAGATCGGCACGATCCGTACCTCGTTGGCTGCCAGTGCACCGCGTCAGGATGTGCGCGCGTTTTTTCTCCATGCAGAGGCGGGCTACAGCTTTGCAGGTCCATCAAGGCTGCGCATTTCGGCTTTGCTCGATATCGCCAGCGGTGATGATCCACGCGACAAAAGCTTCAGCCGGTTCGATACCCTGTTCGGTGCGCGCCGGTGGGAGTTTGGCCCATCGGGAATATTCGGAGCACTGGCGCGGACCAACATCATCGCACCGGGCATACGCATGGAGGCGACCCCTGCGCCGCGCTGGGATGTGATGGCGCTGTGGCGACCAAGCTGGCTTTATGATCGCCGCGACCGGTTCAGCAACGGCGGCCCGGTTGATCCGCTCGGCACATCGGGCCGGTTTGCAGGGCACATGCTGGAGGTGCGGGTCGGCCACTGGCTGATCGACAAACGGCTCCGACTGGAAGCGGGCACCGCGTTGATGACCAGCGGCGCGTTGCTCGAAAACGCCCCCAATGCCAGCGGCTTTGGCGATACGCGCTATGCCTATGGCCAGATGACCGTAACCTTCTGACCGCCAGCATCTGGCGCGTCACCGCATCACTTTAAGGCTTCGCGTTCCTTGTCGGTCATCAGCACGCAGCCATAGCCGTCGCGCAGTTCGGCGCTTTCTGCTGCCATCAGCGGCACACTGGCGTCGATCCGCCTGGCGTTGTCTGCCTCGGTGAGGCTGACGATTTCCATGCCGGGCTCAAGGTCCTTCTGACAATCCTCAAGACTGCGCCCGCCAATATAGCGGCACGAGCAGACGATGCGCGCCGCATAGGCCGAACCTGTTTTGCTGTAGCCGCGCATCATCGGCAGGGCATAGACCAGCGCTGCAACCAGCAGCACCGCGACGATCAGCAGCACCCATTTTGCCCTGCCGCTGCCTCTGCCTATATCGCCGCTGCTGCCGCCGGGCTGCATGCCTGAATTTTGAGTTGCCATCGGTCCCCGCCTGCTTGATGGAAGCGGGCATGAAGCACCGCAATCTTATGGCTCTTGCCGCAACCGGCATTATCACCGCAACCGCCTTTAGCCTGAATGGCGCGCCGGGCAAGGCCGCACAGGGCAGTGAGGGCGTTGCGGCCTTGATTGCCGAGGTGCCCGGAGTTGCCACCGGATCGCTGAATGCCGAAGTCGACAAGCTTTTCAGCGAGGGCGAGTTTACCGAAACCCGCGCGCTGTTGATCATGCGGGGCGGCGAGATTGTCGTCGAACGCTATGCGCCGGGCTATGATCGCAACACCCGGTTCATCAGCTGGTCGATGGCCAAAAGCGTCACCGCGGTGCTGATCGGGCTGATGGTCGCCGATGGGCGGCTGGCGCTCGATGCGCCTGCTCCGGTGGCGGATTGGCAGCGCCCCGGAGATCCGCGCGGCGCCATCACCTTGCGCCACCTGCTGCAAATGTCATCGGGCCTGCAGCACACCGAGTCGGGCGATCCGCCCTATGATTCAGACGAGGTGCGCATGCTGTTCCTTGATGGACGCGATGACATGGCGGCCTATGCGACCAGCCAGCCGCTGGAGGCCGAACCGGGATCGAAGTTCGAGTATTCCACCAACACCAGCGTAATCCTGAGCGACATCATCACCCGCCAGCTGACCGGCAGCAAGGACCCCGAGGTCCGCCGCCAGGCTATGCTGGACTATATGCGCGGCCGCCTGCTCGAACCGCTCGGCATCACATCGATGGTGCCCGAGTTTGATGCAGCAGGCACGATGATCGGCGGATCGATCATCCAGGCCAATGCACGCGACTGGGGCAGGTTCGGCGAGTTCCTGCGCAACAAGGGGTCGATTGCCGGCAACCAGTTCCTGCCGCGCGGCTGGGTCGATTTCATGCTGACCTCGTCGCCTAATGATCCGGCCTATGGCGGTCATATCTGGCTGAACAAGCCGCGTCCGGCTGGACGCGGCAAGATTCTGTATCCCGATCTGCTGCCTGGTGATGTGTTCGCCTGCCAGGGACATTTGGGTCAGTATGTCATCGTCAGCCCCAGCCAGCGGTTGACGCTGGTGCGGCTGGGCAAGACGCAAGACGATGTACAGGCGCCGGTCAAGGCACAAATCGGCAAGATCGCGGCGCTGTTCCCCAAGGGTTAGTGGACCGGTTCTGACATTGGCATCCGCTTTCGGTCAGGGTGTGGGCAAATGGCAAAATCAATCCGCCAGACCCGGTCCCGGCCGCGCATGACGATCAATGTACAGAGGCGATCCTGTCGAGATAGCCGGACAATTGCCCCACCCATTTGCGCGACACAACAAGGTCTGCGGCCTCTGCTGCTTGCTCCAGTCCGGCACCGATATCTGTCAGGGCCTGGAAGCCGAACCCGCCGCCGGACCCACGCAGGTTATGTCCAAGGATGATCACCGTCTGGAAGTCTGCCCGGTCGAGCGCCTCGGTCATGCTGACAACATTCTGGCGGCAGTTGAGCAGATAAGCAGGCGTTCGGTCGGCAAGTCTGCGCGCCGCGCGTGAGGTTCTGTCCCCCAAAGCATCGGCTTTGGCCGACCTCGGCGCTGCGGGTGCCGAATAATCGCGGATCGCCTGGAGCAGGACGTCTTCCTTGATCGGCTTGGTGAGATAGGCGGTGCATCCGGCCGCCAGGCACGTCTCACGGTCGCCTTTCAAGGCAGAGGCGGTGAGTGCGATGATCGGGGTTGGGGACCTGTTATTGGCTTTCTCCCAGGCCCGGATCAATCGCGTTGCGGCAAGACCGTCCAAGCCGGGCATCTGCCGGTCCATCAGGACCAGGTCATAATTGCCGACCTTGAAAAGCTCGCACGCGATGTCTCCGCTCTCGGCCACGGTGATTTGGTATGGCGTGGCTTCGAGATAGGCCAAGGCGATTGTGATATTGTCCGGCGAATCCTCAGCCATCAAGATCCGCAGCGCGGGCATCGGTTCAGCGGGCCCAACCAGAACCGGCGCGGCGACCGGACGGTTGGCAGCCAGCCAGACCTCGAACGGTACCTCAAAGGCAAAAACGCTGCCCTTGTCGATATCGCTTTGGACCCAGATACACCCGCCCATCAGCTCGACCAGCCGCCGGGAGATCGTCAGCCCCAGCCCCGATCCGCCAAAGCGGCGCGTGGTGGACGAATCTGCCTGGGTGAACCGCTCAAAGATTCTGGCCTGCTTCTCGTGGGGAATGCCGATGCCCGTGTCCGTCACGGTGAATCTCAGCGCGGTAGGCAACGATGGGTTTTGCTCCGATTCCACCGTCAGGCTGACGCCACCCGACAGGGTGAACTTGATCGCGTTGCCGAGCAGGTTGAGCAGCACTTGCCGCAACCGCGTCGGATCACCGATCAGATCGTTATTGACGCCCGGCGCAATTGTGTAGGTCAGGCTCAGCTTTTTTTCCTGCGCGCGCGGTGCCACCATCTCGATCACTTTTTCGAGATGGTCGCTGAGCAAAAACCCGATCCGCTCCAGATCGAGCTGTGATGCCTCGACCTTGGAGAGATCGAGAATGTCATTGATCAGGTTGAGCAAATTAGCGCCTGACCGGCGAAATATCTGCACGAACTTATCCTGTTCGGGTGTCAGATCGGTCTTCGCCAGTAAATCGGCGATTCCCATGATGGCGTTCATCGGCGTGCGGATTTCATGGCTCATGCTCGCCAGAAAATCGGATTTGGTCCTGCTAGCGCTCTCGGCATCGGCCTTTGCCTGCTGGAGTTCGGCTTCGACACGCTTGCGCTCGGTAACGTCGCGCGCGGCGGCAAACACTCCCTGCAGCTTGCGGTTACGATCGTAAAACGTCGTGGCGTTATAGGAGACCACGGTTTGCTTGCCGTCGCGCGCGCACGCTGTCAGCTCATAGTCGGTCACCGATTTTTCGCTCAGCACGCGCTTGATACCAGCTTCGGCGCGGGCCGGATCGGTGAAGCAATCCTTGAACGGCGCACCGATCAACTCGTCGCGCGTGCAGCCGGTCAGCGCCTCCATCTGCTTGTTCACATCGGTAATGATGCCAGCAGGATCGGTCGTCATCAGCGCGTCGATGTTCGATTCGATCAGCGATCGGGTGTAGAATTGCTGGTCGCGCAGCCGCTGGTCGGACTTTTTCTGTTCTTCCTCAACCAGTTTGCGCGCCGTGTTGTCGGTGCCGATCAGCAGATAGCCGATAATCGAGCGCTTCGCATCACGCAGCGCCGTAACCGAGACAACCGCCGGGAAGCGCGTGCCGTCCTTGCGGATATAGGTCAGCTCATAGATATCCTCGATTTCCCTTGATGCCTTGAACACCAAAGCCTCGAAACCGGGGGTGATCTGCGTCGCCAGTTCGCCGCTCAGCGCCTCTGCGCGGGCGATCAGTTCTAGCGGATCGGAAATATCGGCTGGCGTAATGGTGTTGATGACCTCTGCGGCGGAGTAGCCAAGCATGCGCTCTGCACCGACGTTGAAGATCTGGATCACGCCCTTGGCGTCGGTCGCGATACTGGAGAAATTGGCGCTGTTGAAGATGGCACTTTGCAAAGCCCCTGCTTTCAACAACGCTTCTTCTGCTTCTTTTCGCGCGGTATTGTCCGTGCCGATCAGCAGATAGCCGATGATTGCATTCTGCGCGTCGCGCAGCGCCGTAACCGAGACAACCGCCGGGAAACGCGTTCCGTCCTTACGGATATAGGTCAGTTCATAGATATCCTCGATCCCGCGCGATGCCTTGAACACCAAAGCTTCGAAACCGGGGGTGATCTGTGTCGCCAGTTCGCCGCTCAGCGCCTCTGCGCGGGCGATCAGTTCCTGCGGATCGGAAATATCGGCTGGCGTAATGGTATTGATGACCTCTGCGGCGGAGTAGCCAAGCATACGCTCTGCTCCGACGTTGAAGATCTGGATCACGCCCTTGGCGTCGGTCGCGATACTGGAGAAATTGGCGCTGTTGAAAATGGCGCTTTGCAGGGCGTCGGCCTTGACGATCGATTCTGCGGTTTGGCCATGCGGCGCGTGCTCAAGCAATGCAGCAGAAGGAAGACGGGGCGGGCTCTTTTTGGTGTCTCGAATAGAAATCGGCTGTCCTGACCTGAACGCGCGCTATCTTGACGCCCTTCTAGCGGGGCTTTCAATGAAGAATTTGGTGGATGGAAGATTCGAGATGAGCGGGAGAATACGGCTTCTGTAAAAACTGGCCACCATTAACGAACCGACCGCTCATTTCGGAATTGAGCTGGGTTCCCGAAGTGTAGAGGACGCGTAGCTCGGGCCGAAGCAACACCGCCTGGTTGGCGACATCATAACCGCCCCGAGCCAGATCGTTCAGCCGGATGTCGACAAAAAGTGCATCGATAACTCCGGGTGCCGACAAATGCACGAGTGCTTCGTCCAAGTCGCACGCAAGGAGCGAACCGTGGCCAAGGTCCTCCATGACCCACGCCGCGTTTTGCTGGATAAACATCTCATCTTCTACGATAAGGAATATTGCCATCAGGCGGTGATGCCTTTGGAACCGTACATCTGTAAATCCCCACGCCCGACCTACTTCGCCTTAATCCCTAAACCGCCGCCGATCTCAAAAGTTCCACGGCAGTGCAAAAAAATGCGATATTAAATCCAGAGGCAATTGTCAGCCCGAAGTGACACATCGGATCGCGCAAGTTCAACGTGTCCGTTCAGGTGCCGCTTATCATAAGACGACGGATAAAAGCGGTCTGTCGCTGTTTCGCGCGTGTGCCGATGTTCAACCGCTGCATGAGCTGTGCCAGTCGCTCTTTACCTGAGCCGGAAGATGCCCTCGACCACCGTCACGCACTGGCCGCCCAGAATCGCCCGGTCGCCGGCCAGCGTGCACTGCAACAGGCCGCCGCGTTTGCTGGCTTGAAACGCCGTGAAGCTCGCTTGCCCCAATCGCGCTGCCCAGAACGGGGTAAGCACCGCATGGGCAGAGCCGGTGACGCTGTCTTCATCGATCCCAGCGCCCGGAACGAACACGCGGCTGAGCACGTCGGTATCCTTGCCGGGCGCGGTGCAGATGAACTGGTGATCGCCCTGCGCTGCCAACGCCTTGAAATCGGGGGCCAGCGCCAGCACCGCATCGGCATCATCGAACAGCAGCACGTGATAACCGCCGGGATAGACATGATATTCGGCGGGCAGCGCGCCCAGCGCATCGGTCCACTCGGGAAGAGCCGCGGGCGTGGGCGCATAAGAGGGTAGCGAGAGCGACAGCAGCGCGCCGTCACGCGCGACACTCAGCACGCCTGCCTTGCGGGTGGAAAAGCGCACCACATCGCGCGCAAAACCCTGTTCGTAGACGAAATGCCCCGCCGCCAGCGTCGCATGGCCGCACATCGCGATCTCGACCGCCGGGGTGAACCAGCGCAGCTCGTAATCCGCCTCGCCGCTGGAATCGGCCACGATAAATGCGGTCTCGGCGAAATTATTCTCCTCGCCGATCGCCTGCAGCACCGCATCGTCCAGCCAGGCGGCAAGCGGCATCACCGCTGCCTGATTGCCGGTAAATGGCCGGTCAGCAAAGGCGTCAATATGGCAATAGGGCAAGGTTTCGGGCGCTTGGGTCATGGATACAGCAATCCTTCATTCCAGCCGCTGCCGCTGCCAGATTCGGAGCCGTCATCAATCGGGGTGAACAGGCGGCGATGGTGCAGCCGGTGATCGCGGTCTTCCCAGAACTCGATCCGCTGCGGCACGACGCGAAAGCCCGACCAGTGTGACGGGCGAGGCACCGGCTTGTCTGCGAATCGCGCTTCCGCCTCGGCAAAGCGCGACTCGAACATCGCGCGATCGGCCAACGGGCGCGATTGATCGGACGCCCAGGCCCCCAGCTGCGAGTCTCGCGATCGGGTGGCGAAATAGGCGTCGGCGGTGGCATCATCGACCGGCTCGACCGGGCCTTCGATACGGATCTGACGGCGCAGCGATTTCCAGTGGAACAGCAGCGCGGCATGGGCATTGGCGAGCAATTCGCCGCCCTTGCGACCTTCATAGTTTGTATAGAAGACGAAGCCGTCCGGGCCATGCCCCTTGAGCAGCACCATGCGCACCGAGGGCTGGCCTGCCGCATTGGCGGTGGCCAGCGCCATCGCGTTGCTGTCGTTGATCTCGGTATCGCGGGCGAGCGCATACCAGTCATCAAACAGCGCAAACGGGTCATCAGCCATGGGTATTTTCGTCCTGCTGGTCATGGTTTCATTGACTGCCTTAATCGGATAAGACAGTGCGCACATTGCTGAAGGCGGCTTATGGCGCAACGCTTTGGCGATGAACAGGGTTTTGCAAAGGGGCATTCAGCCGATGTGGGAGCAGATTTTCGCAGGCGCAAACCTGCTGGCGATGATTGGCTGGGCAGTGCTGATCCTGGCCCCGCGCCGCGACGGTGTCATGCGCGCATTGTTCTTCGGCCCGATCCTGATCCTGGCGCTGGGCTATGCGACCGGCCTGGTGCTGGTGCTGAGCGGCATTGTCCCGACAGGCGGCGGCACGGATTTCACCACGATTGCAGGCGTGCGCAGCATCGTTGCCAGCGACGCCGGGGTTACCATCGGCTGGGTGCATTATCTGACCTTTGACCTGTTCGTCGGCCTGTGGATTGCGCGCAATGCCGATGCGCACGGCCTGAATGACCTGAAAGGGCGGCTGATTCAGGCCCCTGTCCTGTTCGCGACGTTCATGGCCGGGCCGCTGGGATTGGCCAGCTATATTCTGCTGCGCAGTGTTTTGCGCCGCGATCGCTCGGCTCATCTGATACCGGCTTGAAAAATGCCCTGCCCCAACCCCAGATATTGTTGTAAATCAGCAACAATGGATATCATTCCAAACTATGGCGACCACATTCATGGCTGATCCTTATGCAATTCTCGGCGTAACCAAAGGCGCGAGCGAGAAGGACATCAAGAGTGCCTATCGCAAGCTCGCCAAGCAGCTGCATCCCGATTACAACAAGGACGATGCCACCGCAGCTGCGCGCTTTTCCGAAGTGACGCGCGCCTATGATCTGCTCTCCGACAAGGACAAGCGCGCGCGCTTTGATCGCGGTGAGATCGATATCGACGGCAACCCGGCCGCACCGTTCGGCTATGGCGGCGGCGGCGGCTATCGCCAGCAGGGCCGGTCAAGCGAGAACGCTGGCTTTTCCGGCTTTAATAATGATGGCGTGGATTTCGCCGATATTTTCGACGGGCTGTTCGGCGGCATGGGTGGCGGGGCCGGCGGGGCCGGTGGCGGGGGGGCGTACAAGCCCGGCGCGCGCAGCGCTGCCCCCAGGGGCGGCAACGTCGCCTACAGGCTGGCGGTGGAATTCACCGATGCCGCAGCCTTGAAGCCCCAGCGGATCACGCTTTCCGATGGCAAGACGATTGACCTGAAACTGCCCAACGGTGTCGAGACCGGCACCAACATGCGGCTGAGCGGCAAGGGCCAGCCCGGCCCCGGCGGCGCGGGCGATGGCATCGTGACGATCGAGGTTCGCTCGCACCGCTTCTTTCGCCGCGATGGCGACAATGTGCGGCTGGACCTGCCGATTACGCTGAAGGAAGCGGTGGCAGGTGGCGAGGTTCGCGTGCCCACCGTCGATGGCGCCGTAATGCTGAAGATCAGGCCGGGCAGCCAGTCTGGCCAGCAGCTGCGGCTCAAGGGCAAGGGCTTTCACGGCAAGACCGGTGTGCGCGGCGACCAGATTACAGAGCTGCAGATCCGGCTGCCAGACAGCGATGCCGAGCTGGCCAAATTCGTCGATGGCTGGGCGGCGGACTATGATCCGCGCAGCAGTCTGATCGCCTGATCTGCATTTGTGATGCTCCGTATCGACCAGTTCAAAACGGAAAACCTCAAGCAGGTCTATCGCAAGTCCAAGGCCATCCTGATCGAAGTGGCAACCAATGTGCTGCTGCATGGCGGGGTGCTGGCGGGCAATTTCGCCTATCTTGCGTTGCTGACGATCTTCCCGTTCTTCATTGTCGCGGCCGCGTTGGGCGGGGTATTTGGAAACAGCGATTATGGGCATGAGGCGGTTCGGGCTTTTCTCGCCGCAGTTCCGCCCAGCGTTGCATCGGTGATGGCGTCGCCCGTCGCGGCAGCCATGACGGCGCGCACCGGGCCATTGTTGTGGCTGGCCGTTATTGTCGGCCTGTGGACGAC
>JBBQXX010000084.1:0-10222 GCA_038209235.1 Sphingomonadales bacterium | reverse complement strand
AATCTTGGCGGTCTTGTCGAACGCCTCGCCGGCTGCATCGTCGATGGTGGTGGCAAGGCGCCGATAATGGCCGACGCCGGCCACCTGCAAAATCTGGCAATGCCCGCCGGACACCAACAGCAGCAGATAGGGAAACTGAAGGCTGGCATTGGCAAGCCGGGGCGAAAGCGCATGGCCCTCCAGATGGTTGACTGCGATCAAGGGCTTGTCCGCCGCCATCGCCAGCGCCTTGGCAGTGACCAGCCCGACCATCACCCCGCCGATCAGCCCGGGCCCGGCGGTGGCAGCGACCGCATCGACATCATCGAGCGTCATGCCCGCATCGGCGAGCGCGGCGCTGATCAGCGGCGTGAGCTTCTGGACATGCGCGCGCGCGGCGATTTCGGGCACCACGCCGCCATAGGGCCGATGGTCGTCTTCCTGCCCCGCCAGCCGGTGCGCCAGAATGCGGCGATCCGACCCGATCAATGCGGCTGCGCTTTCATCGCAGCTTGATTCGATGCCCAGGATGATTGCCATGGGGCTTTCCCTTATCGGGATTGGCCGCTAGCACAAGCCGGATGGGAGAGATCACGCACACCATGCTGCTGCCGGATATGCCTTTGGCCCTGCCGATGGGCATCGCCGAACTGCTCGCCAACCGCCCGATCCGGCTGGGCACCCGCGCCTCGCCGCTGGCGATGGCGCAGGCGCATATGACCGCCGATGCCCTGCGCGCCCGCTGGGGCCTGACGGCAGAGCAGGTCGCACTGGCGCCGGTGGTGGCGAGCGGTGACAAGATCACCGACCGGGCGTTGCGCGAAGTCGGCGGCAAGGCGCTTTGGACGCGCGAGCTCGACTGGTCGTTAGGTCAGGGCGAGATCGATCTTGCGGTGCATTCGCTGAAGGATGTCGAGACGGTACGCGATGGCGCGTTCGTGCTTGCCGCGATGCTGCCACGCGCCGATGTGCGTGATGTGCTGCTTGGCGCGACCAGCATCGCAGGCTTGCCGCACGGCGCGCGACTGGGCACCAGTTCGCCGCGCCGCGCCGCGCAGATCGGCAGCCTGCGTCCCGATATCGTGCCGGTGCTGTTTCGCGGCAATGTGGCAACGCGGATCGGCAAGCTGCAAAGCGGCGAGGCGGATGCAACGCTGCTGGCCGCCGCCGGGCTCGACCGGCTGGGCGAGACCTTGCCCGGCATCGCATCGGTGCGGCTGGAGATCGATCAGTGGCTGCCCGCGCCGTCGCAAGGTGCTGTCGGCATCGAGGTGCGCACCGACGATGCGCCGATGCGCGCGCTGATCGCGGGGATTGACGATGCGCCGACATCGGCTTGTGTGCGCGCCGAACGCGCATTGCTGATGGCGCTGGGTGGCGATTGCCATTCAGCGGTGGCTGCGCTGGCCCGGATCGAGGGCGCAGCGATTCATTTGCGCACGATGCTCTATTCCGAGAACGGCGCGCAGCATGTCTCGGGCGATATCCGCTTTTCACCCGATGATGGCAATGCCCCGGCGCGGCTGGCGGCCGATCTGCTGGCAAAGGCTCCTGAAACGATCACCCGGCTGTTCCGGGCGGGCTGATGAGCAGCGCTGCGCGCATCATCGTGCTGCGTCCGCAACCCGGAGCGACCGCCACCGCGCAAGAATTGCGCGCGGCGGGGCATGATCCTCTCGTCTGCCCGCTGTTCGCGATCGAACAGGTCGCGTGGACCCCAGCCGATCCGCTGGCTTATGACGCCTTGCTCGTCGGCAGCGCCAATGTGTTTCGCCACGGCGGCCCGGCGCTGGCGGATCTCAAGAATTTGCCGGTCTATGCGGTCGGCGGCAAGACCGCGCGGATGGCGCATGATCTGGGCTTCCGGGTGCGCGGGCAGGGGACAGGCGGGCTTGCCGCATTGCTGCCGATGCTCGCCGATGACGGCCAGCTGCATATCTTGCGGCTGGCGGGTGAAGATAATGTCGATCTGGGCGACGGCGGTCTGATCATCGATACGCGCATCGTCTACAGATCTGCCAAGCTGGCGATGCCCGATGCCTTGCGCGCCGCGTTACAGGCCCCATCGGTGGTGCTGTTGCATTCGGCGCGCGCAACATCGCATTTTGCCGCTTTGGTCGATGCAAGCGGGCTGGATCGCAGCATCATCAGCCTGGCGTTGTTTGCGCCTGCGCTGGTCGATGCGGCGGGTAAGCGATGGGCCGCTGTAAAGGTTGCTGGTTTGCCCGACGACCGCGCCTTGCTGGACGTAGCTACCGCGCTGTGCCAGCATGCGCCGCGGTTGCGAGAGGCACATGACAAGCCGGAGTGAAGATGAACGCTGAAACAATCCGCACAGGCCGCGTGTCGCGCGGTGCAAGCGGCAGGATGTTGCTGATCCTGCTGGCGCTCGCCTTTATCGGCGGGGCGATCCTGTCGGGCTGGCTGATCACCCGTTCGGGCTGGTTTGGCGGTAAGGCCGATAGCGCCAGCCAGGCGGCGCTCGATAATGGCGTGATCACGATCGATCCAGCCAACCCGGCGACCGGTGGCACCGCGCCACAGCTGCGCGATACGCCTTTGGCCGGAACCGCGCCGGACCGCGCGCTCGATGTGCGCGTTGCCGAGCTGGAGAACCGCCTGTCGCTGATCAACGTGCAGGCACAGGAGGCTTCGGGCAACGCTGGCCGTGCCGAAGGGCTGTTGATCGCCTTTGCTGCACGCCGCGCGCTCGACCGGGCATCGGCACTGGGCTATCTCGAAGGGCAGCTGCAGATGCGCTTTGGCGCAGCGCAGCCCAATGCGGTCGAGACGATCGTGCGCGCCTCGCGCAATCCGGTGACGATGGACCAGCTGCGCACCTCGCTCGAAGACATCGGCCCCTCGCTGGTGTCGGGCCGTACCGCCGATGAAGGCTTTTGGGACGGGTTGCAGCGCGAGGCGAGCGAACTGCTCGTCATCCGGGTGGAAGGTTCGGTGTCGCAAGCCCCTTCGCAGCGGCTGCAGCGCGCGCAGCGTTATATCGAGGCGGGCCGGGTCGAGGCCGCGCTGGCCGAGGTTCAACGGCTGCCCGGACGCAACAAGGCCGCAGCATGGCTGGCCAAGGCGCGGCTTTATGCCGATGCACGGCGCGCGCTCGATATCATCGAAAGCGCCGCAATCCTTGAACCGCGCGGGCTGCGCGATGCCGATGGCCAGCCTGTCGGACAGCCCCAGCCCCAGCCCCAGCCCCGGCCCCAGCCCCAGCCCCGGCCCCAGCCCCAGCCCCAGCCCCAGCCCCGGCCCCAGCCGCCCGGGCTGCCGGTCAATTGATTGCCAGTGACCGTGATCCTCAAGCATCCGGTGGTGGCACTGCTGGCGGGGGGGCAATCGCGGCGCATGCTCGGGGCAGACAAGGCGCTGGCGCTGATCGATGGGCAGCGGATGATCGACCGGGTGCTGGCGCGGCTGGCCCCGCAGGCTGGCACAGTGCTGCTGAGCGCGGGGCATGATTATGGCACCGGTATCGTCGCTGTGGCCGATGATGCGCTAGGTCCGGCAGGTCCGGTCGGCGCAATCCGGGCGCTGGCGCTTTACGTCGAAGCGCACATTGGAGGGGGCGGCGCAGATGGCTTTGTCACCGCGCCGGTCGATGCGCCGTTTTTGCCCGATGATCTGGTCGCGCGGTTGTCGGCGGCTGGCCCGGTGGCAATGGCGCGCAGTCAGGGCGCATGGCAACCCGCCTTTGCTATGTGGAGCGCTGCTGCGGTGATCGCACAGTTGCCGCGCCAACGGTGCGGCGAGAAATGGTCGTTGCGCCGGTTGGGCGATGAACTTGGCGCACGACCGGTTGATTTTGACGGCGCGCACATGCTGATGAACGTCAACACGCCCGACGATCTGGCCGCAGCACACCATCTCGTCCAGCATAACAGCGTTGCGCAGGCGCGCACCCGTTGACCGTTTGTCGAAACGGCTTGGCGCTCGCCTGCGGACGCGATATTCAGCATTGCGAAAGCCGCGTCTGCATAACGCGCCGCTTTGCTGTGGCGCGTTGGTGCCGGGCAAATCGATGATATCAAGGGCCGATTGGACATGGCGGTGAAAGATAAGGGCCGCAGGCCAGGGCCCAAAAGCGGTCCACGCCTTTGGTTCTGGCGGATCGTCAAGATCGGCGCATTCAGCGCGGTGATCGGCCTGATCGGGCTGGTGGTTGCGGTGGTCACCGTGATGGGATCGCTGCCCAGCTTCCAGGATATGAAATCATCGCCCAATGGCCAGATGATCCTGGTCAAGGCCGCCGACGGCACCGAGATCATGCAGCTTGGCCCAAGCTTTGGCGACTGGCTGGACATCGACGATATCCCGGCGGTGATGAAAGACGCCATGATCTCGGTCGAGGACCGGCGGTTCGCCTATCATCCTGGTGTCGATCCGATCGGTATTGCGCGCGCGGTCTACAACAGTGTTGCGGGCGGGGGACGGGTGCGTGCAACATCGACGATCACCCAGCAGCTGGCGCGCAATGTCTTCCTCAGCAACAGCCGGTCCTATACGCGCAAGATCCGCGAAGGCGTGCTGGCGCTGGCGCTGGAACGCAAGTTCAGCAAGGACCAGATACTCGAGCTGTATCTCAACAAAGTGTATTTCGGCGGCGGTGCCTACGGCGTCGATTCTGCCGCGCGCAAGTTCTTCAACCACGATGCGACCGACCTGTCGCTGGCCGAAGCTGCGATCATCGCCGGGTTGGTCAAGGCCCCCTCGCGCTATTCGCCGACCGCTGATACTGAAGCTGCCATCGGCCGTGCCGGCGTGGTGCTCAAAGTGATGCAGGATGTCGGAACGATTACGCCGGCGCAGGCCGCCGGGGCTGATCTGCAAGCTGTCGATTTCGCCGCCGAAAAGGGCCAGAACTCGGTGCGCTATTTCACCGACTGGGCGTTGCCGCAGCTCGATACGCTGATCGAGGACAATGGCGAGCCGATCGTGGTTTGGACCACGCTGGACCTTGGCATGCAACGCGCCGGAACCGCCGCGATCAAGGCGAACGTTCCCGGCGGCGCACAAGGCGCACTGGTTGCTCTCGACCGCGATGGCGCGGTGCGCGCGATGGTTGGCGGCACCGACTATGTCACCTCCAATTATAACCGCGCAACCAGCGCGCTGCGCCAGCCGGGCTCCGCGTGGAAGCTGTTTGTTTATCTCACCGCGCTCGAATCGGGGTACTCGCCCGAAGATATCGTCACCGACGCACCGGTGACCATCGCCGGATGGAGTCCGCGCAACAGCGGCGGCAGCTATGCGGGCGATATCACGCTGCGCACCGCCTTTGCCTATTCGAAGAATACCGTGGCGGCGCGCATCGGCGATGATGTCGGCACCGGCGCGATCGCCAACATGGCTCGACGCTTTGGCATCACCACACCCATCACCACGCTGCCATCGATGGTGCTGGGCTCGTCCGAGGTGCGCGTCATCGATATGGTCCGCGCCTTTGCCGGGGTCAGTTCGGGCGGCGTCGCGATTGCGCCTTATGGCATCACCAAGGTCACCACGAGCGATGGCGAACTGCTCTATGAGCATGAGGCGGACATGAGCCAGGTGCTGGTGCCGCCGCATGTCACCGCAGGGATGACCGATCTGCTGCAGACCGCTGTGAACGTCGGCACCGGCCGCGCCGCGCAAATCGGGAGGCCGGTGGCGGGCAAGACCGGTACCACCAACAGCAACAAGGATGGCTGGTTTTTAGGCTTTTCAAGCGGTATCACGACAGGCGTGTGGATGGGCCGCGATGATGCTCGCCCGGTCGGTGGTCTGCAAGGTGGCACCGCGCCTGCCCGCGCCTTTGCCGCATTCATGAAAGTCGCGGTCGCCAAGCGCAAGGTCGAACCGTTCGACACCGAACTCGTGCTGCCCGAATGGCAGCTTGAGCCCGACGACCAGGCCTATTTCGGATCGCCCGATGATGTGATCTTCATCGATGAAAACGGCAACCCGATCGATCAGGGGCGAGGCCTCGATGTGCCTGATCAGGAGGGCAGTGCTCTCGATCCCCAGCCCGAGCAGCTCGACGACGGCTTCTTGGACCGCGCGCTGGGCCGTGAACCAGCCGCGCGCCCGCCAACATCGCGCCCGCCGGAAACGCGCCAGTCGGAAACGCGTCCACCGGAAACGCGCCCCCAGGTGCGACAGGCAGAGCCAAGACCTCCGGTGAGAAGGCAACCAGCCGCGCAGCCGCAGGACCAGCGAGTTGCGCCTGCGTTGCGCAATGATGAGTAATGCCGCCTTTCCCCCCTGTTGGGAGGAGGATCTGTATCCGTGCGGATCAATCGCCTTCGAATGCCATCAGGCTGTCGATGCCAAGCGCCTGTTGGCGCAGGCGGTCCGCACCGCCCAGAGATCGGGCAGATCAATCACGAACAGCGCTTGATCGACCTGTGCCCCTGCGCCGCGTAATCTACCGCCATGGCAGCTACCGGCAGCTTGCCGGGTTTGCGCACCGGTAAAAAACCAACCCCAAGACGCGCCTCTACTGCCGCGGCAAGAATAAGGCCGCACGCTTCCATGCCGGCAATCCGGTCGGAGCGTTGCGGTGCTGCCAGATCGGTCAGATGACGATGGTGGACGCCGTGGCACGGCCATGGCCGATCAGCGTGGTAATGTCGCGAAACTGGATGCCCCGCTTGGAAAATCCGGCATGGTGCGCACCGGCAAATGCAATTCGGCCCGGCAAAGCGGTTCGCGCTTCCCGGGCCGGATTGGATGTTCGCTCGCGGCGTTAAAGTCGGTGGTCAGTGCTTCTTGCCCGCCCAGATGCTGCGATATGACATATAGGCAAGCCCCGTGGCGATAATCAGGAAGATGATGACCGCCCACCCGGTCTGGTGGCGCTTTTCGAGCGTGGGCTCGGCCGTCCAGACGAGGAATGCGGAGACATCTGTGGCCATCTGGTCGCGGGTCGCTTCGGTGCCATCGGAATAGGTGACGATGCCGTCGCCACCCAGCGGGTTTGCCATGGCGATGTTCAGGTTGGCAAAATACGGGTTATAGTTGAGGCCCGGTCCTGGCATGGAATCGGGGAAGCGCGTGGCGAGTTCTGGCGGCGGCTCCTGATATCCGGTGAGCAGCGAATAGATATAGGCTGCCCCGCCATGGCGCGCCTTGGTGATCAGCGACAGATCAGGCGGCAGGGCGTTGTTGTTGGCAGCGCGCGCTGCGGTTTCATTGGCGTGCGGCGAAGGAATAGCATCGGCCGGAAGCGCCTTGCGCGTGGTTGCTTCTCCGGTGGCCGGATCGATCGACGGGGTTTGCGTGGGCCAGTTGGCAGCAATCGCCTTCACTTCGTCTTCGGTATAACCAAGGTCTTCAAAGTTGCGGAACGATACCAGCCGCATCGAGTGGCAGGCCGAGCAGACTTCCTTGTACACCTGAAAACCGCGTTGCAGTTGCTGCCGGTCGAACTGGCCAAGCGGGCCATCGCTGGCCAGCGTCAACTGCTTGGGTTCTTCGTGGAAAGCGTGCTCTGCGGTTTCCTTTGGTGGCTCGCTGATAAAGGCAGCCGCGCCGACGCCGAACGAGACGATCAGCCACCCGCTTAAGAACAGCCCCACCAAAAATGCACCAATGCGAATCATGTCGAGAGACTTTCCTGTTTGGATTTAGCCAAGTTGGGTTTCGGCGTTATTCGGCGGGCTGCAGCACGGGGCCGCCTGCCATGCCGGTGCCGGTTTTGCCTAGCACTGCATCGGTGATCGAGTAAGGCAGGGGCTTGGGCTTTTCGATCTTCGAGATAATCGGCAAGATGATGAGGAAGTGTGCGAAATAATAAGCCGAACCAAGCTGACTGAGCATCACGAACGGCTCTTCGGCAGCCGCACCGCCCAGATAGCCGAGCAGCACGATATCTGCGAGCAGGATGAAGAAAAATACCCTGAACAGCGGGCGATAATTGCCTGAACGCACCGGCGAACGATCCAGCCAGGGCATGAAGAACAGCAGCAGGATCGATGCGAACATCGCCAGCACGCCGAGCAGCTTGGCAGGAATGATCAGGAAGTCGAAGGTGAAGGCGCGCAGGATCGCGTAGAACGGCCAGAAATACCACTCGGGCACGATGTGCGCGGGTGTCGACAGCGGGTTGGCCGGGATATAGTTGTCGGCATGGCCCAGGAAGTTCGGCGCGAAGAACAACATCAGGCAGTAAAGGATCAGGAACACGCCCAGTCCAAAGCCATCCTTGGCGGTGTAATAGGGGTGGAACGGCACAGTGTCCGATTCGGTCTTCACTTCGACACCAGTTGGGTTCGACGAGCCGGGAATATGCAGCGCCCAGATGTGCAGGATGATCACCCCGGCGGTCACGAACGGCAGCAGATAGTGCAGTGAGAAAAAGCGGTTGAGCGTAGCGTTACCCGGCGCAAATCCACCCAGCAGCCACTCCTGGATCGGCTCGCCGACCAGCGGGATGGCTCCAAACAGACCGGTGATCACCTTGGCTCCCCAGAAACTCATCTGGCCCCAGGGCAGAACATAACCCATGAAAGCGGTCGCCATCATCAGCAGGAAAATGACCAGACCCAGCAGCCAGATCATCTCACGCGGGGCCTTGTAAGAGCTGAAATACAGGCCACGGAAGATATGGATATACACAACGATGAAGAAGAAGCTGGCGCCGTTGGCGTGGGCGTAACGCAGCATCCAGCCCCAGTTGACATTGCGCATGATATGTTCGGTGGAGTCAAAGGCGATCAAGGCGTTGGGCGCATAGTGCATCGCCAGAACGATACCGGTGATGATCTGCAACATCAGCGCAAAGCCGGCGAGCACACCGAAATTCCAGAAATAGTTGAGGTTGCGCGGTACCGGATAGCCCGCACCGACGGCACTATAAACCAGGCGCGGGAGCGGCAGCCGCTCATCGATCCATTTGCTCAGATCGCTCTTTGGCTCGTAATGCTTGGCCCAAGAAAAGCTCATGTCGTTTGCTCCTCAACCGATCTTGATGACTGTGTCAGACAGGAATGCATATTCGGGTACGACCAGATTGGTCGGTGCCGGGCCTTTGCGGATCCGCGCTGCGGTATCGTAATGCGAACCGTGGCACGGGCAGAAGTAACCGCCGTATTCGCCTTTGACCTCGCCTGCTGCAGCGCCCAGCGGCACACACCCCAGATGGGTGCACACACCCAGCGTGACCAGCCAGTTGATCTTGCCGTCCACGGTGCGATCGGCCAGCGTCTGCGGATCGCGCAGGCTGCTCATGTCGACCTTATTGGCGGAGTCGATTTCAGCCGGCGTCAGATTGCGGATGAACATCGGCTGATCACGCCACACGGTCTTGATTGCCTGGCCCGGTTCTACCGCGGTAATGTCCACTTCGGTTGAGGACTGCGCCAGAACGTCCTTGCTGGGGGACATCTGGGTGATCAGCGGGATCAAAACAGTGGCCGCGCCGATGCCGGCAAAGCTGACGGCGGCGATATTGATGAAGTCGCGGCGGCGGACACCATCGGTTTCGATCGCGGCGCTGCCATCCTGATTCATCGTGACTTGTTCTGCCATGTCGCTAACCTGACCCTCAAGCTATTGAAAAAATCGATTAATTTTCGATGCTGGAAGCGGCATGGCACAGCGTTGCAACTCGCCCGTCCGCATGATTACCGGCCTGATAGACGCATAATCGTCATCTTGCCAACAGAGAAAATGGCGCGGTGCAGCATCCTTTGGCATTCTATTGCCCGATACGCCGTGCATGTCATGCGCCGAATGACACGCGAATCGTGACAAGTCGTTCGCTTGCGCTAAATGGTCGCAATGCGGATTGCTCTTTACCAGCCCGATATCGCGGGAAACGTCGGCACCATCCTGCGGCTTGCGGCGTGCATGGCGGTGCCTGTCGAAATTATCGAGCCGTGCGGTTTTACGTTTGACGACAAGCGCCTCAAACGCGCCGCGATGGATTATGGCGATGTCGCTGATCTGCGCCGCCATGCCGACTGGGGTGCGTTCGATACATTTCGCCGCATGCTCGGGGCCCGGCTGGTGCTGATGAGTGCGCATGCCGCCGACAGTGTTTATCATATGGCGTTTGCCGATGATGATATCCTGCTGATGGGATCGGAGAGCGCCGGTGTGCCTGCTCATGTCCGCGATGCCTGCGATCTGGCGACCAGCATTCCGATGGTACCAGGCCTGCGGTCGCTCAACATATCGGTGGCAACCGGGATTGCGCTTGGCGAGGCGCTGCGGCAGACACGGCATCTGAGCGACATATGATTGCAACTCG
>JBBQXX010000083.1:0-10362 GCA_038209235.1 Sphingomonadales bacterium | reverse complement strand
TTGGAAATCTTGACGCCGTCGATCCATTCCAGCGTCATCACGGTGCCGCAGGTGCGGTCCCAGTCGATGCCGGGAATGCGGTAGCCGGGATGGCCATCCATCGCGCTGGCCAGTTCCGACGCGCTTGCCGCCTCGCGCCGAAGGTCAAGCTCGCGCATCGTCCAGCGCTTGAAATTGGCGATGGTCAGCTGCGGGCGCAGCCGTGTCGCCTCGCCGCCAAACGCCTCCAGATGCGCTGCGGCCCATTCGTAGGTTTCGATATCGCGCGCGAAATTCTTGCGCACACCGGGGCGCAGCACCTTGATCGCGACATCGCGGCCTTCCAGCGTGGTGCCGCGGTGCACCTGCGCAATCGAGGCTGCGCCCACCGGCACCGGATCGACAGCGCTGAAGAACCGCTCCAGCGGGCCACCCAGCCCCAGTTCGATCTCGCGGCGGATATCTTCGAATGGCACAGGGGGCAGGCTGTCCTGCAGGCTGAGCAGGTTGATCGCGGCTTCATCGCCCACCAGATCGGGGCGGGTGGCGAGCGTTTGCCCCAGCTTGATCGCGGCAGGACCGATGGCGCGAAAGGCACCGGCATAATCGGGCACCGCAGGGATGCTGGCACCCAGCCGCGCGATCCGAAACAGTCGCCTGACCTCGGGCGGCGTTTGCGGCGCAGCCTCAAGACCCTTGAGCGCGCCATGCCGCGCAAGGATGCGACCCCATTTGAGGAGCCGCCAGATATGCGTGCGTGGGGCTGTCATGCGCGGCTGCTGATCCCCCGCCGCATAAAGATCATGCCTTCCACCCGCTGTGGATCGCGACCAGACCGCCCATGATCGGCTCGACCCGCGTCGCGGTGAACCCGGCATCTTTGATCAGCTGTTCGAATGCTGGCATCTTGGGGAAACGCCGGATCGATTCGACCAGATAGCGATAGCTCTCGGCATCGCCTGCGATCATCTGACCCAGCCTGGGCACCAGCCGGTGCGAATAGGCATCGTACACCTCGGCAAAACCCGGCCATTCGGTCGAGGAAAACTCGAGGCAGAAAAACCGCCCGCCATAGCGCAAAACGCGGTGCGCTTCGGCCAGCGCCGTGTCGATATGCGTGACGTTGCGGATGCCAAAGGCAATCGTATAGGCGTTGAAGCTGCGATCGGGGAAACGCAAGGTCTCTGCGTCCTGGCACGACCACACCAGCCGGTCTTCGCCGCGCTTGACCGCGCGGTCGATGCCGACATCGAGCATATCTTGATTGATATCGGCAACGGTGACATTGGCGCCCGATTTGACCATGCGAAAGGCAATATCGCCGGTGCCGCCTGCCATATCGAGAATATCCTCGCCACTGCGCGGCTTCACCCGGCGCACAAAGCGGTCCTTCCACAGCCGGTGCATGCCGCCCGACATGGCGTCGTTCATGATGTCATATTTGCCGGCAACATTCGAAAAAATGCCGCCAACCCGATTCGCCTTTTCAGACGCGTCGATATCCTGATAGCCAAAGGGCACTGTCTCGCTCATTGCGCCCATGTAAGCATCTTTGTGCCGGGCGCAAAGACTGATAACCGCAGGAATATTATGCCAGAGCTTCCCGAAGTCGAAACCACCGTGCGCGGGCTTGCTGCTGTATTGCTCGATGTACGCCTGACCAGCGTGATCGCGCGGCGCGCCGACCTGCGCCGCGCGTTCCCGGTCGATCTGGGCCAGCGGATGACCGGCGCGCGGATCATCGCGCTTGGCCGCCGCGCCAAATACGGGCTGATCGAGACCGACCGCGGCGACAGCATGATCTTTCATCTGGGCATGTCGGGGCGCTGGCGGATCGACCCCGACAGCATCGGTACCCACGATCATCTGGTCATCGAAACCGAATCCGGTCACCTGCTCTCGCTGTTCGATCCGCGCCGATTCGGCTCGGTCGATCTGGTCGAAACCGCACTTGTCGCAACGCACCGGGCCTTCGCCGCAATGGGCCCCGAGCCGCTCAGCGATGATTTCACCCCGGCCTACCTGCGCGGCCGGCTAACGGGCCGCAAGGCGCCGGTCAAAGCGATGTTGCTTGACCAGGCAATCGTCGCGGGGCTTGGCAATATCTACGTCTGTGAGGCGCTCAACATGGCGCGCATCTCGCCGTTGCGCGCCGCCGGGCAGATTGGCCCCGCCAAGCTCAAGCCGCTGGTGACCGCGATCAAACAGGTGCTGGTCGATGCGATCGCGGCGGGCGGATCAAGCTTGCGCGATTATGCCCGGCCCGATGGCGAGCTGGGTTATTTCGCCAAGCAATGGCGTGTATACGGGCGCGAGGGGCAGGCCTGCCCGTGCGGCGGGACTGTGCAGCGCACCATCCAGTCGGGCCGCTCCAGTTTCTGGTGCGCTGCCTGTCAGAAGTGATGACGCAAGACCGGCGCGCGGCCATTCTGCCGTTGACGCGCCGAACGATTATCGCTAACGGCAGCGGCTTCAAAGCGCAGGCACAGCTTTATTGCGGTCTGATAGTTTTTACCCAAAATCTGCCGATCATGCATGATCGCCAAACGAAAGACGTGTGAGAAACCTATGGCCAATACGCCGCAAGCCAAGAAGCGCATCCGCCGAAACGATCGTCGTGCCGTAGTCAACGGTAACCGCATCGGCCGCATCCGCACCTTCGTCAAGAAGGTCGAAACGGCGCTTGAAGCAGGCGACAAGGCAGCAGCGACCGTGGCCTTGGCCAGCGCTCAGCCTGAAATCGCGCGCGGCGTTGCCAAGGGCGTGCTCCACAAGAACACCGCATCGCGCAAGTTCTCGCGTCTCACCAAGCGCCTTGCCGCTTTAGGTTGAAGATTCGGGCCTGAACATCTAGGCCTGAGCGTTTGGGCCGAAACGTTCAGGCCTGAACGATCGGGGCAGGTTGGTTCGTCTTCCATCCGCCCCAAACTGATTGCTTTCGAATCGCATCGATCCGCTGCCCATCAGGGCGGCGGATTTTTTTATTGGTGGCCGGGCGATATGCAACATCGCGTAGCCATCTCCAATCACTGTAACATATACGTCATAATTTTTGCGGTAACGGCTGATGGCAAAGCCAAGCATTTCCCGCGATTCGCGACGGCATGGGTAACATGTTACGCCCCATCCCCCTGTAAAATAAGCGTAATTAAAGTGAATCCAGCAATATCCTCACGTTAACCGAGTCAAGCGCCTTTATTTCATTTTTTTTACCCGGCTGCTCTTGCTCGACTCGATTTTTCATCGCTACATCGTTGTCCGAGAGCGAGCGTTCTTGCTCTGCTCTCCACTGCACAAACCGGCAATACCGATTCACCAAGGGGCTATAGGCTTTCCTTGGAGCTGAAGTTTGCGCGCCGGTCTGGGCCGGTATTGCCAGGGGGTTTGGCAATATCGGGGCAGTCTATCGAGCAACAGGCATGATGCCTGCTGCTCATCGGATGATGGGGAGGTAGCAAGTGTTGCGTATCTGGGTCGGATTGCCACTGGAACTGATGACTGCTGCTGTACCAGCCTGCCCGCGACTGCCGCGCGCGCAGGCTTGCTTTGGTGCCCCCTTCATGGGGACGCGATACGGCACTTGGCCTGATCGATTGCGATAAGCGCGAACCGGCATTGTGTGGCAACTCGCGTTGAGAGTTGCCCGTCAGGTTCACGACAAGAATGCCAGCAGCACCTTTTGTGTTGCTAGGCAGAAATTCCGTCAGCGATGACCAAGAAACAAGAAGTGGCAGTATTTTGGCATGATCGAACTGGGTGATTCGAATGGCGCGGCAGATTGGGCAGCGGACTGGAACGAAATCAGCGAAGGCTTGAAAAAGGACCTCGGCGCGCAGATCCACACCCAGTGGATCCGCCCCATCCGCCCCGGCAGCTTCGAGCCTGGATCGGGAATGCTCGCGCTGCATCTGCCATCGGAATTTTCCGCCAACTGGGTGCGCGACCGCTTTGCCGACCGGCTGGCGCTGGCGTGGAAGATCGTGCGCCCCGAAGTGCGCGCGGTGACCATTGCTGCTGCGCCGCGTGATGCCGATCTGGCGCGGCCTCGCACTGCCACCTTGGCCCAGCCCGTGCTTGCCCCTGCCCCCCGGCCGGCCCCGGCGATGAGCGGCAACCGCGTATCGCTCGATCCCTCGCAGCTGTTTGCCGGGTTCATCACCGGGCAGACCAACGTGCTCGCCTTTAATGCGGCGCAACGTATGGCGGCGATCGAAAAGCCGCTGTTCAGCCCGCTATATCTCAAAGCGGCGACCGGTCAGGGCAAGACCCATCTGCTGCACGCCATCGGCAACGCTTATGGTGCGGTCAATCCGGGGGCGCGCATCTGCTATTGCCCGGCCGAAAAGTTCATGAACGATTTCGTCAGCGCCATCCAGCGCGGCGATTCGATGGCGTTCAAGGCGCGGCTGCGCGGTTTTGATATGCTGCTGGTCGATGACATCCAGTTCATCATCGGCAAGAATTCGACGCAGGAAGAGTTCCTCCACACCATCGATGCGATTCTGGGCGCGGGCAAAAGGCTGGTGGTGACATCGGACCGCGCTCCGCAGGCACTGGATGGCGTCGACCAGCGGTTGCTGTCGCGGCTTGCGATGGGTCTGGTCGCCGATATCCAGCCTGCCGATATCGAACTGCGCCGCGTTATCCTGCGGGCGCGGGTCGAGCAGATGCGGATGGGCGACATGCCCGAAGAGGTCATAGAATTCCTCGCGCGCACGATCAGCCGCAATGTCCGCGAACTGGTCGGTGGACTCAACAAGCTGATGGCCTATGCGCAGATCACCGGGCAAAAGGTGACGCTGGCGCTGGCTGAAGAGCAACTGTCCGATCTGCTCAGCGCCAACCGCAGGCGCATCACCATCGATGAAATCCAGCGCGCGGTCTGCCAGTTCTACAAGGTGGATCGCTCTGAAATGTCCTCCAAGCGCCGCGCCCGCGCCGTGGTGCGCCCGCGCCAGGTGGCGATGTATCTCGCCAAGGTACTGACCCCGCGCTCCTATCCCGAGATCGGCCGCAAGTTCGGCGGACGCGATCATTCCACCGTGATCCACGCGGTGCGCCTGATCGAAGACCTGCGCACGCGCGATGCCGATATGGACGGCGACGTGCGGGCCTTGCTGCAACAGCTGGAAAGCTGAAAGTTAGTTAGTTTTTCGGCGAAAACCGCAATCCAGAAGCGATGTTGTGCAGTTCCGCTCTGGATTGCGGCCTGCGCCGGAAAACAAGCAGATCGAAACCCGCGCAGGACCACCATGCCCCTCACCCCCAGCCAGCTTGACCGCCATGCCCGCCATATCGTGCTGCCCGAGATCGGCGGCGTGGGGGTGGCCAAGCTGACAGCTGCGCATGTCGTTCTGGTCGGCATGGGCGGGATTGGCTGTCCGGCGTTGCAATATCTGGCGGGCGCAGGCGTCGGACGGCTGACGCTGATCGATGACGACACCGTTGATCTGAGCAACCTCCAGCGCCAGACGCTGTTTACCCCTGCCGACATCGGCCAGCCCAAGGCGCGCCGCGCAGCCGACTGGGTGCAGAGCTTCGATCCTGCAATCATGGTGACGCCGGTGACCGAGCGGATCACCCCCGCCAACGCCGCAGCGCTGCTTGCAGGCGGCGATGTCATCCTTGATGGTACAGACAATTTCGCCACCCGCCTGCTCGTCTCCGATATCGCCACCGCGCTGCATATCCCGCTGGTCAGTGCCGCGCTGGGGCGGTTTCAGGGGCAGATCGGCACGTTTGCCGGCTGGCTGCCCGATCAGCCCTGCTATCGCTGCTTTGTCGGCGATGCTTTCGATGCCGAAGATTGCGACACTTGCGCCGAGCAGGGTGTGCTGGGCGCGATGGTCGGGATGGTGGGCAGTTTTGCCGCGATGGAGGCGGTGCGCGCGATCACCGGCTTTGGCGATGACCCGGGCGGCAAGCTGCACCTGATCGATGGCCTCAAACCGCTGTGGCGAACGCTGAAGATCGCCAAGGACCCCGGGTGCAGGACTTGCGGGAACCCCACATCGCCTGCATAACCGGTCGCGCAACCGGGGAGACCCGACAGGGGGATATAACGCCATGACCTTGCCGATAACCGCGCTGACCGCTGCGATCTGCGCGATCATGCTGCTGGCCACCGCGATCGCCACGGTGCTGAGCCGTTTGCGCACCCAGACAGCGTTCGGCGATGCCGGCGACCCCCGGCTGATCAGCGCCAGCCGCGCGCACGGTAACCTGGCAGAACACGCGCCGTTGTTCGTCATTCTTGTTGGCCTGCTCGAAATGGCCAACGCCAGCCACTGGCCGCTCACCGCGCTGGCGGTGCTGTTTCTGGGGGTGCGCGCCGCGCATATCATCGGGCTGCATCAGGTGCACCAGCCCGGCAAGCCCCCGGCGCTACGCGCTGTCGGCGTGATCGGCACCTGGATCGCGTATGCAGGCGCGATCGGCTGGACGCTGGTTCTGGTGGTAACGGTCAACGGGTGAGGCCTGATTTTCTTCCCTCCCGTAAGCGGTAGGCGAGATATCTAGCCCAGCACCTCATCCACCCAGGCGGGCACCAGCACCGTTGCTGCGCCATGCCGCGCCTCATCGAACCAGCGGCTGCCCTGGCTGGGTTCCAGATTGAGCTCCAGCGTCATGGCACCACGCGCCCGCGCCTCGCGCACCAATCCAGCGGCGGGATAGACCGCGCCAGATGTTCCGATCGAAACAAACAGGTCGCAGCCCGCTACCACGTCATAAATCCGGTCCATCTCGTAGGGCATTTCACCAAACCACACGATATCGGGCCGCAACTGCCCCGGTATGCCGCATTCGGGGCAGGCAGGCCGTTCGATCAGCGGTTCGCGCCAGGCGGGCCGCGCGTTGCAAGCCAGGCACCACGCGGTCAGGTGCGTGCCGTGCATGTGCAGCAACCGGCTCGCCCCGGCGCGCTCGTGCAGGTCATCGACATTTTGCGTGACGATCAGCAACTCGCCGGGCCATTGCGCATCAAGCCGCGCCAGCGCATGATGCGCGGCATTGGGATGCTTGGTCTGGATCGCGGCACGGCGCATGTCGTAAAAGCGCAGCACCAGATCGGGGTCGCGCGCAAAAGCCTCGGGGGTGGCGACATCCTCCACCCGGTGCTGTTCCCACAGCCCCCCTTCGGCGCGGAAGGTATCGATGCCGCTTTCTGCGCTTACGCCTGCGCCGGTGAGGATGACGATGCTGGGAATCTTTGCCATAGCAGCGGCAATACGGCATTGGCCCGGACGGGTATAGCCTTTGGCGGAGCGCAACAGCCATGACACGCATCGGAATTATCGGCAGCAACGGCCGCATGGGCCAGGTGCTGGCAACCGCTATAGCGGAGGCTGGCGCAAGCGTATCGGGCGGCATCGACCAGGGCGGCGATGCGGGCGTGCTTGCCGACGCAAGCGATATCCTCGTCGATTTCTCCAGCCCGCAGGCGCTTGAAGCCAATCTGGAGGCGGCGGTGGCAGCAAACATCCCGATCATCATCGGCACCACCGGTCTGGAAGAGCGCCACCACTGGTTGATCGATACCGCTGCTGACAGCATCGCGCTGCTCCAGACGGGCAACACCTCGCTGGGTGTCACCTTGCTTGCGCATCTGGTGCACGAGGCAGCGCTGCTGCTCGGCGATGACTGGGACATCGAGATCGCCGAGATGCACCACCGCCACAAGATCGATGCGCCATCGGGCACCGCGCTTCTGCTGGGCGAAGCCGCCGCCAAGGCGCGCGGGCTCGATCTGGCGAAGGACGCCGAGCGTGGCCGCGATGGCGTCACCGGCGCTCGCGCACGCGGCGCGATCGGCTTTGCCAGCCTTCGCGGCGGATCGGTGGCAGGCGACCACATGGTGATTCTGGCAGGCGACGACGAACGCATCGAACTCATTCACCGCGCCGAAAGCCGGATGGTCTTTGCGCGCGGCGCGGTGCGCGCGGCCCTGTGGGTGATCGGCAAGCCAGCAGGGCGCTACACGATGCCGCAAGTGCTCGGCCTGGCTTGACGTTCACCAGTGGTCGGATTACACGCTGTATTAATGGAACAACACAGTGGGGCGCAGCATGGCATTTGATCCGGAAAAGGCGACGCAGGCCTATATCGATGGTCTGGGTTCCGAAGCGTTGGCCAAAGCCGCCGCTTATACGATTGATGGTCACTGGATGATCCTGTGGGGGCTGCTGGTGTCCGCGTTGGCCACCTTCATCATTGTGCGGCTGGGCATTACCGACCGGATCTGGACGATGCTGGAAAAGCGCGGCTGGGCGCTGCGCACCTTCCTTACGTCCGCCGGTTTCTTCCTTGTCTCGGCGATCATCACGCTGCCATGGGGGATTTACCAGGAATGGGGGCATGAGCGCCGCTATGGCCGCACCCAGCAACCGCTCGCCGATTTCCTCATGCAGGACGCCATCGGAATCGCTCTCAGCACGGTCTTTGCGGGTTTGTTCTTTCTGGGCGTCTATGCGCTGATCCGCCGCACCGGCAAGCGCTGGTGGTTGTGGTCGGGCGGACTGGCGGCGGTTGCCGGTGGCGCTGCACTCTTGCTCGCCCCCACGGTGATCGAGCCGCTGTTCAACGAATACCAGCCGATCCCGCAGGGGGAGGTGCGCGATGCGGTGCTGGCGATGGCCAATGCGGTCAACATCCCGGCCGACCGCATCTTCATCTATGACGGCTCACGCCAGTCGAACAATTTTACCGCCAATGTCTCGGGAATCGGCGGCGCGGCGCGGATAGCGATTTCGGATGTCGCGCTCAAACAGGCATCGCTGGATGAAGTGCGCGCGGTCACAGGGCACGAGATCGGCCATTATGTCCTCGATCATGTCTGGCGCTTCGTGATCATGCTAAGCGTGCTTGCCATCGTGTTCTTCTTCCTTGCCGACCGGTTGTTTGCGCGCTTTGCCCGGCTGTTTGGTAGCAAGACGATACAGATCAGCGACCCGCGCGGGCTTCCGGTGCTGATTTTTGTGCTTTCGTTGCTTGGCATATTCGCGGTGCCCATCACCAACTCGCTCACCCGCATCGGTGAGAGCGAGGCCGATGCCTATTCGCTGCAAATGGTGAACCTGCCCGACGCCTTGGCAGGCGCGCTGGTCAAGACCGCCGAATACCGCTATCCGCGCCCGCATCCGGTGCAGGAGATGCTGTTCTACACCCACCCCTCGGTCGAACGCCGCGTTCGCCGCGCGATGGAATGGAAAGCAGCACACCTGCCATCTGCCAACCCCGCTGCCAAGCTGCCCAAACCGTGAGGCGCTGATGCAGACCATCGGCCTGCTGGGCGGAATGAGCTGGGAAAGCTCGGCGCATTATTACCGCCTGATCAATCAGGAGGTGCGGCGGCGGCTGGGTGGTCACCACAGCGCGCGCAGTGTGATGCTTTCGGTCGATTTCGCCGAGATCGAGGCACTGCAGCACGCCGGGCGATGGGATGTGCTGTCCGGCCAGATGGTCACCGCAGCGCAGCAGATCGAGCGTGGCGGCGCGGACCTGCTGCTGATCTGCACCAACACCATGCACCTGATGGCGCAAGCGGTTGCCGATGCGGTCAGCATCCCGCTGCTCCACATTGCCGACCCGACCGGTGAGGCGATTGTGCAGCAGGGTATGGCGCGCGTCGGCCTGATCGGAACGGCATTCACGATGGAGCAGGCGTTTTACCGCGATCGCTTGCACGGCAAACACGGCATCGACGTCATCGTCCCGCCAGCAGGCGACCGCGCTTCGGTTCATGCCATTATCTATGACGAGCTAGTGCACGGCGTGGTCAGCCCACAGTCGCGCGCCACCTATCGCGCAATCATGCAACGCCTTGCGGATAATGGCGCGCAGGCGGTCATTCTGGGCTGCACCGAAATCATGCTGCTGGTCGATCAGTCCGACAGCCCGGTGCCGCTGTTCGACACCACCACCTTGCACGCGATGGCGGCTGTTGACGCTGCAATGGCTGGTCCGCACGCATGAACAAGGCTGATACCTTCGAGTTCTACCGGCGGCTGGCCGAGATCAATCCGGCGCCGGTGACCGAGCTGGAATATGGCAATGATTTCCAGCTGCTGGTCGCGGTGGTGCTATCAGCGCAGGCGACCGATATCGGCGTCAACAAGGCGACGCGGGCGCTGTTTGCGATCGTCAGGACACCGCAGCAGATGGCGGCGCTGGGCGAAGACGGCCTGAAAGTGCATATCCGCACCATCGGGCTGTTCAATGCCAAGGCAAAGAACGTCATCGCGTTGTCGCAGGCGCTGATCGCCCGCCACGAAGCGCAGGTGCCGCAGGATCGCGACGCGTTGACCGCCTTGCCCGGGGTTGGCCGCAAGACCGCCAATGTGGTGATGAACGCAGCCTTCGGGGCGGAGACCTTTGCGGTCGATA
>JBBQXX010000082.1:0-10388 GCA_038209235.1 Sphingomonadales bacterium | reverse complement strand
GGCCGCACCAGCCGCAGCCGCCGGTTACCATATTGGCCATTGCCCACAATCGTGATCGCGTTGCGGGCAATCTGGGCGCTGGTCTGCAGATCGAAGTTGCTGCCGCGCCGCCCGGCGATCGACGCGGTCACCCGGCCCTCGCCGTTGATCAGATTGGCATTGGCCGCCAGCTGGCCGATGAACAGCGGCCCGCGCCCGATGCCTTGCGCGCGCAGGCTGCCGGTGATCGTGTTGCGCCCCTCGGCGATCAGCGCATCAACCTCGATCGAACCGCGATTGATGGTGATCGGCACCTGGCCATCGAACCGCGCGTTGGCAAGGTTGAGCAGCGCCTTGACACCCTGGCCCTGCGCGCGCGGATCAAGCGTGACATCGCCGGTGACGCCGCCGCCCGAAAGCTTCAGCGCGCCTTCGATCCCTGCTTTGGTAGCAAAAAGGTCGCCCGCAAACAGCGCTTTGGAGACCGTGAAGCGCTCGATCTGGATCAGGGTGCGCCCCGCCTCACGCGCAAAAATCTGTGTCGCGCCGGCCAGCGGCCCGAGCAGCGACTGGCCAGTGACATCGACCGAGAACCCGTCGGGCACCGTGCCCAGCGCCAACCGCAGGTCGCGCACCCCCAGCGATGGCAGCGGATCGTCCAGCACCAGCGTGGCGCGAGTGTCGCCGCGAATGCTGTCGGCGCTCAGATTGAGTGCGCCATAATCACGGTGGCGTCCGCTGGCGCGCAGCACGATGCGGCCATCGGTCTCGATCCGTCCGCCGCCGATCAGCGCCAGCTTTTCAGCGGCCAGCGTGGCATCGCGCAGCACGAACGGCTGGCCTGCGCCATAGCTGAAATTGGTCGAAAAGCGCGGCGATGCGCCGATCAGCGTCACCACGGTCTCGTTCGCCACCCGGCGCATCAGCACACGTATGTCGCCCAGCAGGTCCCAGCCCGCCCCGCCGCCAAAGGCGACACGCAGGTTTGCATCGACATCGGCTTCACCGATATTCTCGATCCCAAAGGCAGGCAGGCGCACATCGGCGACGGCAAGATAACGCCCGCGCTGCGCGCTGCCCGACAGTTGCACCAGCGCGGTAAACGCACGGCTGGTCAGGCGGATCGGATCGCTGCTCAACCGGCCATCGCGCATCTGCACCAGCCCCTCGCCGCTCAGCCCGCTGGCCAGCCGGTCACCATAAGCGTTGCCGGTGGCCACCCGCGTCGCGCTGACCTTCAGCGGGATGGTGAAATCGTTGCCAGTGCGGGTAATCGTGCCCTCGGCGAGCAAGCTGTCTGCGCTCACCCCTGCCAGTTCCACCCGCGCAGCCGACAGCCGGTAGGGCGCGGTCAGGCTGGTCAGCGCACCGTTGAGACGGGCGCTTGCGCGCAGATTACGTGCGGTCAGCCCCTCGACCAGCAGTTGCGGGCGGGTCAGCGAGGCGAACAGTTCGACATCATCAAACCGGTTTTCACCCAGATCGATCGCCCCTTCGGCAGTGATCGTCCCGGCAGCAGCCGCCAGCGCCACCGTTCCTGCAAGCACCCGCGCATCGAGCGTGCCGCGCGCGATCACGCCGATCGCAGGGCCAAGCGCGCGCGCATAGCCGGTGCCGATCAGCGGTGCGGGGCGGACAGTGCCGCCGATGCGCACCTGCCCCTCGCGCTGGCTGATATCGAGCGCGGCAAACGGCGCGCTGCCCAGTGTTGCAGCCAGCTTGCCCTGCCAGAAATCCCAGTCGCCGCGCCCCTTTATCGATCCGGCCAGGTCCTGATCAAGCCCGATCAAAACCGCAATTGCGCCATCGGCAGAGGCATCGACCATGGCATCGATCATCAGCCGGTTCTGGTCGGGGATCGCATCGATCTTGAACGCCAGCCGGTCGGCACCGTCGGTCAGCGCGGCCTGCGCGTCGACCAGCACCCGGCCAGAGCGGATATCGACCTTGCCTGCGATGTTGGCGACGCGGCGCGGCCCGGCAACGCCTTCACGGATCACCAGCCCGTCGGCGCGCAGCCGATCGATGCGGATATCGAACGACGGCAGCAGCGGGGCATCGGGTTCGGCAACGCGCAGTTGCGGCAGATAAAGGATCTTGCCGCGCCGGATGTTCAGATCCCGAATGTCGAGCCGATTGCCGATGAAAGCCAGCGGCCGCCAATCGAGATCGACGACGGATGCAGTAAAAAACACGCGTTTGGTATCGTAAATCTCTACACCGCGCAGCACCGCCTTGCCGTAGATCGATCCGTCGATCCGCGCGACGCGCAGCTTGAGCCCCGATGCCAGCTCATAGCCTGCGATCCGGTCTGCGATGAAACGCCGCCCCGGCCCGGTGTCGAGCGCCAGCGCAAGCGCGACGACCAGCGCGGCCAGCGCCAGCAGCGTGAGCAATATCCCCCGCACCCAGCGCACCGGCGTGCGGCGTTGTGGGCGTTCGATCGCAGGCGGCTCAGCAGGTGGCACAGCGGCGTCAGGCTCATCGCCGCTGTTGATCGGTTCTTCGGCCATCAGAACGCCTGGCCCAGCGAAATATAGATGCCGATCCGGCTGTCGCCCACCCGCCGGTTGAGCGGCGTGCCGACATCGATGCGCAGCGGCCCGAAACTGCTGTAATACCGCACCCCGATGCCCGCGCCATAGCGCATCCCGCTGAAATCAGGGTAGCTTTGGGTATAGACGTTGCCGGCATCGAGGAACGGCACGACGCCGAAATCGCCAAAGCGCACCCGCGCCTCCAGCGAGAATTCAGCCAGCGCATTGCCGCCGATCGGGTCGTCATTGCCATCGCGCGGCCCGATACGCTGAAAGCCATAGCCGCGCACCGATCCGCCGCCGCCCGCATAGAAGCGCCGCGAAGGAGCGATGTCGAAGCGGTTGGCCCCGACGATGCTGCCCAGCCGCACACGCCCGGCCAACACGATCTTGTCTGACACCGGCTGATAATAGCTGCCGTCGATCTGCAGCCGCGCATAGCCCTGGCTTCCCGATTGCAGCGAGTATTCGGGCGAAATCCGTCCGCCCAGCCTGAACCCGCTGGACGGATCGAGCAGATCATCGCTGCCATCATAGGTCAGCGATACCGGCGCTGCGGCGATGAAATAGGTGCGCCGGGCATTGCCTGTGACACGCGCGCGGCCATCGCGCTCATCGGTCAGCACCAGCTCGGCACCCAGCGACCATGTCCATTTTTTCTGGAAGATAAGATTGGTCTGCCGCTCAAGCGACGCTGAAAGCAGGAAGGTGCGCGCATCGAACGCATCGCGGTTGATATTGCTGGCCAGCACCTGCGCGGTCAGCACCCGGTCGCGATTCCTGAAATTGTTGCGCCGATAGACCAGGTTTAAGAGCTGCTCCTGGGTTCCACCGACGGCGCGCGCGCGCACCAGACCTTCGGGCGGGAAGACATTGCGATGCTCCCAGCTGACTTCGGCGCGATAACCTTCACCGGTGCCGAAACCGAGCTCGCCAGCTATCGTGCGCAGCGGCGCTGCGACGGTATCGACCGTGACGTTCACCGTCCCCGGCTCGGTCCCGTCAGGCGCGGTGGCGGCAACGGGGGTCAGCGAGACCGTCGACACCAGCCCGGTCGCCAAGATGGCGCGGCGAAGGTCCTCGACCTGCGAGGCCTGATAGATATCGCCCGGATCGAACCGCGCGATCCGCTGCAGATGGCGCGAACCCAGCAACTGCTCGTCGGTGGCGATGATCGCGCCAAAGCGGAACTGCCCGCCCGGCGTCACCGGCACCGTCAACGCGCCGCTGCGCGCATCATGGTCGATCAGAAGGTCAGGCTC
This sequence comes from Sphingomonadales bacterium, assembly GCA_038209235.1. GTDB lineage: Bacteria > Pseudomonadota > Alphaproteobacteria > Sphingomonadales > Sphingomonadaceae > Blastomonas. The sequence goes on along the minus strand of JBBQXX010000082.1, from coordinate 6,610 downwards.
ACCGGTCCCGGCAAAGGGGAAGCCTGTTTCCAGCAACTCGGTGAGCAGGTTGACGCGCCCCTCGACGATCTTGTCCGCATTGGCCGGATCACCGACATTCAAGCCGAATGCCGTGCGCATCGCAGGCACATCGACACCAAGCGCATCGAGGCCTGCCAGATCGATCGCGCTGAGCCGATATAACGGACCTGCGGTGATATCGAAGATCAGTGCAACCCGCTCCTGCCCCTCGATCGGTGCCACGTTGCTTTGGACATCGCCGTCATAATAGCCGTAGACCCGCAGCATGCTGTCGAGCAGGTCGCGGTCGTCGCGGGCACGGCGGTTGACCTGCGCCAGATTGGCCGAATCGCCCGCCAGCCGCTCCAGCGTGGACAGTGAGCGGAAACGATCGGCAAATGCGTCCTGATCGATCGCAAGGTCGTCGGCTGTCAGAAAGTTGACCGAAACATTGTAGCGGACATCGCCATCGTCCAACGCGCGTAACGCCTGCCGATCTTCCCTGCGATCCTCGCGTTCGGCGCGGCGCGCAGCATCTTCGGCGTCCTCAGCCAGGTTGGCCGGATCGCTTTCGGTCGTCGCAACCGCATCCGCCAGCCCATCGCGCAGATCGTCTGCCCCGGTTGCCACCGCGCTGGTATCGGCGTTATCGGCGCCGTCCGCATTGTCGGCATTGCCGGCTGCCTCGGCTTCGGAAGGTGGGGTGTCCTCCACCGCAAACTCGCCGGGCCATTCGGGTATATCGGTGCCCTCGGGCCAATCGACCTCCATGCCGGGCAGCTGATCAAGCGGCGCGAGCGGATCGATCTCCATAGGGTCGTCGGCGAGCGGGCCGTCGGCAAGCGGGTCTGGGGCGAGCGGGTCTGGGGCGAGCGGGTCTGGGGCAAGCGGGTCACCGGGGGGCGAATCTGGCGGCGGTGCAGCTTGCTCCGCAGCGATTTGAGCAGCCTCGTCAACAGCCTCTTGCGCGCGCAACTCATTGGGCGGTGCAACCCCCAAGGCCAGCATCACCAATACCCAGGCCTTTACAAGACACGCGGGATTAGCCAGCCGCATCAACCCTATATGCTTTCAACCCGAGCAGGTTCCGTCCAGATTTCGCTAAGTTTGTCTAAACGCCCCCGGCATCGCGTTCAAGGTCGAATGGGTACCAGCCATCGGCACCGAGCAGTTCAAGCGGCTGGTATTTCATCTTGTACTGCATACGCGGCGACTCTTTGACCCAATAGCCAAGATAGACATACGGCAACCGCGCCCGCGCAGCGCGCTGGATGTGATCCATGATGATGTAATTGCCAAGTCCGCGCCGCGTCGGGTGGTCGGGCTCATAAAAACTGTAGATCATCGAGAGGCCGTCGCCCTGCTGGTCGGTCAGACAAGCGCCCACCAGCTTGCCTGCGCTGCCATCGGCCTTGGGCTCGCGATATTCGATGACATAGCTACGGACCGGGCTGTGCTCGACCATATCGGCATAGTCCATGTCGTCCATTTCGGTCATGCCGCCACCGGGGTGGCGTTGCTTGAGATACCGGCGCAGCAGATCATATTGCTCCTGCGTCGACCAGGCGCGGCAGGCCGAGACGATCAGATCGCCGTTGCGCTTGAGCAATTTGCGTTGCCCCGGGCTGGGGGCGAACTTGTCGGCGACCACCCGCACCGATACACAGGCGCGGCAATCGAGGCAGCTGGGACGGTAGGCGACATTCTGGCTGCGGCGAAAGCCGATGCGGCTCAACGCATCGTTGAGCTCGTCGGCATGCGGGCCGTTGAGCTCGGTAAACACCTTGCGTTCGCTTTTACCCGGAAGATACGGGCACGGACCTGGATTGGTCACGAAGAATCGAGGGAAGCGGGCCGGTGCGCTCACGTGCGAAATCGATCCTTGTTGCTGGCTGCCAGAGATTCAGGTTGCCAGATTGTCCGGGAAATGTCCCGCAACCGGTATGAGCGATAAAGCGTACGCCAGCCAAGCCGGTTAACCAACATTCATGATTAAGCAGCGCCGAGTCGAGTCAATTTGGCGGCAAAGCGGGTCTGTCTGTGGATAAATGCCGATTCATGCTGAATCCGGCAGCCCGATAAAAGGCCTTAGGCCACTTCAACCAGGCCGACGTCATAGCCGCCGGCTTTCAACGAAGCTATCAGCCCTTCGAGCTGAGCACGGTCGCGGGCCTCGCATTCGATGTCGGTTATCAGGCCCTTGGCGGGCAGGTTGGTGAACACCCGCTGGTGGTAAATCTCGATGATGTTGACCTGATGCGCATCAAACTGGCGCATCACCTTGAACAGCGCGCCGGGCCGATCCTGCAACGCAATGCGCAACCGCGCCAGCCGCCCGGAGCGCGCCAGATCGCGCAGCAGCACGTTGGCGAGCAGCCGCGTGTCGATATTGCCGCCGCACAGCACGATGCCGATGGTCTGCCCGGCAAACCGCTCGGGCTCTGCCAGCAGTGCCGCAAGCCCGGCTGCCCCTGCGCCCTCGGCCACCGTCTTTTCGATCTGCAGCAACAGGCTGACCGCGGTCTCCAGCTGCGGCTCGGTGACCAGCACGATGTCATCGGCCAGCGCACGCACGATCTCGCGGGTGAAGTCGCCAGGTTGCTTGACCGCGATACCTTCGGCCAGCGTATCGCCCTCGCACGGATACTGCGTGCCTTTGAGGGTGTTGTACATGCTGGGGTAAAGCTGCGCCTGCACCCCGGTCAGCCGGATACCCGGTTTGAGCGCGCGTGCTGCAGTGCCCATGCCCGAAAATAGCCCGCCGCCGCCGATCGGGATGACGAAATGGTCGATGTCGGGCGCATCTTCCAGCATCTCGATGGCAACGGTGCCCTGTCCCGCGGCGATCACCGGATCATCGAACGGATGCACAAAGGTCAGCCCCTGGCTTTTTTCGAGTTCGCGGGCGTGCGCATAGGCATCATCATATTTCTCGCCGAACAGGATGACCTTGCCGCCATTGGCTTGGGTCTGCTGCACCTTGATGGTCGGCGTCGGCTTGGGCATCACGATGGTGACCGGCACGCCAAGCCGCGTGCCGTGCCACGCCAGCGCCTGCGCATGATTGCCCGCCGACGCTGCGATGACTCCCTTGGCCTTGGCGTCGTCGCTCATCTGGCAGAGGAAATTGAGCGCGCCGCGTTCCTTGTAAGCCGCAGTAAACTGGAGATTTTCGAACTTGAGATAGACCGTTGCCCCGGTGATCGCCGACAAGGTGCGGCTGACAAGCGTGGGGGTGCGGACGATCGATCCGGCGATGCGGACATGCGCGGCGCGGATATCGTCAAGGGTGAGCAGGTCGGTAGGGCTGGTCATGTTGGCTGCGGCCCCTAACCGATATGGCGCGGATTGAAAACATCCGTTAGAGCGGTGGCCATGGCAAATATAGCATTTATCGGTATTGGCGTGATGGGCGGCCCCCTGGCGCGGCATCTGGGCAACAACGGGCATACGCTGGCGCTTTATAATCGCAGCCCCAAAAAGGTGCAGACCTGGCTGGATGCGCATCCGCATCTGGCCGGACAGACGCGTATCGCCGCCACGCCTGCCGAAGCTGCTGACGGCATGGATGCGGTGATCACCTGCGTCGGCAATGATGACGATCTGGCGCAGGTCATCATGGGCCGCCAGGGTGCGTTTACCACCTTGCGCAAGGGCGCGCTGTTCATCGACCACACCACCGTATCGGCAACGATCGCGCGGCAGATATCGGTCGAGGGCCGGGCCAAACGCATATTGTGTGTCGATGCGCCGGTGACCGGCGGTCAGGCAGGCGCAGAAAACGGCACGCTTTCGATCATGTGCGGCGGCAAGAAAGAGGCGGTCGAGGCTGCCAGCCCGATCATGAAAAGCTATGCCGCGCGCATCGTCCACGTCGGCGGCCCCGGTGACGGGCAGACCACCAAGATGGTCAACCAGATCTGCATATCGGGCATTCTGGGCGGGTTGAGCGAGGCGATGCGTTTTGCACAGGCGAGCAGGCTCGATCTCGACAAGGTTTTCTCCGCGATCTCCGGCGGCGCCGCGCAAAGCTGGCAGATGGACAACCGTTGGAAGACGATGTCCGAAGACAGTTTCGACTTCGGCTTTGCCATCGACTGGGTGCGTAAGGACCTTGGGCTGGCGCTCGATGAGGCGCGCAACAACGGCGCATCCTTGCCGGTCGCCGCGCTGGTCGATCAGTTCTTCGCCGAAGCGCAGCATCTTGGCGCTGGCCGTCAGGATACCAGCGCGCTGATCCGCCGGTTGCCGCGTAAATGATCCCCCGTTTTATGGTCACCGGTCTCCTGGTGCCCCGGTTCATTGCCCCCCGTCTCATGGGTATTGCCGCTGCGCTGCTCGCCAGTGCCGCCGTTCCTGCGCTTGCCGACGGGCTGATCGACAACATCAACGGCGTCACGCTCGACAAAAAGGGCAAGGTGGTCAATTTCACCGGTCTGGTGATCGATACCGATGGCAAGGTCAAGGCGCTGCTGGAACGCCGCGACAAGCGCCCCGAACGCCCCGATTACAAGCTCGACGGCGATGGCCGCACGCTGATGCCGGGGATCATCGATGCGCATGGCCATGTCATCGGGCTGGGCTTTTCGCTGCTGACGCTCGACCTGTCGGGCACCCGGTCGCTTGAAGAGGCGCTGGCCAAGATCAAGGCCTATGCCGACGATAACCCGACCCGGCCTTGGATCATCGGGCGCGGCTGGAATCAGGAAAAATGGGGTCTGGGTCGCTTCCCGACGGCCGCTGATCTGGATGCGGTGGTTGCAGATCGGCCCGTGTGGCTGGAGCGCGTCGATGGCCATGCTGGTTGGGCCAACAGCAGCGCGATACAGATCGCAGGGGTCAAGGCCGATGCCAAGGACCCGCCGGGCGGACGGATCGAGCGGATCGGTGGCAAGCCTGCGGGCGTGTTCGTCGATGCTGCCGCAAGCCTGATCGAAAAGTCGGTGCCGCCGCCGCGCGCCGTCGATCGCGATGCTGCGCTGATCGCCGCGCAAGATCACCTGCTGGCGCTGGGCATCACCGGCATTGCCGATATGGGCACCAGCGGCGACGACTGGCAGGCCTATCGCCGCGCCGGTGACGAGGGACGGCTGTATGTGCGCATCATGGCCTATGCCGGCGGTATCGAGGCGATGGTCGCGATCGCAGGCCCTCGCCCGACACCGTGGCTTTATGATGACCGGTTGCGGCTTAACGGGGTGAAGCTGTATCTCGATGGTGCGCTGGGGTCTCGCGGCGCATTGCTCAAGGCTGATTATGCCGACAAGCCCGGCGAGCGCGGACTTTCGTTTCTCAACGACACCCAGCTGCTCAACCTGATGAGCCGCGCGGCGATGGACGATTTCCAGATCGCCGCGCATGCCATCGGCGATGGCGCCAATGTGCAGGCGCTTGATGCCATCGAGGAACTGGCCAAGGACTATAAGGGCGACCGCCGCTGGCGGATCGAGCATGCGCAGATCATCGATCCGGTCGATATCGCGCGCTTCAGCAAGAACGGCATCATCGCCTCGATGCAGCCTGTGCACCAGATTTCCGACCGGTTGATGGCCGAGGCCCGGCTGGGACCGAACCGGCTGGCAGGGGCCTATGCCTGGAAGTCGCTCGCCGATGCAGGCGTGCCGCTGGCGTTCGGATCGGACACGCCGGTCGAATCGCCCGATCCGTTCGCGGGGCTTGCCGCAGCGATTACACGCGAAGGTACCGATGGCCAGCCGTTCGGCGGTTGGCAGCCGCAGGAACGGCTGAACCGCACGCAGGCGCTTGATGCGTTTACGCGCGGCGCGGCGTTCGCCGGTTTTGCCGAGGACAGGTTCGGCACGTTGCAGCCCGGCATGCGCGCCGACTTTATACTGCTCGATGTCGACCCGCTGCTCAGCAGCCCAAATGACCTGCGGAACGCCAGGGTGATCGAAACCTGGGTGGGCGGAATCCGCCGTTATCAGAGCGGGGATGGGCGCTAAACCCTAGGTTGTGCCAGCGGCTTTATCCTTGGCGCAGGTATTCGTTGCTCGCTTGCAACAGCTTGCCGCAAAAGAGTTTTTGCGATGGGGCAAACGGCCATTCGCGCTTGCAAGCACGGAACTTTCCGCCTAGTCGAGCATTGAGCGTCGAGAAGAGCTCGTAAAACACTCTTCTCGCAATGGGTTGCATTTCCTTGATCCCCAACGGATTAAGGCATCGAATCGAAGAATTTACGGAGGCTATAATGAAGAATCGTATTGCTGCGGCCGCTCTGGCTGCTCTTGCTATGACCGCTACCCCGGTACTAGCTCAGGCAGTTGCTCAGAGCGTGTCGGTACGCGCTTCGGCTGCCTCGAGTGAGGACAGCGAAGCTGAAGGAAGCACCGGCATCATCATCGGTATCGTTGCTGCTGCGGCTATTATCGGCGGCATCGTGATTGCTGCTGACAGCGAAAGCGATACTCCGACCAGCCCCTGATTTCGATCAGGCAGGTCGGATCGTTTTCGATCCGCTATGAATAGAAAACGGGGTCTTCGGGCCCCGTTTTTTTATGTTGAGCGCGCGGTGGCTTTGGCGTGTGGGAATGGTGGGCAACCGGCTCGATATGGACATTGTTGGGGGTGACCATTCTCCGAAGGTGTCTCC
>JBBQXX010000081.1:0-10425 GCA_038209235.1 Sphingomonadales bacterium | reverse complement strand
AAGCGGCCGGGGGCAAAGCCGGTTCGGTTGACCGCGCCCGGTGGCTGGCATGAGGCGGTGATGGATGCATCGGGGCAGCGCCTGATCGTCACCAGCACCACCCCCAGCCAGCCAGCGCAGGTGTGGTTGGGCGACGGGGCGGGCAAACGGCTGGCGTGGATCGAGGAAAACCGCCTCGATTCCAGCCACCCTTATGCGCCCTATCTTGCCACCCACGTGGTGCCACAGTTTGGCACGCTTGCCGCCGCCGACGGCCAAGCGATGGATTGGCGGTTGCTGAAACCCGCCGGCCCCGGCCCGTTTCCGGTGTTGATGCAGGTTTATGGCGGCCCCGGCGTGCAGAGTGTCACCCGGCGCTTTACCGCGCCGATCGAACAATATCTGGTGTCGAAGGGATGGGCGGTTTTCCAGCTCGACAACCGCGGCGGCGACAATCACGGCAAGGCGTTTGAAGATCCGATCTTCCGGGCGATGGGCGGCGTCGAGGTGCAGGATCAGTTGCAGGCGCTGGCATGGATCAAGGCGCAGGCGTGGTCGGGTTTTGGCGCTGCCAAAGTCGCGGTCAATGGCTGGTCATACGGCGGCTACATGGTGTTGAAACTGCTGGAAGCCGCGCCAGGTGCGTTTGCCGCCGGGATCGCCGGCGCACCGGTAACGCGCTGGGAATTGTACGACACCGCCTATACCGAGCGTTATCTGGGCAACCCCGTCACCGATCCTGCGGTCTATGCCAAATCAGGCGCGCTGGCCGATGCCGCCCGGATCAGCGATCCCTTGCTGGTGATGCACGGCATGGCCGACGATAATGTGGTGTTCGAAAATTCGACCGCGCTGATGACCGTGCTGCAAAAGGCCAAGCGGCCGTTTGACCTGATGGTCTATCCCGGCGCCACCCACGCCACACCGGGGCTGGAAGTGCACACCTGGATCACCCGGCTGAAGTTCCTGGGGCGCACCACGGGACCAACGGACTATTGAGCGCACAAATGAAAAGGGCGGCCCCGAAAGGCCGCCCTTTGCATTTGGCGAAGGCCGAAGGCTTATCGCGAATAAAATTCGACGACCAGGTTTGGTTCCATCTTCACTGGGTACGGCACTTCATCCAGCGTCGGCACGCGGACATAGTTGGCCTTGTTGCCGTCGATCGACACATATTCCGGCACATCACGTTCGGCCAGGCCTTGCGCTTCGAGCACCAGCGCCATTTCGCGGGCCTTGGGGCCCAGTTCGAGCACGTCACCCGGCTTCACGCGGGCCGAACCGATGTTGCAGCGCACGCCGTTCAACCAGATGTGGCCATGGTTGACGATCTGGCGGGCGGCGAACACGGTGGGGGCCCACTTGGCGCGGTACACCACCATGTCGAGACGCTGTTCGAGCAGGCCGATGAGGTTCTGCGACGTATCGCCCTTCATGCGCACTGCTTCGGCATAAACCTTTCGGAACTGCTTTTCAGTGACGTCGCCGTAATAGCCCTTCAGCTTCTGCTTGGCGCGCAGCTGGATGCCGAAGTCGGAAATCTTGCTCTTGCGGCGCTGACCGTGCTGGCCGGGACCGTATTCGCGCTTGTTGACGGGAGATTTGGGGCGACCCCAGATGTTCTCGCCCATGCGGCGATCAAGCTTGTACTTTGAACTGTTGCGTTTGGACACGCTGTTTCTCCAATTTGCTGTCTGATGATCAGACGGGTCCAGCCAGTCATGTGGCATGGACTAGTGTCCCGGGTTCGCTCCATGATGCCGAACGTGCATCATGCGGCCACTGCTTCACCGGGGTGCAGGGCCAATTGCGAAGCGCGGCCTATGACGACAAGGGGGGGTAGAGTCAACCCGCAGCGCCCCCGACTGCCATCTCGACAGCACGCGTCGCGGTGATTAAGGCTGCGGGCATGTCAGACACCATAAAATCGCCGAACGACTGCGCGACCATGGCGCATGTGCGCGCAGGCGTTGATGCGCTGGACCGCGAACTGATCGCGCTGCTTGAAACCCGCTTTGGCTATATGCGCGCTGCGGCCCGGATCAAGCCCGACCGCAGCCAGGTGCGCGACGAGCCCCGCAAGGCGCAGGTGATCGCCAACGCCAAGGAGGCCGCGTTCACTGCGGGCGTGCCGGTGGGGCTGGTCGGCGATTTCTGGGAGCGGCTGGTCGAAGCCTCGATCGCCTATGAGACCGAGCAGTGGGATCTGATCCGGCGGTGATTGCCTTAAGTACATACCGGCCCGCTTCCCGGTTTTCGCCGGAAAACAGCTTGATTAAACAGGCTTGCGTGGCACCTTTGCCAGCGTGCTGAGAACCCCCCGGAATGTCCGCACCTCGTTGCTGTCCCATTGCGGTTTGGTGATCAGGTTGCGCAATGTGCGGCGGGTCATCGATGCACGGCCTTCGGGGAAGAAATAGTTCTTCGCCTCCAGCATCACGCACAGCTGATCGAACATTCCGTCAAGCTCTGCCATCGGCGCGGGTGGGTCGATATCGATGGTCGGAGGTGAGGCCAGCGCATCACCTCCCCCCGCCTTCGACCATTCATAGGCGACCAGAATCACCGCCTGCGCCAGATTGAGCGATCCGAATCCGGGGTTGATCGGCACGGTGAGAATGGCCTGTGCGATTGCCACATCCTCGGTCTCCAGCCCGGATCGTTCCGGCCCGAACAGGATCGCGCTGCGGCCTTTTGCGCCTGCGATGGCGCGCGCTGCAACCTCCGGGGTGACCACCGGCTTGATGACGCCGCGCCTGCGCACCGTGGTCGCATAGACATGATGGCAATCGGCCACCGCCTCGGCCAGCGTCTCGAATACCTGCGCTTGTTCCAGCACGATATCTGCGCCAGCCGCCGCAGGGCCTGCGGTTGGATTGGGCCAGCCATCGCGCGGCGCCACCAGCCGCATCTCGGTAAGTCCGAAATTGAGCATCGCGCGCGCTGCCTTGCCGATATTCTCGCCAAGTTGCGGGGCAACCAGGATAATCACCGGGTTGCGCATATCAAAGGGCTGCGACGACGTTGCCGACTTCAGATTGCGCGCCGCCTTGCTTTTGCCGAGCAGCATCTTGCGCGCACGTTCGGACAGCGCGGCATAGTCCTGGCGGATCAGCGCCTCCTTTTTGGTGCGGCTCCAGCCCTTGATCTGCTTGTCGACCGCCAGCGCATTGTCATGGCTGACGAAATCCTCGCTCCACACCAGCTCGACCAGCTGGCGCGATTTGGTGTAGCCGGGGACCAGGCCCGCCTGATGCGCGGCGACATCGCGGTCAAGATCATCGCCATGACCGACGAAATACGAGCCGTCGCCGCAGCGCAGGATATAGGTAAAGAATGGCATCGCAGGTCCTCTGAAGCGCTCAAGCCGTGCCGGCATCCTTGACGGTGCTGGCAAATTCCTCGAAATCGCGCGCTTCGCTAAAGTCGCGATAGACGCTGGCAAAGCGGATATAAGCGACGCTGTCGAGAACGCGCAGGCCATCCATCACCATCCCGCCGATGGCGCGCGAAGGCACTTCGTTCTCGCCCGAAGTCTCGATCTGGCGCTGGATGCCCGAGACCAGCTGGTCGATCCGCTCCTGATCGATGCCGCGTTTGCGGCACGCGACCGCGACCGATTTCTCGATCTTCTGACGGTTGAACGGCTCGCGGCGGTTTTCAGTTTTCACCACCATGATGTCGCGCAGCTGGATGCGCTCGAACGTCGTGAAGCGTGCGCCGCAGCTTTCGCACTGGCGGCGACGGCGGATAGCCGCCCCGTCTTCGGTGGGGCGGCTATCCTTGACCTGGCTGTTTTCGTGCACGCAGAACGGGCATCTCATCGCTCAGACCGCAAGAATCAAGGCCGCAGCCGCTTGTACAGCATGAAGCCTGCACCTGCGATCAGCCCGATCGGCAGGGTTACGACCGGCAGCAATGCACCCGCAACCGCGCCGATGACTGCGCCGGTCAGCACCGGCTTGGTCGAGGGATGCGACAATCCCTGTTTCGCCATGCCGACGATTTCAACGCGGGCATCGCCGATCAGATTGCCATTGGAGTTCGGATCATCTGGATTTTGCATGATTAAAGCTCCGGATAGATGGGGAAACGGTCACACAAGGCTTCGACGCGGATACGCACCGCAGCCTCGACTTCGGGGTCGCCGTGTTCGCCTTTCTGGCGCAGGCCTTCAAGCACGTCGGCGATCATGTCGCCGATCTCGCGGAATTCAGCGACGCCAAAGCCCCGCGTCGTGCCCGCAGGCGAGCCGACGCGGATACCGCTGGTTTTGGTCGGCGGCAGCGGGTCAAACGGAATACCGTTTTTGTTGCAGGTAATTCCGGCACGCTCCAGCGCCTCGTCGGCATCCTTGCCGGTGACATTGAGCGGGCGAAGATCCACCAGCGCCAGATGCGTGTCGGTGCCGCCCGCGACAAGATCAGCGCCGCGCTCCTTCAGGCGGCTGGCCAACGCCTTGGCATTGGCGATTACCGCACGCGAATAGCTCTTGAACTCGGGGGTCAGCGCTTCGCCGAATGCCACTGCCTTGGCAGCGATGACGTGCATCAGCGGACCACCTTGCAAGCCGGGAAACACTGCGGAATTGAATTTCTTGGCCAAGGCCTCGTCATTGGTGAGGATCATGCCGCCGCGCGGACCGCGCAACGTCTTGTGTGTCGTTGTCGTGGCAACATGCGCATGCGGGAATGGCGAGGGGTGCACACCTGCTGCGACCAGCCCGGCAAAATGTGCCATATCGACCTGGAAAAACGCACCCACTTCGTCGGCAATCGCGCGGAACCTGGCAAAATCGATTTGCCGCGGGTAAGCCGAGCCGCCAGCGAAGATCAGCTTGGGCTTGTGCTCCAGCGCCAGACGGCGGACCTCGTCATAATCGATCAGGTGTGTGTCGGGCTTCACGCCATACTGGATGGCATTGAACCATTTGCCCGAAAGCGAAGCGCGCGCGCCGTGCGTCAGGTGGCCGCCTGCATCAAGCGACATGCCCAGGATCGTATCGCCCGGCTTGATCAGCGCCAGCAGCACCGCACCATTGGCCTGAGCGCCCGAATGCGGCTGTACATTGGCATAGGCACAATCGAACAGCTTGCAGGCACGCTCGATCGCCAGCTTCTCGACATCGTCGGAAGGCTCGCAGCCCTGATAATAACGCTTGCCCGGATAGCCTTCGGCATATTTGTTGGTGAACACCGAGCCCTGCGCCTCAAGCACCGCCTTGGAGACTATGTTTTCAGATGCGATCAGTTCGATCTGTTTCTTCTCGCGGCGCACTTCCTTGGCGATGGCAGCGGCAACCGCAGGATCGGTTACAGCAAGGCCTTCGCTGAAAAAGCCGGAGGATCGAATTTCATTGAGCGCGGTCTGGGTCATGGCAGGCTCCGTTGGGGATTGGTCGTTGAAACGTGTTTATCAGGTGGATGTGAGTTTGGCGACACGCCGTTGATGACGACCGCCCTCAAACGGGGTGGCCAGGAAAGTTGCCAGGCAATCCTTGGCGGTGTCGATGCCGATCAGACGTGCGCCCATGGCGATGACATTGGCATTGTTGTGCTGGCGCGCCAGACTGGCGGACAGGTGATCGGAAATCAGAGCGCAACGGCATGCCGGGTTGCGGTTGACAGCGATGGAGATACCGATGCCCGATCCGCACAATGCAACACCAAGCTCTGCGGCCCCGGATGCGATGTGATCGGCCAGTTTGAACCCATAATCGGGATAATCGACCGAATCGGTATTGTCCGGCCCCAGATCGATAACGTCATGACCCTGTTCGGCGAGCCATGCGGCAATCTGTGCCTTCATCGCGACGGCGGCGTGATCGGATGCCAAAGCGATTTTGCGGGGCGTGGGCTTCATGAAGGCGCGCGATCCTGGTACGTGTTGTGGCGCAGGCGATTACCCGCGGTTGCCGCTATCTAGGCGAGCATTGGGCAGGATGCCACCAGTGATTGTGGTTCAGGCGTCAGTTTTGTGACCCCGGGGGCAGCGCGACCGGTTCCAAATCGGCCATCCCGCACTAAAATCGGCGCGCCCGGCAACTTTTAAAATACCCCAAGTAACTTTTTGCAGAATCCACGCGAACTTTTCCATGGATGGTATCCCTCCGAGCCATTCAAGTCGCAACCGGAAAGCCCGACCAGCCCCCCCGCTGGCCGGGCTTTTTCGTGCGCGCGGACGGCGCAGTCCGCAGAGCATTGGCCCGGTTAGAAAAGCCCGGGGACTTCGCGCTGCGCCGGGCTGGGCACAGCAGGGATAAGCAATTCGCGGTCCGCGCCGATCATGGCGCGCTGCGATTGTCCCGCTGCAGTGCCCGATGACGCGCTGGCCGAGATTGCGGTGCAGCTGCGCCCGGCGAGGAAATCGAGCGCGCCGCGAATCGAGGCTTCCTGCGGATCGCCCAGCGGCCGGGTCAGGTCATCGGCGGCCTGGCAGGTAACATCGAGCGTGCTGGCAAGCCCGGTGAAATAGTCGCCTGCACCGCGCGAGTTGACCGAGCTGAACGCCACGACGCGCACCCGGTCATCGCAGGCGCTGCGGTCGAGCGCAATCTGGCCGACCGGCTTGCCGAAGGTGTTGGCACCGACCAGCGCCAGGTTGCGGTTGTAAAAGGGAGCCAGGCTGTTGATCACCAGTTCGCTGGCAGAGGCGGTGGCACCGGTGCCGATAAAAGCGATCTTGACCGGGCTCACCGATTCGGCGCGCGGCATAAAAAATGTCGACTCGTTTCTCGATGCTTTTTCCGGGCGGAAGCGCAAAGCCGAAAAAAGTTCGCTGCTGGTGCGGTTGCCGCCCAAAAGATCGCCAAGCAGTTCGGCTGTCGAAACCAGCCCGCCGCCGTTATACCGGAAGTCGATGATGAATTCGGTGACGCCGGCCGCGCGGAAGCTGCGAAACGCATCGCGCATCGGTGAGTCAGCCGACGAGATAAAGGTGCGCAGGTTGAGATAGCCGATCTGGCGGTTGCCATCCTGAAGGATCCGCGCGCCGTATCGGCTGGAGACCGCGGGCAGATTGAAATCGGCCTTGGTCACGCTGACCTCGCGCGGCACGCCGCCCCTGCTGACGCGCAGCACGCGCGAGATGCCCGCTGTGCTTGGGCCAAGCGCATTGCTGACCCCGGCTGAACCTTCTGCTGCGATGATGTCGGTGACGGTGCGCAAGGTCGTGCTGCTGGTGCCGATAGCGAGGATTTCATCGCCCCGGTCAATTCCGGCGGCAAGCCCCGGTGCGCCTTCAAAACTTTCGCTGATCAGCGCACGGCGGGCCGGTGTGTCGATCGCCAGCCGGATGCCGATGCCTGCGTTCGATCCACTGGACAGAAACGCGTTTTCCTCAGCTATCGAAGTAATGAAGGTGAAAAACCGGTCTCTGCGCTGCGCGCGCGCGGTGGCGGTGAGCGCGTCGAGATAGGACTGAACCGTGGTGAAGCTGGCTGGATTGGCGGTGGTCACCAGCAGTTCGGGGAACAGATACCATTCATTGAGAACGTCACGCGCAAATCCCTGCCGGTTGGTCAGCGAGCAGGTTCCACTGGCGGCAGGGGTCGGCGCGGGCGCAGGCGCAGGCGCGCTGGCGATAGGAGCAGGGCTGGCGGCTTGCGATCCGCTGCCCCCGCCGCCGCCGCACGCGGTCAGCAGAAGTGATGAACTGGCGAGAAGACCGATGATATGTCGCATAAATAATCTGCCGGGCAAAGCGTATGTGACAAGACACCAAGGCTAAAGCGTTGTGTCAGGCGACAGGTTTTTGCATGCTGCGCTGCACCAGTGCGGCGTTCTCCGCACGGATGCGAACCAACAGTATAGCTGCGTTGAGCAAGCTCCACAACACCGCGATCCAGACATGCCCGAAGATCAGCGGAATGGTCAGGATTTCCAGCGTCACCACCCAGTAATTGGGGTGCCGCACAAAGCGATAAGGCCCACCTGCAACGCGCGGAAAATCGGGCGAGGAGATGATCCTTGTAGTCCAGTACGGCCCCAGTGTCGCCAGCACCCACAGCCGGGCTATTTGCAGCAGCACGAACAGCGCCACCAAAGGCCACCACATCGGTGCATCGGGTGCGGTGCTCAGCCACAATGCCGCCAGAAACGCGGCATGGATCGCGACCATCGCCGGATAATGCCGCCTGCCGTGTTCCACGGCACCGCGCGCGATCAGCGCCTGAGTGTTGCGCCGCGCATAAACCAGTTCGAGCAACCGTTGTGCGGTGAGCAGCGCCAGTACCGCCCATGCAGCGGGCCAATCGGGTATCCAGTAGAACACGGCGAGCGCAGGCAGTATCGTCACCGCTCGATCACACCCATTGCCCCTGTAAAGCCCGGCCCCAGTGCGGTGAGCAACAACGGCCCGCTGTGCCCCTGCGTCAAAATCCGTTCGAGCACAAAATGCACCGTGGGCGATGACATGTTGCCATAATCGGCCAGTACCGCGCGCGTTGTCGCCAGACCAGCAGGCAGGTCATCGAAATAGTCTTCAAGCGCGTCGATGACCTTGCGTCCGCCCGGATGGCAGGCGGGTTCGGCAAGGTCCTTCTTGGCAAGGCCGACCCGGTCCAGAAAGCCATCAACGACGGGCGCAAATTCCTGGCTGACGAAGCTTGGCAGATCACGCGACAGGATCAGGCCAAGCCCCAGATTATCGATATCCCAGCCCATCATCGCGCGGGTATCAGGCCAGGTGTGCTGCGCAAACCGGCCCAGCGCCGGTCCATCGCCGCTGCTGCCCAGCACGATCGCGCTTGCGCCATCGGCAAACAGGGTGGAGGCGATGATCGCCTTCTTGCTGAGATCACCGAATCGGAAGGCAAGCGAGCACAGCTCCAGCGTCAGCAGCAGCACTCGGCGCGCCGGATCGGCCTTCACCAGATCGCCTGCAATCTGCAACCCCAGCACACCGCCCGCGCATCCAAAGCCGAACAGCGGTATGGTGAGCACATTGCCCCGCAAGCCCATTGTCGCCAGCATCTGGCTGGGGATCGAAGGTGTAGCGATGCCGGTTGAAGAGACGCAGACTATCGCGTCGACCTGATCAACCGATAGCCCCGCCTTGGTCAGCGCATCAAGCGCGACCGTCTCAAGCAATTGCTGTCCTGCCGCCAGATAGATTGCATTGCGCGCCGCAAATTCGGGCAGCTGCATATACGCTTCGGGCGGTTGGACGATATGCCGTTTGTTCACCCCGGTGCTGTCGTAGATCGCGGCAATGCGCGGTGGCAGCCCGCCGCGCAGCGCGCTGGCGATATGATCGCGCACCTGATGCTGGGTGATGCTGAACGGCGGAACGGCGGTGGCGATGGACTGAATTCGGGGATGCATAGGTGGCAGGTGACCCAGCAAGTTCGGCTTGGCAAGCGAATAAACGGGGCATCAATATCGCGGTTGGCAAATGCCGCATAAATCTGCTTTACGCTTGCGCCAAACTATTCTTGTCGCCTGTGGATCGGTGCGGCCCTTGTCCGGCGGACAAACGCCATCCACATGCCATAGCCAACACATAAGAAAGCCATTCTATGAGCAAGATCATCCAGACCCGCATGCTGATTCTCGGCTCTGGCCCCGCCGGTCTGTCTGCCGCAATCTATGGCGCGCGCGCCGGGTTGAAGCCGATTGTGGTGCAGGGCCTGCAACCGGGAGGCCAGCTGACGATCACCACCGATGTCGAAAACTATCCCGGTTTCCGCGACGTCGTGCAGGGGCCGTGGCTGATGGAGGAAATGCAGGCGCAGGCCGAGCATGTCGGCACGACAATGATCTATGACACCATCGTATCGGTCGATCTGTCGCGGCGTCCGTTCCGGATCACCGGCGATGGCGGCACCATCTATCAGGCTGAAGCTCTGGTCATCGCCACCGGCGCACAGGCCAAATGGCTGGGGCGTCCCGGTGAGCAGGAACTGGGCGGCAAGGGTGTTTCGGCTTGCGCCACCTGCGACGGCTTTTTCTATCGCGGCAAGGCGGTCGCGGTGATCGGCGGCGGCAACACCGCGGTCGAAGAGGCGCTCTATCTTACCAACCACAGCGACAATGTGACGCTGATCCACCGGCGTGATTCGCTGCGCGCCGAAAGGATCTTGCAGGACAGGCTGTTTGCCAACCCCAAGATCAGCGTGCTGTGGAACAAATCGGTCGAACAGTTCGTCGGTGGCGGGGCGCCGTTCGGGCTGATCGGGCTCGATCTGAAGGATACGCTCACCGGCGCGGCGTCGCATCTTGCGGTGGACGGGGCGTTTGTCGCGATCGGCCATGCGCCTGCGACCGAACTGTTCAAGGGGCATCTGCCGCTCGACCGCGATGGCTATATCGAGGTGACACCCGGCACACCGTTCACGATCATCCCAGGCGTGTTCGCGTGCGGCGATGTGATGGACAAGATCTATCGTCAGGCGGTGACGGCGGCGGGCACCGGTTGCATGGCGGCGCTGGATGTCGAACGCTTCCT
>JBBQXX010000080.1:0-10431 GCA_038209235.1 Sphingomonadales bacterium | reverse complement strand
CGGATGAGGACGAGTTGCGGCATCGGGAGCGTCTCCTGTGGCGATCAGGGGTGCCAACTAGCGCGAGTTGCCGCGTTATGGAATCTGTTTTCCGGCGAAAGCCGGAATCCAGGGGCGGGCGCTGCGCAATCCGGTTCCTGGGCTGTGGCTTTCGCAAGCGAACGGCGATCAGATCGTGATCAAAGCGTCTCGAAACGCACCTTCAGGCCATCTTTGGGCTGCGGGATCGGCCACGCCTGCCATTGGGGGCTGTATCCGGGCTTGATGACGATGCGGTGCTGGGTGAGGATGTGGTGCATCAGCACCTTGATCTGCATATACGCAAAATGCAGCCCCAGGCACATATGTGCCCCGCCGCCGAATGGCACCCATGCGTATTTGTGGCGGTTGCGGGTGGTCTCGGGCGTAAAGCGCAGCGGATCGAAGCGTTGCGGATCGGGCCAGTGTTCCTCCTGCTTGTGCGTATACGATGCGCTGATGTTGACCGGTGTTCCGGCCGGAATGCGATAGCCGCCGAACTCGAAATCCTTCAGCGCGCGGCGCGGTGTCGATGGCACCGGCGGGATAAGCCGCAGCGCCTCCTTGAAGGCCATTTCGGTCAGCTCCAGATTGGCCAGCGAATCATAGTGTAAAGCCCCGCCCGCCGGGGCTTCTGCCAGCAGTTCCTCGCGCAGCCTGTCTTGCCATTCGGGGTTCCTGGCGAGCAGCCAGATCAGCGAACTGGCCGATGAGGTGATCGTGTCGTGGGCGGCCATCATCAGGAAATTCATGTGATCGACGATTTCTTCGGCGCTCAGCAGGCTGCCATCGTCACGCGTGGCGCGGCAGAACTGGCTGAACATATCGGGCCCCTGCTGCTCGCGCCGCGCCTTTACCAAGGGCATGAAATAATCGACCAGGAATTTGCGCCCCGCAACACCCCGGCCCATCTTGGTAAAGGGCAGCGGACGGCGCACCACGCCGATCGAGGCCTGCACCATATCGACAAACGCGGTGTTGATCTTGTCGGCTTCGGGTCCGAACGGAATGCCAAGGAACGACGTGGCGGCAAGATCGAGCGTCAGCTTCTTGATTTCGGTGTAGAATTTGATGTCCTTGTTGGACCAGCTGAGCACCCGGCCGGCGATGCCCTCGTTCAGCTTTTCGGCATAATGACGCATCGGACCCGGCTTGAACGCAATCGACAGCGCCCGGCGATCGGCACGGTGATGGTCGAAATCCATCAGCATCAGGCCGCGCGGGAACAGCAGGTTGAGCACCGGCCCCCAGCCTTGCTCGGACGAAAACACCTTGTTGCGGTCAAACAACACCAATTCATTGGCATCTGCGCCAAACAGCGCCACCTGCCGCCGCCCGAAGGCGTTGGTGCGGTAAACCGGTCCGAACTTGGCAATCATATCACGCCCGAACTTCTCCGGATCGGCGAGCATCCTGAGCGTAACGCCGATCACCGGCAGCCCATCGTCACCCGGAATGTGATCCAGCGCGTTGTCCTGCGGCATCTGCGTCCAGTGCGGATTGCCCGTGTCGCGCTGAATGTTGTGATCGGGGAACATATCCGTCGGGGTGGCAAGCGCGGTGGCCATGGCGGGGTATCCTCTGCTCGGCTTAATCGCCCGATGAACTACCAACTTACACTAGTGTTAGCAAGCTTGTGTTGCATGCGTTTGGTTATTCATCGTTAATTCAACTTGGCACTTGTATGAACAGATTGACGGGGTATCGCTCCGTCGGTACGTCGCGCCCCGTTTTGCGGCGATCAGGGAACAAGGCTTTGACCCGTTCAACATTTTTCTCGAAGGCTTTTTTTGCCAACGGGTCGCGCAAAGTTTTCCGAATTGCGGCTCTGGCATTGGGCAGCGTCTCGCTCTCGGCGTGCGCATATGGCGATTACGGCGGTTTTGGCGGCGTCTCCGCTGGTGCAGGAAGGGGCTTTGCCGGGGGCTTTGATCCCTATTGCGACGGCTATTCGGCCTTTGACACCTTTTATGGATGCGACAGCGGTTTTGGCTTTGGCCAGATCGGCTTTGGCGGCGGCTATTGGGATAATTTTTATTACCCCGGCTCTGGCCTGTGGTTATTTGACCAGCCCGGCGGGCGGCGTTTTGCGATGCAGAACCGGCACCGCCAGTATTGGGGACAACAGCGCTTTCAGTACCAGCAGTTCCGGCGCGGTAACCGGCAAGGTTTCCGTCAGGACAGGCGCGACGACGGGCGCGATTTCCGTCAGGACTGGCGCGACGACGAACGCGATTTCCGTCAGGACAGGCGCGAAGACGGGCGCGACTTCCGCCAGGATCGGCGCGAAGACGGGCGCGATTTCCGCCAGGACCGGCGCGGAGATGGCGGCGACTTTGGCCAGGACCGGCGCGGAGACGGGCGCGGCTTCCGTCAGGACAGGCGCGACGACCGACGCGATTGGCGACAGGAGCGGCGTGATGATCGCCAGACCGATGGTCGCGGATTTGGGCTCGATCAACCCGGTCAGATAACCCCCGACGAGCGTCAGCAGCGTCGTGACCTGCGGCAGCAGCGTCGGCTGGATGGGGCTGGTCAACCAGAGGTTGGTCAACCAGGCCGGAACGGCGCTGGTCAACCAGAGTTTGGTCAACCCGGCCAGAACGGTGCTGATCCAGGACAGAATAGGCGCGAGTTCCGGGGGCAGGGCAGACGCGGCGGTCAAGGCCGGGGTCGTCCGGGACTTGAAGAGTTTCCGCCGCAGGCCCAGCCGCAAGGTCAGGTCCAGGCTCAGCCCGGGACTGCACCGCAGCGCGCCGAACGCGCGCCGCGGCCCGAGCGCCAGCCACGCATCGAACGCGCGCCGCCCGCCGGCAACCCCGGTGTTGCCGACCGCGACGGGGTGCGCCCGCAGGATGTGCGCGAGGATTGAGCGATCGGTTGCGTGATCGCGCCGTCCGATATGACCGATTACGGGGCGGCACCCAGCGCTGGGGGTTGTGAGCCGCCCCAAATGCCCTATCATTCAGGCCATGGTGCCTTTTTCTCTGCTTGATCAGTCGGTGCGTTTTGCCGATGTGCCCGCCAGCGCAGCTTTGGCCGGAACACTGGAGGCTGCAAAGCTCGCCGACAGGCTCGGCTATGAGCGCTTTTGGGTGTCCGAACACCACGCCAGCCGTTTCTTGTGCGGCAGCGCGCCCGAAGTGCTGATCGCCGCGTTGGGCGCGGTGACATCGCGCATTCGGCTGGGGTCGGGCGGGGTCATGCTGCCGCATTACAGCGCCTATAAGGTGGCCGAACAGTTTGCGGTGCTGAGCAATCTTTATCCTGATCGCATCGATCTTGGGGTTGGCCGTGCCCCCGGCGGTGAAATGCGCGTCGCAGCGGCGTTATCTGCGCCGCACCCGCCCAGTTTTCGCGAGTTCCCGCAGCAGGTCGCTGATCTGGTCGGCTATCTGCAAGGCAGCCTGACCGACCCCCGGCTCAGCCCCGAACCTGCAGGCGATGTTCCGGTCTGGATGCTGGGCACCAGCCCGGACAGCGCGATCCTCGCTGCACGGCTGGGCCTGCCTTATGTGCTCGCGTTGTTTATCAATCCGACCGCAGAGCCAGGCCTCACCGAACTTTACCGGCACAATTTCCGCCCGAGCGCAACGCTCGATGCGCCTTGTGTCATGCTGGCGACGACAGCCTTTGTCACTGACGATGCTGACTATGGCGAACTGCTGCGCAAAAACTATTTCCTCAATATCGCGCGGCTTCTGGGGGGCGGCCAGCAGCCTGCGCTTTCACCCGAAGAAAGCCGCGACATCGGCTTTACTGAGCGCGAGGCGATGATCGTTGGTGCGCAGGCGCGGATCGCCGCGTTTGGCACCCCCGATGTGGTGCGCGACAAGGTGCTCGCTTTAGCCAGGGCATTTGGCGCTGACGAGGTGATGATCTCGTGCAACGCCTATCACCACGCAGACAGGCTGCGCGCGATCGAACTGTTTGCGCAAAGCTTCGCCATGGCAGAGGCGGCCTGAAGCGTTATGGGATTTCACACGCCAGCCTTTTGCACCGCCGACGCGCTGCCGTTCATCGATGGCGAAGCGGTTGTCATCAACAAACCTGCTGGCCTTCCGGTCAGCCAGCCGCGACGCGGCGGGCGCAGCCTTGATGATTACCTGCCCGATCTGCGGTTCGGGTTTCAGCGGCTGCCGGTGGCTGTCCACCGGCTCGATCAGGACACCTCGGGCTGCCTGCTGCTTGCGCGCAATGTGAAGGCGGTCAAGCGGTTCGGCGATGCGTTTGCCAATGCGCAGGTCGACAAGGTCTATCTGGGCATCGTGCACGGCGAACTTGCAGAAGCGGGCGGCACGATCGATCTGGCACTGGGCAAGACCAGCACCGCCGAAGATGGCTGGCGGATGGTGCCCGATGCGGCGGGCAAGCGCGCGGTCACACACTGGCGGCAGGTCGGCGTGACAGACGGCATGACATTGGTGGAATTTCGCCCCGAAACCGGGCGCACCCACCAGATTCGTGTGCATGCGCTGCATGGCATCGGCAGGCCGCTGATCGGTGATCCGTTCTACGGCCAACCGCACCCATCAGGGCTGATGCTGCACGCATCGCGGCTGACCATGCCGCGTCCGGGCAAGGCCGATATCGTCGCGCACGCACCGCTGCCCAAACGCTTTGCCGATATCGGCTTTGCCCCGTTGGAGCCGGCCGGTGGCTGATATCAATATTCCCGAAGACGCGATCGTTTCGGAACGTTTTATTACCGCATCGGGACCAGGCGGGCAGAACGTCAACAAGGTGGCGACAGCGGTTCAGCTGCACGTCAACATTTATGCCTTGGGTCTGCCACCGCTGGTCTATAACCGGCTGCGCACGATTGCGGGTACCAAGATCAATCAGGTGGGCGAGCTTGTCATCCTGGCGCGCAACCACCGCACGCAGGAAGCCAACCGCCGCGTCGCGCGCGAACGGTTGGCTGCGATGCTCGCCGATGCCTATAATCTGCCCGCGATCCGCGCCCGTTCGCGGCTCAATCGGATCGGCAAGACCCAGCGGCTGGCGGGCAAGAAAAGCCGCGGCACGATCAAGAAGAACCGGGGCCGTGTCGACCTCGACTGATTTAATCAACGATGGAATTGTGCGACGATGTACGCTTTTGAAATCGACCCCAACACCCCAAAGCCGCAGCTGTATGATGACCTGCTGTCTGCCGCGAGCGCGCTTATCGAGGGTGAGCGCGATGGCATCGCAAACATGGCCAACATCGCCGCGTTGATTTGGCAATATCTGCCCGGCCTCAACTGGGCGGGATTTTATCGAGTTGTCGACGGCGAATTGGTACTGGGACCGTTTATCGGCAAGCCCGCGTGTATTCGCATAGCTTTGGGCAGCGGTGTGTGCGGCACCGCAGCGGCCAGCGGCGAGACGCAGATGGTCGACGACGTCCACGCCTTCCCCGGCCACATTGCCTGTGATGCAGCCAGCCAGTCCGAACTTGTGGTGCCGGTCATCTGTGACGGCAAGGTAACCCATGTCATCGATCTCGACAGCCCCGGCCTTGCCCGGTTCGACGCCGAGGACCGGGCAGGTATGGAAAAGCTGGCAGCGCTGCTCGCTGGACGGATCTGAGCGACCCCTTAAGACTTGGCGCGCGCGCTGCCCCAAATTGAAACAGTGGCGCATCTGATGCCTGGTTATCCATCGGCCTGATGGTGCAATCTCCCGCTAAATGCTAACAAACGTTTAACCACGCCAGACAGGCGCAGCGGTGATTTCATCGCACGCACCGTCTGGCCGGTCGGACCTTGAGGGAATTAACCATGACGACGCGCCGTTTTGCTTATCTGCGCCACGCTGCGCTTGCCACCTGCATGGGCAGCACCTTGGCTATGGCCATGCCCGCCTATGCTGCCGAGTCGCCGCTGGCGCGCGGAATTTCCGCCTCGATCGATCTGCTGACCAGCGCCTCGTTGCAGCGCGGCCCGGTGCTCAGCCCTGGGTTCGGGGCGCGTTTTCCGGTTGGCGCGCCTGCCTATGTGCGTCCGTTTCGCGGGTTTGTTTTGCCGCGCGTCTGGATTGCACCGACATATTACATCGCAAACTGGCAGGGCTATGGCCTGTCGCGTCCGGCGCAGGGCTATGGCTGGTCGCGCTATTATGACGAGGCCGTGCTGACCGATCGCGATGGCCGCGTGTATGATACGGTGCAGGGTGTAAACTGGGCAGGCGCGCAAGCTGCCTCCGGCCCGGCCCGGCAGGTTTATTCGCCCGATTATGATCCTTATAATTACGATGGCGATCTGTTGCTGGGCAATGACGATGTCATTCACGGCACCCACTGGCAGCCACGCTATGACGACAGCGCGCCGCGGATCGACTACGATGATAGCTTTTATGCAGATGACGCTCTGCCGCCGCCTGCCGCCAGCTTTGATCGCGATTACGATCCTGCCTTTCTGGAAGCATGCCGCCGAGACAGTGGGCTGGGCGGCGCAGCGATCGGGGCGGGCCTTGGCGGACTTGCCGGCAACCGTATCGCCGGGCGTGGCAACCGCACCGGTGGCACGCTGATCGGAGCCGGGGTTGGCGCAATTGCCGGACTGGTGATCGACAAGGCCGAAGACCGCGAGCGCTGCAGGCAACTGCTGGCGCGCTACAATGCTGGTGGGCGCGGCGCTGACTTCGCACAGCCGCAGCGTCAAGGCGGATATTACAGCCCGCCCCTGCAGCCGGCCTATGCGTCCGATTATGACCCCGCCTTCCTTGAGGCATGCCGCCGTGACAACGGGCTTGGCGGCGCGGCGATCGGGGCAGGGATCGGCGGCCTGGCAGGCAACCGCATCGCCGGGCGCGGCAACCGCACCGGTGGCACACTGATCGGTGCCGGGGTTGGCGCGATCGCCGGACTGGTGATCGACAAGACCGAGGACAAGGAACGCTGCCGTCGCCTGCTGTCGCAATATGGCGGCGGTTACCCGCAACAGGGCCAGCCGGGTGGCTTTCCGCCCCCACCGCCGGGCTATTATTATTACTATCCGCCCCCGATCATCACCACGGTGACGATTACGCCGGGCCATTGCACCGAAGAGACGGTAACCACCGTTGCGCAGCCAGTGCATCACACACCACGCGTCTACCGGTCAAAGAACGTGCGCGTTTACCGCAAATAAGGGTGTTCGGTTGCCCGCGCCCCGATTGCGTCCGGCGCTATCGGGGCACGCGGGTGACTGAATATTCGCCGGTGTGCGTTCGTTGCGCGCAGTTCGTTCGTTGCGCGGAATGCGTTCGTTGCGCCAAGTTCAGCGCGTCGAGGCAATCGGGGCTGCGGACCACGCCATTTCGCTGGCCAGACGGGCCTGCATCTGCAGCACCGCCGGACGCATCGCGCGCTCTTCGATAAAGCCCAGCCGTTCGGCTTCGAGCGAAGTTTCCAGCCGCACCAACCGGTCGAGCAGATGCTGCGTTTCGTGCACCAGCGTCTGCGCTTCGCCGGGCAGCCGGGCGACGACGAACGGATCGCTGCTGGTGCATCTGCCCAGACTGCGGCTGCGACCGCGAAGCTGGGTCATCGACAGTTCCCCTGCAAAAAACGCCTTCTGATTGAGCAGCCATGCGATCGAATGCATCAGCCGGGTGGTGACACGCAATGATTCACACGACATGTCGATGCGGACCTCATCATGCGTATCAAGCCCCTGTTGCTGTGCGCTCAGTTCAAAATACGACCGGACTTCATCGGCAAGCACCATCGCTTCGACATAGAGCGACTCGATGAGTTTGGCGGTGAAAGGGTATTGGGCATTGGGCATGCGGCATCCTTGGCAAAATAGCCGCATGTTGCCCAGTCAAATCATATGGTTAAGCGCTGCAATGCGCTGCGTGTATCATGTCGGAACAGTTGCTGGGCAACTCTTGAGGTCAGGCGATGATGTCCGGGATCAGATAATCTTCGAGTATGTGAATCTGGTCGCGCAGCATCAGCTTGCGCTTTTTCAACCGCGCCAGTTGCAACATATCGGCGGTGCCGCCGTTGCTCAGCGAGCCGATGGCGTGATCCAGGTCGCGGTGCTCGATGCGCAGCAAGGCCAGCTTCTGCCGGACTTCTTCCTCTGTCACGCGCGAACCCTTTCCCGACCAAAGCCTGGGCCTGAAAACAACCCGGCTTTGCCGATGTGCAGACCAAACCCCTGCCGATCGTCGCGAGTATGGAATGTTTCGCCGCATTGCAAGCGTGCCTGTGCATAAGAACACTGACAACCAGAAAGTTTTGTGATTTAATTTATTTCCCAAGATGAGAAGGAACGAGTCGAAGGAGACCTCAATGCTGCAAGCTAGTCATGTCCGCGCCCTCCAGCAAAAGCATGCCGGTATCGAACGGATGATCCATGACGAAGAGCGCCGACCGGCGCCAGACACCGCTCTGCTCGCCACGCTCAAGAAGCAGAAGCTGCGTATCAAGGAAGCAATGAGCCTGCACTGATCCTGCACGGGTAATGTGCAACGGGCTATGATCCCGCGGTAAAAGTAGCCCGGCGCGTCTGATGAGGATCAGATAGCGCGCCGGGTGGCGGGGACCAAAGGCCCGCACAATCTTCGCTACCCTGGTGACGCACGCATCGCACAAATGATTCATGCCAGCGCCGGGCGTTGTGCACCTGCCTGCCCACATCCACCGATGATTTGACCTTTGCGGCAATGGCGCGGCCCGATCCGGCGTGCTAGACGATTACCATGTCCGAAGCCCAGATCAACGCCACGCTCGCTGCGCGCGCAATCCTTACCCGGTTGCATGATGTGATGGCCGCGCGGACGAATGCGCAGGCCAAGCTGAACCAGGTCGTGGACATCATCGGCGATTCGCTCAACAGCGAAGTGTGCTCCATCTACCTGTTACGCGAAGGCGTACTTGAACTGTTTGCGACGCGTGGTCTCAACCAGGAAGCGGTTCACGTTACCAAGCTGGCAATGGGCCAGGGACTGACCGGAACGATCGCCCACAATGTCGAGACGCTGAACCTTGCCGAGGCGACGGCGCACCCCGATTTCCAGTATCGGCCCGAAACCGGTGAAGAAAAGTTTCACAGCTTTGCCGGTGTGCCGATCGTTCGGATGGAGCGCGCTGTCGGGGTATTATGCATCCAGCATGTCGAGCCGCGCCGCTATCTCGAGGTGGAGATCGAGGCCCTGCAGACCGTGGCCATGGTTCTGTCCGAACTGATCGCCAATGCCGGGTTGATTGACGAGAACCGCGCGCTCGACGGGCTGGCAGATCGCACCCATCCGGCGTCCGAAACCGGGTTTCCGCTGGTTGCGGGCCTGGCCAGCGGCAAGGCGGTTTTCCATCAGCCGCGGATCACGATCGAGCATGTCGTGGCCGAAGACATCGAGGCAGAGCGCCACCGCGTCTACTCCGCATTCATCAAGATGCGCGAGCAGATCGACAAGATGGCCAACCAGGCCGAGTTTGGCAAAGGCGGGGAGCATGATGAGGTTCTCGAAACCTACAAGATGTTTGCGTATGACGAAGGCTGGTCGCGCCGGATCAACGAGGCGATCGATTCCGGGTTGACCGCAGAAGCGGCTATCGAACGCGTCCAGCAACGTACCCGGATGCGCATGCGACAGATCGACGACCCGCTGCTCGCCGAGCGGATGCACGACCTTGAGGATTTGTCGAACAGGTTGCTGCGCATCGTTTCGGGGCAGATCGGCACGGCGGCGCAGATGGGGCTGCGCCAGGACACGATCCTGATTGCACGCAATCTGGGGCCTGCCGAACTGCTCGAATACGACCGGCGGCGGCTGAAGGGTGTGATTCTGGAAGAAGGTTCACTGACCGCGCATGTTACCATCGTGGCGCGCGCGATGGGCATTCCGGTGATGGGCCGGATGCGCAATATTCTCCATCAGGTGCGGCAGGATGACCATCTGCTGATCGACACAATCGAAAATTCGGTGCTGATCCGGCCTGCGCCGCAGGTGATCGATGCATTTGAGGCCAAGTTCGTGCGCAGCCGCGTCAAACAGGCCGCCTACGCCGCGCTGCGTGATGTCGAGCCGGTGAGCAAGGATGGCAAGCGCATCGGAGTGATGATCAACGCCGGGCTTCGCGATGACATCTCGAATCTGGCGGTAACCGGTGCCGACGGCGTGGGCTTGTTCCGCACCGAATTTCAATTCCTGGTGTCCGCCACATTGCCGCGCCGGGAGCACCAGTTGCGGCTGTATCGTGATGTGCTCGATTCGGCAGGCGACAAGCCGGTCATCTTCCGCACGGTCGATATCGGTGGCGACAAATCCTTGCCCTATCTGCGCGAGGATGGCCCCGGTGAAGAAAACCCCGCGATGGGCTGGCGTGCTTTGCGCGTCGCTCTGGAGCGCGATGGCTTGTTCAAGGTGCAGGCGCGCGCGCTGATCGAGGCGGCGGCGGGCCGAACGCTCAACGTGATGTTCCCGATGGTGGCCGAG
>JBBQXX010000079.1:0-10494 GCA_038209235.1 Sphingomonadales bacterium | reverse complement strand
TTTGCCGCAAACAGCGCGTCCATCATCCGGGCACCGATGTCATTCTCGCGCCATGCCGCAGAAAGCCCGCGCACCTTGCCCAGATCGGCCTGGACCGATGGCGGATGCGCGGCGATATCGGCGAGCGTCTCGTCCTTCATGATGCGCCCGCGTGGCAGGTTCTTGTCCTGCGCTTCGGTCTCGCGCCACCACGCCAACGCGCGCATCCGCCCGAGAATCTGTGCGCTGCGCCCTGGCGCGCGGATACGGTGCCACAAGGTATCGGGATCAGGCTTGTACTGGCGCGGGTCACCTAGCTTCTCCATCTCGATATCGAGCCATGCTCCGCGCCCGGTGCGCCGCAGCTTGTCGAGCATCTTGGGGAATATCCTGGCAAGATGGGTGACATCGCCGATCGCATAGTCGATCTGGCGAGTCTCCAGTGGGCGCCGCGACCAGTCCGTAAACCGCGCGCCCTTGTCGACGGTGAGCCCCAGCCAGCTTTCGACAAGGTTGGCATAACCGATCTGTTCGGCCTGCCCCAAAGCCATCGCCGCCACCTGCGTATCGAACAGCGGGGCGGGGGTTTTGCCGGTCAGGTTGAAGATGATCTCGATGTCCTGCGGCCCGGCGTGAAACACCTTCAGCACGTCGTGATTTTCGGTCAGCAGGTCGAGCAGTGGTTTCAGATCTATCCCCTGTGCCATCGGATCGATGGCTGCGGCTTCTTCAAGATTGCCGATCTGGACCAGGCACAGCTCGGGCCAATAGCTGTTCTCTCGCATGAACTCGGTATCGACCGCGACAAAGTCTGATTTGGCCAGACGCGTGCAAAGCTGCTCAAGGGAATCGGTGTCGGTAATCAGCGGATGAATATGCATGCTGGTTCTATACAGGCTGCCGGGATGCTCGCAAACTCTGCGCGCAAGCGCCGCGCGACCCGGAGTTCAAGCGCACAAAGCTTGACAAAACGCCAGCAGCGCTGTGTTAGCCGCGCTGTATGCTGACGTCGTAATACGCGAAGTCGCATCTCCCCTATGATTATCAGGATCGACGGTTTCCCATGCACGCATATCGCACCCACAGTTGCACCGCGCTTCGCGCTTCGGATGTTGGCCAAACGGTTCGCCTGTCAGGCTGGGTTCACCGCAAGCGCGATCATGGCAACCTGCTGTTTATCGATTTGCGCGATCATTACGGGTTGACCCAGATCGTCACCGATTCCGACAGCCCGGCATTTGCTGCGCTTGAGCGGCTGCGCGTCGAGAGCGTGGTCACGGTCACCGGCAAGGTGGTGGCGCGCTCGCCCGAGACGGTGAACGCCAGCCTGCCGACCGGCGAAATCGAGGTGCGCGCTGGCGACGTGCTCGTCCAATCGGCTGCCGAAGAGCTGCCGATGCCGGTGGCCGGCGAGCAGGATTATCCCGAAGACATCCGCCTGCGCTATCGGTTCCTCGATCTGCGCCGCGAACGGCTGCACCGCAACATCATGCTACGCTCGCAGGTCATCGCCAGCTTGCGTAGCCGGATGGTGGAGCAGGGCTTTACCGAATTTCAGACCCCGATCCTCACCGCATCGTCGCCCGAAGGCGCGCGCGATTATCTGGTGCCCAGCCGTGTGCATCCGGGCAAGTTCTATGCGTTGCCGCAGGCTCCGCAGATGTTCAAACAGCTGCTGATGGTGGCAGGCTTTGATCGCTATTTCCAGATCGCGCCCTGTTTCCGCGACGAAGATGCGCGTGCTGACCGCAGCCCGGGCGAATTCTATCAGCTCGACCTCGAGATGAGCTTTGTCACGCAGGACGACGTGTTCGCTGCGCTGGAGCCAGTGCTCGGCGGAGTCTTCAAGGAATTTGCCAACGGCAAGGCGGTCACCGAAGGCGCGTTCCCGCGCATTGCGTATCGCGAATCCATGCTGAAATACGGATCGGACAAGCCCGATCTGCGCAACCCGCTGGTGATCAGCGATGTGACCGATCACTTCAGGGGATCGGGCTTTGGCCTGTTCGACAAGATCGTTGGTGGCGGAGGCATAGTGCGCGCCATCCCGGCACCGGGTGCCGGGGCGCTCAGCCGCAAGTTCTTCGACGAAATGAACGATTGGGCACGCAGCGAGGGCCATGCCGGGCTGGGCTATATCAACATCAAGGATGGGCTACCCGGCGGCCCCATCGCCAAGAACCATCGCGAAGCAGGAACCGCAAAGCTGATCGCGCAGCTGGGCCTTGGCCCGAACGACGGCGTGTTCTTTGCGGCGGGCAAGCCATCGCAGGCGGCAAAGCTGGCAGGCGCGGCGCGCACCCGCGTCGGCGAGCAGCTCAAGCTGATCGAACAGGGCGTGTTCAAATTCTGCTGGATCGTCGACTTCCCGATGTTCGAATATGACGAGGAGGCCAAACGCGTCGACTTCAGCCACAATCCGTTCTCGATGCCGCAAGGCGAGATGGAGGCGCTGGAAACAATGGACCCGCTCGATATCCTCGCGTGGCAGTATGATATCGTCTGCAACGGGGTTGAACTGTCCTCGGGTGCGATCCGTAACCACCGTCCTGATATCATGTACAAGGCATTCGAGATTGCCGGCTACAGCGCCGAAGATGTCGAGAAGAACTTCTCCGGCATGCTCAACGCCTTTAAATATGGTGCGCCGCCGCATGGTGGCTCTGCGCCGGGTGTTGATCGCATGGTGATGCTGCTGGCAGATGAGCCGAACATTCGGGAGGTCGTGCTGTTCCCGATGAACCAGAAGGCCGAGGATCTGATGATGGGCGCGCCTTCGCCGGTCAGCCTCAAGCAGCTACGCGAATTGAACATCCGGGTGGTCGAACAGCAAAAGGGCTGATCTGCAACATGGCTTGGCAGAACTGTGAGAATGTGATACTGCGTTGCCTATGAAGAATGTGACCATAGCTCTGGATGACGAAACCCATCGGCTGGCGCGTATCCACGCCGCCGAACAGGGTACGTCGTTGTCGGCCTTGGTCAAGACGTATCTGCAAGCCTTGGCCAATGGCACATCGGCTGTAGATCAACCGCTTGCAGGAGTGCACGAAATGCAGATGCCGTTTTTTTCGATGCCCGCTGCTGCGGCAAAATCCACGTTTGTTGCGCTGAAAAAGCCCCGGCAGCCCGGCGCGATGCGGGGGCAAATCCATATGGCTGATGATTTCAATGACACGCCGCAATGGCTGATTGATGCCATGGAGGGCAAGGACAGTGAATTGTCCTGGCCGCCTCAATAAGGTCGGTCTGTGCGGTTGATGCTCGACACCCATGTCCTGCTGTGGTGGTTGCAGGATAATCCAAGGTTGGGCCAACGCGCCAGATCGCTGATCGCCGATTCCGGGCATGAGATTATGATCAGTATCGCATCGCCATGGGAAATCTCGGTCAAACACCGGATCGGCAAAATGGCGGAAAGCGGTGCAGCGATATTGCATGCCTTGGCCAGTCAGGATATTTCCGTGATGGCTTTGACGGCTGCGCATCTCCAAGTGCTGGAAGCGATGCCGCTGATTCACCGCGATCCGTTTGACCATCTGATTATCGCTCAGGCGCTCTGTGAACAATCGGCTATCATCACCGATGATGCGATGTTCCCGGGCTATGGAGTGCGTTGCATCGCTGCGTAAAAGCATGGTGGGGTGATTGCCCGCACAGACTTGCCCCGTGACCTGTGCGACATTATTATGATAAAGCACGGCAATCATATAAGTTTTTAGCAGCGGGGGCGGCAATGGCAATCGCAATGGGATATCGCACACAAGTGCGGCGAGCATCACCTGGCTTATCTGGGTTGGTGGCCTGTGTCGCTCTTTTTGCAGCAATGCCGGTTGCTGCCGAGACGTTGGCCATCGAAGGCCTCTACCCAGCCCGAAATCGCGAGGCAGCGCAGGTCGGATCACTGGTCGTTGAACGATCTGGCGGACAGGACTGGCCGGAGTGGGCGTTCGCGCTCAAAGGCATTTTGGCTGAACTTGCGCTCTGTGGTCAGCCCTATTTCCGCGTGGTTGCCGAACGGTCGAGCGCTTTTGCGGATGCTGGCATCGGCCGGATCACCGCTCGCCGCGTTGCCGAGGCAGACTATGCGGCGCGTGAAGCGCGCCTGACGGGAGACCAGCCTTGAACATCAAGCTTGCCGATTACGAAAAAGCTAGCGGTTTTGGTGGCGACTATGCCGAAGCGCTGAAGATGTTACAGGACCGCCTGTCACTCGCCCATGCCCGGCATATCGTGCATGGCCACCGGGCGATCATCGTGGCAGAAGGCTGGGATGCGGCGGGCAAGGGCGGCATCATCCGCCGGATGACCGCAGAATGGGATCCGCGCTATTTTCAGGTCTGGCCGATCACCGCGCCCACTCCTTATGAGAAAGACCGGCATTTCCTTTGGCGTTTCTGGCAGAAATTGCCGGGAAGCCGCGAGGTCGCGGTTTTTGACCGCTCCTGGTATGGCCGGGTACTTGTCGAGCGGGTCGAAGGTTTTTGCAGCGAGCGCGACTGGAAGCGCGGTTACGACGAGATCAACGAGTTCGAGGCGCAGCAGGTCGATGGCGGCACCGCGATCATCAAGCTGTTCCTGCATGTTACTCAGGCGACGCAGGACAAACGGCTGGCGGACCGGCTGTCCGTCCCCGAAAAACGCTGGAAGGTGACCGAAGAGGATTTCCGCAACCGTGCCAAACGTGCGGAATATCTCGACGCCATGCAGGCGATGTTCAAGCAGACCGACACGCGCTGGGCACCTTGGGCGGTGTTCGACGGTAACAACAAGAAAGCCGCGCGCATCGCAGTGCTAACCCACGTCGCCGAGCGGCTCGAAGCCTCGGTCCCCGGCGATCTGCCCGAAGCGAACCCGGCGCTGGTAGCAATGGCGCGCGAGGCGTTTGGGTATAAGGGGTAGGATGGTGCTTCGCCAAACTTTTGTATGGTCAGCAAAGCCTAGTCAGCTAATCTGCACCCACGCCGCTCAGCCTGAGCTTGTCGAAGGCCCCGCGCTAATTTGCTCGCTACCGTTATCCTGCATTTGTTTGAGGACCCATCGTGCGCTCCGGCCATGGGTGCGAGATGAGAAATGGACTCTGAAGCACGATCGGGGTGACGGTAAGTTATGGCTCGGTCGTTCGTGCGGTGGCTTCGACAAGCCCGGGATAAACGGGGTAGACCCACGGTCTTGGTCGCCTGTCACCCGATCCATGACGTTTCCCGCCCAATGGCGGCTGTTCGATCACCCGACCCACTCAAAAGCGCGTTCGATTTCAGCCGTTGCGTCTTTCGTGTAGCAGGCACCGTGCGCAATGATGATGCGCGCGGGCTTCCAGTCCAGCATCTGACGCACGCCAGCCCGCACAGCATCCTTATCGCCGCGCGCGGCCAATCTGATTTCGATCGAAGGCCGACCATTTGGCCCCGTTGCGCCGCCCGCGGTCAATATCGCCCGCGTTGTCAAACGCCGGACCCTGCGCGCTTCAAAGTTCTGCATCAGATCGGTGACGATGAGCGTGCGGGATAATTGATGAAAGAAAACCGCTTCGGTGAATTTGCCAAGATCAATCACCGTGCGCCTGATGTCTTCGTTCCAAGGCACTGCAGCCGTGGTGTCGAGCGGCAGGCTGCTCACCTTGATCTTGCCTGCCAGATCCCGGCCTGCAAACACGGTTGCCGAAGGGTTTGCCGCTGCCCACGCGGCAATGTGGATATAATGATAGCTGTTGGGCGCAACCAGCGCCGAGACTGGTCCAAGCTCGTTGAGTGCAGTGGCCAGTGCCGCAGTGTAGCAAACTGGAGAATGAAGCCAGAGTGTGCCGTCGTTGAGCCTGATGACCGTCATGCGCGTGGGGCAGGGGATCGTGATTCCTGCCAGACGATAGCGTACTTCGGGACCTTCCACCGTCCAGATGCCCGGCGCCCACGCGACTGGCATAAGCTGTGGTTCATAAGGTTCGTAACTGCTGGTCATTCAGATAGAGACCCATCCATATCGACTCTGTCCTCGTCTACAGGGTTCTATCGGTCTGCGGAAGCTGTGCCCCGTTCTCAACATCTGCCCTTCCGTGACGCCGGATTGCTACCCGACGACCGAAACTTGTCTTGCCGGTTTGCAAAAGACATATCCGCCAGGGGATTGGCGTAAACGCAGGGCTGACTTGCCCTAACCGCTGATCTGATCGACCAGCCGCCCGCCCTTGAACAGCGCCACGCAGCGGCCCTGCACGGGTAGTCTGTCGAACGGGGTGTTGCCGGCGCTGGCGGCCATGCGGGCCGAATCGACCTGCCAGGGGCGGTCTGGATCGACCAGCACGATGTCCGCTTCAAAGCCGGGGCGCAGCGTGCCTGCTTCGACCCCCAGAATACGCGCCGGGTTGCCGGCTACAAGCTCGAACAGGCGCTCGGTGGAGATCAGGCCGTCGCGCACCAGTCCCAGCGACAGCGGCAGCAGCGTTTCTGCGCCCGCCATGCCCGGCTGCGAATCGGCAAACGGCAGGCGCTTGTCTTCGGGGCCGCGTGGGTCGTGGCCCGAGGCGATGACGTCGATGGTGCCATCGCCCACTGCCGCCAGCGCCGCCTGCCGGTCATCTTCGGATCGTAGCGGCGGGGACAACCGCGCGAAGGTGCGGAAGCCACCCAGCGCAACATCGGACAGCAACAGGTGCGCAGGCGTAATTCCGACGGTGAGCGGCAAGCCCTCAGCCTTCGCGGCGCGGACCAGCGCCAGCCCGGCGCGCGTCGTCACCTGCCGGAAATGGACGCGTGCCTGCGTCATCCGCACCAGTGCGATGTCGCGCGCGATGGCGATGCTCTCGGCTTCAGCCGGAGCCTGCGGCAGACCCAGCCGGGTCGCCATTTCGCCCCAGGTCGCCACCGCATTGCCCGACAGGCCGTGGTCCTGGCTGTGGACGATCAGCGGCAGGTCCAGCATCGCGCAATATTGCATCAGCCGGTGCATGACACCGGTATCGGTGATCCAGCGCCGCCCGGTGGCGACAGCGCGCGCGCCGGCCTCCTTCATCAAAGCAATCTCGGCCATTTCGATCCCAGCAAGGCCGCGCGTCGCAGCCGCCAGCGGATGCACCCAGAAATCGGGTTTGCCCGAATAGGCGGCAAAGCGCACTTGCGCGGGATGATCGAGTGTCGGGTTCTGATCGGGCATCAGCGCGGCGCGGCTGATCCCGCCAAAGTGGAACGCGGGCCGGTCGATGGCAAATACGCCCAGATCGACCAGACCCGGCGCGATCAGCGCGCCCCTGGCATCGTGCACCCGGTCATCTGCGCCGGGGGTGATCGCGCCGATCTCGGCAATCCGGTCGCCAATGATGCGCAGGTTGCCGGGAACCGGCTCGACATGGCCGCCCAGCACCAGACGGCCGTTGACGATGGTCAAGGGGCTGGTCGGAGTGTTGCTCATGCCCAGCCCGCCACGCCGCGTCCGCGCCGGGTCAGCACATCCAGACAGGCCATGCGCATCGCAACGCCCATCTCGACCTGATCGGTAATCGCCGAGCGCTTCGGATTGTCGGCGATAAGGCTGTCGATCTCGATACCCCGGTTCATCGGGCCGGGGTGCATGACCAGCGCAT
Source organism: Sphingomonadales bacterium (assembly GCA_038209235.1). GTDB lineage: Bacteria > Pseudomonadota > Alphaproteobacteria > Sphingomonadales > Sphingomonadaceae > Blastomonas. The sequence goes on along the minus strand of JBBQXX010000079.1, from coordinate 2,939 downwards.
CGGGCTGCGCCTGCGCCAGGCGCGCATCGGTGAGGCCATACAGGTGGCGAAATTCGCGCGGCGAGGGGATGAACTGGCCCTGCATCCGCTCATGCTGGAGGCGCAGCATCATGACGACATCGGCGCCATCGAGCGCGGCGGCAAAGTCCTTGCACGGGGTTGCTCCCATCGCTTCCACCGCAGGCGGCATGAGCGCGGGTGGTCCGGCGACGTACACCTCAGCGCCCAGCGTCGACAGGCAGATCATGTTCGACCGGGCAACCCGGCTGTGCAGGATATCACCGCAGATCGCTACACGAAGTCCTGCGATCTTGCCCTTGCGCCGCCGGATCGTCAGCGCATCGAGCAAGGCCTGGGTCGGGTGCTCGTGCGTGCCATCCCCGGCATTGAGCACCGGGCAACCCACCTTGTCGGCAATTAACTGCACCGCGCCCGAACTGCCGTGGCGAATAACGATGGCATCGGCGCGCATCGCGTTCAGCGTCACGGCTGTATCGATCAGCGTTTCGCCCTTTTTAACGCTCGATTGCGCAGCGTGCATATTGACCACGTCTGCGCCGAGCCGCTTGCCGGCAATTTCGAACGACAGCAACGTGCGGGTAGAATTCTCGAAGAACGCGTTGATCAGCGTCAGGCCCGCCAGCCTGTCATCATGTTTGCTGGCCTGACGGTTCAGATCGACCCATTGCTCGGCCTCATCGAGCAGATACTCGATTTCCCACGGCTGCAATCCGGCAATGCCCAGCAGATGCCGGTGCGGAAAAGCCGCGCGCCCCGGCGGATAATCGCTGGCGGGGCGGCGGGTTGGCCGGAGTTCGGGCGATGTTTCTGGCGATGTTTCTGGAGATGTCATTAAAGCCAAGCCTTTAGGCACGAAATGCAGATCGCTCAAGCACGTTTTGCGCGGTTTGTTCGCTGGACAGACGTGGATTGGGCCGCAATGATGCGGGCAGAAAAAAACACGGCGGGAAGGATTCTGGATGGAACTGGTAACCGAGGGACTGCGGTTTCCCGAAGGCCCGGTGGCGATGCCCGATGGCAGCGTGGTGCTGGTCGAAATCGCCGCCGGGTGCGTGACACGGGTGTTGCCCGATGGATCGCAGCAGGTGATTGCGCAGCTTGGCGGCGGTCCCAATGGTGCAGCGATCGGCCCCGATGGCAAGCTTTATGTCTGCAACAATGGCGGTTTCCAATATGTCGAGAGCGCCGGTCTGCTCATCCCGCATGGCCAGCCTGACGACTATTCGGGCGGGCGGATCGAGCGAGTCGATCTTGAGACAGGGGCGGTCGAGACAGTTTACAAGGATGGCGATTTCGGCTGTGCATTGCGCGGACCCAACGACATCGTATTCGATGATACAGGCGGTTTCTGGTTCACCGATCACGGCAAGACCCGGCAGCGCGAGCGCGATGTCACCGGGGTTTTCTATGCAAAAGCCGATGGCTCGCTGCTCAGGGAAGCGATCTTTCCGATGGAAAATCCTAACGGGATCGGCCTCTCCCCCGATGGGAAAACGCTTTACGTCGCAGAAACTTATACCTGCAAGCTGTGGGCCTATGACATCAGCGCTCCGGGCGAGATCGCGTTTTCGCAAGGGCTGCTCGGGCCGGGTGGGACGTTTTTGTATAGCCCGGCTGGTTACACGTTTTTCGACTCGCTGGGTGTGGACGGCGATGGCAATGTCTGCGTCGCCACGATCGGCCAAAGCGGAATATCTGTGGTGTCACCGGCGGGAGAACTGGTGGAATTTGTCACCACCGATGATCCTTTCACGACCAACATCTGTTTTGGCGGGCCGGAACTGCGCACGGCGTGGATCACGCTTTCGGGCACGGGCAGGCTGGTGAAGATGGATTGGCCACGAGGCGGCGCGAAGCTGAATTACCTTAACATTTAGGTGGCCGTTTTCCGGCGAAAGCCGCAATCCAGAGGCGGCTGGGTGCAATCTGACCCTGGACCCCGGATCAGGTCCGGGGAACGGGAAATGCGAACCAAGGAAAGAATAAATGACCACCCAACGCTGGGCCATAGATATCGACCGCGACGCCATTGCCTATGCGCGGATCGTCACCGAAGCCGAAACCGAAATCCCGCAAGGCGCGGTCGAGGTTGCTATCGATCTGTATGCGATGACCGCCAACAACATCACCTATGCGGTGTTCGGCAAGCCGGTGGGGCTGTTCGGCAACGATCAGGGCTATTGGGATTTCTTTGCCGAGCGTGATGCGCCAGGGCGGTTGCCGGTCTGGGGCTTTGCCACGGTGGCGCGCAGCCGCCATGATGCAGTTCCGGTGGGCACGCAGCTTTACGGCTATTTCCCGATGGCGAGCCACACGGTGCTGATCCCGGGGCGCGCGGGCCCGCATGGCTTCACCGATGTCAGCCTGCGCCGCGCCAGCCTGCCGGTGATTTACAACCAGTATCAGCGCATCGATGCTCTGGGCGATTATCGCGCCGTCGATCATGATTACTGGCCGGTGTTTCGCCCACTGTTTCTCACCGGATGGCTGATCGCCGACCAGTTGGAGGATGAGAGCGATTATGGCGCAAAGCAGATTCTGGTCGCCAGCGCGTCGAGCAAGACCGCGATCGGTCTGGCGCATTCCCTGATGCGACGCGCCCAGCGCCCGCAGGTGATAGCGCTGACCAGCGCGGGGAATGCCGCCTATGTCGAATCGCTCGGGCTTTACGACCGCGTCGTGACCTATGATGCAATTGGCGCGATGGACCCCGGCGTTGCCAGCGCGATGGTTGACATGGCGGGCAATGCTGCGGTTGCCGCCAGCATCCACAGCCATTTCGGCAATGCCCTCAAAGCGTCAATTGTCGTCGGAAAATCGCACTGGGATTCGGCGGCGGATGTAACGCCGCTGCCCGGCCCTGCGCGGCTGATGTTTTTCGCGCCGGGTCGCAGCGAAAAGCGCGCAGGTGACTGGGG
>JBBQXX010000078.1:0-10801 GCA_038209235.1 Sphingomonadales bacterium | reverse complement strand
TGGACATCGAAAGCGATCAGCTCGCCCGCACCGGGAGGCGCGGGCTGGACCGGCGCTGCGTGCAGAGCTGAAGCGAGCAGCACTGCCGCAGACAACAGAAAGCCGGCTTTCGTGATCGATGTCATGTTATTCCCCCTCATGGTGTTGGAAGTCCCCACTGCTTCGAAATCAGAAAAACTACTCTAGCTTCGACATTTTAAGAGTCTATGGCGAAATTTGCGCCCTCGATGTAAAGATATAAAGTAGCCAGAGGCGCACGAGAGGATTTTTCAATAATTTCTTTACGGCCACGAGATAAAATTTCGGAATGTGTCATTATTGAAATATATCCAGATCTAGCCTGATGTCGCAACTTTAATCAAACTGATACGTTGACTCGGCATATTTTCTAACTATCGTATGTGGCTGGGGCTAAGGGGAAAATATTAGCTATGGTATATAATTCGTTAAAGCTTATGGCGTCGTCCGCCTTGGCAATTGGCACTTGCATGGTTGCAGTTGCCGCAAACGCTCAGTCGGCATCTGCCGAGCAAGCGGTTGGCGCCGAAATGATCGTGACCGGTACAAGACAAGTCGACCGCACTGTTACCCAGAGCCTCGCGCCGATCGACGTGCTTACTGCCGAGGATTTGCGACCTAGCGGAAAGCAGTCGGTCAGGGATCTGCTCGGTACGCTGGTGCCCTCGATCAACGTCTCGAACAGCGGCGCCGGCGCCAGCTTTGCGGTGAAAACCCTCTCCTTGCGTGGTCTGGCTTCGGACCAGTTGCTTGTGCTCGTCAACGGTAAGCGTCGGCACAATACCGCAACCATTTTCATCAACGGGACCACGCAAAACGGCCAGTCACCCGCCGATCTCGACCTCATTCCGACAAGCTCGGTGGGGCGTATCGAGGTGCTGCGCGACGGCGCTTCGGCACAATATGGCTCCGATGCCATCGCCGGGGTCGTCAACGTCATCATGAAGGACACGCTCGGGGTGTCAGGGCTGTTTCAAGCTGGCGCCACCGGGAGTGGCGACGGCGAAACCGGAACAGCGCAGGTCAGCGCCGGCTTCAAGCTCGGAGACGGCGGGCATCTCAGTGTCGCCGCTGACGCGAGGCTCCAGGAGCGGACCATCCGTGGCCGGCCATTCATCGGCACGCTCTATTTTCCCATCAACGGTCAGCCGGATCCGCGCGAGGCGAGTTTTGATCGCAACGTCAACAAGCCCGGCCAGCCGCAGGTCGCGGCCTTCAATATATCCTATGATGCAAAGCTGCCGATTACCGACTCGCTCGAGCTTTACTCCTTCAGCACCTACAGCAAGCGCGAGGCCAACAGCTGGTTGACCTTCCGCCAGCCCAGCGCCTCGAACAACGTCATCGAGGTCTATCCCGACGGCTACATTCCCAAATTGTTTGTTCGGGATGATGATTATCAGCTTGCAGCTGGATTGCGCGGCGCATTGGGCGCCGGCTTTAATTTCGATCTATCAACAACCTATTCGCGCAACTTTGTCGACTATGATCAAACGACTTCGCTCAACGCGTCGCTCGGCCCATCGGGGCAAACCGACTTCTATATCGGCAGCCTGAAAGGCACCGAATGGACAAGCAACCTCGACATCAGTCGCGAATTCGAGATCGGGTTGGCCGAAGCGCTGTTCTTCGCCGTCGGTGCCGAATATCGTGAAAACGGATTTTCGATCATCGCTGGCGAGCCAGCGTCCTACATTGATGGTGGCTACCGCTCGCCACCGGGGCAGCCTCTGGCCGGCGTCATCCGCCAGGCTGGTTCGCAAGGCGTTTCGGGCTTTCCGCCCGAAGCCGCCGGAGATTTCAAGCGAAACAACATAAGCGGCTATGTAAATATCGAGCAGAAAATCATCGAAGGCTTCGATATCGGCCTTGCCGGACGCTATGAGCGCTATTCAGACTTCGGCTCGACGACCACCGGCAAGGCGTCCGTCCGAATAGAGCCGATCAGTGGCATCGCATTCCGCGGAACAGCATCAACCGGGTTTCGTGCGCCAACGCTGCAGCAGCAATTTTATGCATCGGCAAGCACCATCGGCGTGCTGTTGCCGGGGGCAACTGTTACGACCCTGGCGCCGGTTCGCGCACTTCCAGTCAACGATCCGGTTGCCATCGCGCTCGGCGCTCAACCGCTCACGCCGGAACGATCAACCAACTATTCATTGGGCGTTGTGTTCACCCCGACCTCCCGGTTCAATCTGACCGTCGATGCCTATCAGATCAGCATCCGTGACCGCATTTTGCTCGGTGGCACGCTTACGGGTGCTGCCAATGCGGCTGGCGTATTGAACGGTGTAGGACAGCTTTTGCAGAACGCCGGGTTAGACCCGTTCCAGAGCGGCTTTTACTTCTCCAACGCCGCCAGCACCCGCACGCGCGGTCTGGACATCGTCAGTACGTGGCGCGCAGACCTTGGCAGTGCCGGACAAGCGACCTTCGGCTTGTCGGGCAACTTCAACCAGACAGAGTTCACCCGCCTGATAGTGCCGCAACAACTCGCCGGGATCGGCATTTCCCTGATCAATCGCCAGCGTCAGGGTGACTTCACTGAAGGCACCCCGCGCGACAAGTTCATCGCAAGCGTCAATTGGGAATTTGGCGCCCTCACGACGAACTTCCGGGCAACGCGCTTCGGCCGGGTGGTGCAAACAAGCCTTCTCGCAGCCAATGACGATCCCGTCACGCCGCAAGTCATCATCGATCTCGACATCGCCGTTGCACTCGGCCAGGGCATGCGGGTGAACATCGGCGCCAACAATCTGCTGAACAAGTTTCCCAGCATCCTCAAGCCTGCCAACCAGGGCACGACAGGCTTCGCCTTTTATAACACCTACGCACCATACGGGATCAGCGGTGGCTATTATTACGCAGGGTTGAGCTTCGATTTCTGACGGGTAGGCCAACGACAGGATCGATCAAAGGGAAGCTATGGCCACATCTGATTCGCAGATCGGCGGCCGAGCCTTGCTCGACGCTGAGGGCAGCGGGGCTTTGGTGGTTCGTAGCTTCCTGCCATCGCTGCGCCCGGCTGCCACTGCTGGGGTTCGGTGGTGTGGGCCGGGGCAAGGCGCTGGGGATGTTGCGCGGGCAATGCTTGTTCGATCATCCACAAACTTGCCTCAGCCCCGGCTCCTGGCGCGATAATGAGCACACAGAAAAAACCTGCCGGCAACAAGCTGATCATTTTCGGCTCCTCGCTCGGCACCGTGTTCGAATGGTATGATTTTTATCTTTATGGCCTTCTGGCTACGGTCATCAGCGCCAAATTCTTCTCGGGGGTAAACGAAACCACGGGCTTTATCTTTGCACTGGCAGCATTTGCAGCGGGTTTTGCCGTGCGGCCCTTCGGAGCGCTGGTTTTCGGGCGCATTGGCGACATCGTTGGGCGCAAGAACACGTTCCTGGTGACCATGGGAATCATGGGCCTGAGCACCTTTCTGGTCGGGCTGTTGCCAAGCTATGCCAGTATTGGCGTCGCAGCGCCCATTGCGCTCGTCGTGCTGCGGCTGCTGCAGGGGCTTGCTCTGGGCGGTGAATATGGGGGCGCTGCCACCTATGTTGCCGAACACGCGCCAGCGGGACGCCGCGGGCTTTACACCAGCTTCATACAAACGACCGCAACACTCGGGCTATTTGCAGCACTGCTGATCGTCATCGGTATCCGCACAGGATTGGGTGAGGAGGCATTCCTCGACTGGGGGTGGCGGATCCCCTTCCTGATCTCGATTCTGCTTCTGGGTGTTTCGCTTTGGATCCGGATGCAGCTCGAAGAAAGCCCGGTCTTTGCCGCCATGAAAGCCGAGGGGCGGACCTCGAAAGCGCCTCTCACCGAGGCCTTTGCGCGTTGGAGCAATCTTCGTGTCGTGCTCATTGCATTGCTTGGAGCAGTCATGGGGCAGGCCGTTGTCTGGTACACCGGGCAATTCTATGCGCTGTTTTTTCTCGAGAAAATGCTCAAGGTCGATGGTGCCACGACCAACATCCTCATCGCCATCGCGTTGGCTTTGGCGACTCCGGCGTTCATCCTGTTCGGTTGGCTTTCAGACCAGATCGGACGCAAGCCGATCATCCTCGCGGGTTGCGCGTTGGCATCGCTGACCTATTTTCCATTATTCGATGCATTGTCGCGCGCTGCCAATCCGGCGCTCTACACAGCGCAAGCGACATCGCCGGTGACGGTCATCGCCGATCCGACCCGCTGCTCGGTCCAGTTCGATCCGATCGGTTCCAACAAGTTCGACCGCGAGGCATGCGACATAGCCAAGAGCGTTCTGGCGCGGGCCGGGGTATCTTATTCCAATGTTGCGGAAGCCGGGGCGGCGGCGCGCATCGCCATAGGCGCAGTCGAGATCGAGGCACCGGTTCCACAGGGAATGGATGCCGAGGCAAAGACAGCAGCGATTGCAGCGTTCCAGACCGAAGCGCGCGCCGCATTGAACGTTGCAGGCTATCCTGAGCGCGCCGACCCGGCGAAAATTGATCGACCAAGGGTCGTGCTCATCCTCTTCATCATGGCGATCTATGTGACCATGGTATACGGGCCGATCGCGGCGCTCCTGGTCGAGCTTTTCCCGACTCACATCCGCTATACCTCGATGTCTTTGCCCTACCACATCGGCAATGGCTGGTTCGGCGGCTTTTTGCCAACCATCGCCTTCGCCATGGTCGCTGCCACAGGTGATATCACCTATGGGCTATGGTATCCGATCTTCGTAGCCGGCCTGTGCGCGGTGGTGGGGCTGATATGGCTGCCCGAGACCTTCCGCCGACAGCTTGATTGAGGCTATCTGCTGCCGGCGAAACAATGAGATGACTTCGCCCCATTGAACTGTCTTGCGGCGGATTCAGGTAAGTCATGATCAGACGCCAGATCTGCGGTTTCAAGATCTTGTTTCACATCCCCTGCTTCAGCCGCCGCTGATCCACCATTGTCGCCGCGCGCCCCGGGCTTCGTCCACGGGGTATTTCCGCCGCGCGCGCCACCGAGAACGCGCTGACTATCTCCTTCGCACATGGCGCTCGAACTGCGTTTTCAATCCAGCGGTACACATATCGGGCTGGCCGAGCCTGCCGATGCCGCCGCAATCTCGTCAATCATGCTGCCGTGAGCAGTATCTCCAGTGCATGCGAACCGGCTTCGATCGTCCATTCGACCGCGCCGGCGGTCATTGGCAGAGGGGCACCGTCCAGCGTCGCCGCTGCTGGCGCTCCCGGCGACGCGCGGCGGATGTGGACGGCATATTCTGCGTTTTCTATCCGCAACGTCACCTCGATGCCGGGCCAAGTGTCAGGCAGGCATGGCGCCAGCCGGAGCCTGCGCCCGCGGCGTCGGAGCCCGACGATGCCTTCAACGCCGGCGCGGAACATCCAGCCGGCGGCGCCGGTATACCAGGTCCAGCCGCCGCGGCCGGCGTTGGGCGCCACGGAATAGATATCGGCCGCCACGACATAGGGTTCGACGCGGTAATGCGCCGCCGCTGCTGCGGTGCGGGCCTGGTTGATCGGATTGAGCAGGCCGAAAAGATCGACGGCGCCGTCACCGTCCCCCATGCGGGCGGACGCGAGGATGGTCCACATCGCGGCATGGCTGTATTGGCCGCCGTTTTCCCGCAGCCCCGGCGGGTAGCTGCGGATATAGCCTGGATCATGCACCGTCTTGTCGAAGGGCGGCGTGAACAGTTTGACGAGCCGCGCGTCGCGATCGACGAGGTGGCGCCGCAGCGATGCCATTGCCGTGATCTGGCGGTCGGGTGCCCCGGCGCCGCTGAGCACCGCCCAGGTCTGCGCGATCGAATCTATCTGGCACTCGTCGCTGTCCTTCGATCCCAGCCATGTCCCATCGTCATAGGTCGCGCGGCGATACCATTCGCCGTCCCATGCCACCGTCTCGATCGCTGCTGCCAGTTGCCGTGCATGCGCTCGCCAGCGCGCCGCTCGTTCGGGCTCCCGTGCCTCGGCGATGGGCGCAAAACGGTCGATGGCATGAATCAGGTGCCATCCGAGCCAGACGCTCATGCCCTGCCCGCCTTCGCCGACGCGGTTCATGCCGTCATTCCAGTCGCCGCCGCCGATCAGCGGCAGGCCGAGCGCGCCGGTCATCGCCACAGATTGATCTAGCGCCAGCGCGCAATGCTCATACAGCGTAGGCGCGTCGTCGCTGATGCCGGGCAGGAAGAAGGCGTCATGCTCCCCCGGTGCCAGCAACGGCCCTTCGAGGAAGGGGATCGGCGTCTCCAGGATCGCGGCGTCGCCTGTGGTATCGACATAATCGGCCACGGAAATCGCCAACCAGCCGCGATCGTCCGATATCCGCGTCCGCACGCCGCGACCGCTTTCGGGCAGCCACCAATGCTGGACATCGCCCTCCCGGAACTGCCGCCCCGCAGCGCGCAGCAGGTGCGGCCGCACAAGATCGGGGCGCGGCAGCAGAAGTGCACCACCATCTTGCAACTGGTCTCGAAAGCCATAGGCCCCGCTGGCCTGGTAAAAACCGGCGCGCCCCCACACCCGGCAGCCGAGAACCTGATAGAGCAGCCAGCCGTTCAGCATGATATCCATGGCGCGATCGGGCGTTCGCACCTCGACTGTGCCCAGCGTTGCCCGCCAATGCGCCGTTGTTGCAGCCAGTTCCGCATCGAGATCGCGTGTCCGCCAATCGCGCACCAGCGCCCGTGCTGCCGCGCGGTCGGCAGCCTGACCGATCACCCAGACGATCTCGCACGCTTCCCCGGCAGCCAGCGTCACCTCGGTCGTTAGCGCCGCGCAGGGATCGAGGCCGGCGCCGGCGCCGCCGGGCAGGGGCGTATCGTGCTGCAAGGCTGCCGGTGCCGCCATGCTGCCGCCACGGCCCAGGAACGCCGCCCGGTCACAGGTCCAGCTCGTCTGCCGGCCATCGAGATCGGCAAAGGCGATGCGCGACCCGGTTTCGGGATCGAAAGGATTGCGTGCGAACAGCGCCCCGGTTTCGGTGTCACGTTCGGTAACGATGTGCGCCGCCGTCTTGGCCCGCGCCTGCCCCAGCACCCATTCGGCATAGCCCGTAACAGACAGCGACCGGGGGCCGTCCGACAGGTTGCGCAGCGTCAGCCGGGCCAGCCGCAGCGGTGCCGTCATCGGCACATGGACGAGCAGGTCGCTTTCGATTCCGTGCGCCGCAGCGCGATAGCGGGTATAGCCAAAGCCGTGCCGGGTGATCCGCGCACCAGCGATTCCGATCGGTGCCGCCGTCGGGGACCAGACATGGCCGGCGTCGCGGCAGCGGATGTACAGCGCATCGCCGGGCGGATCGGCAACCGTGTCGTTGGACCAGGGCGTCAACTGGTTCTCGCGCGCATTGCCCGACCAGATTGCCCCCAGCGCGTCGGCGCTGGCGTGGCAACCGAATTCGGGATTGGCGATGACATTTATCCACGGCGCCGGTGTTGTGTCGCGACCGTGGAGGATCATCGCATATTCGCGGCCATCGGCATGGAAGCCGCCGAAGCCGTTCCAGAATTCGAGCGTTTCCTGCTGCGGCAGCGCAGGGTCTGGCGGCCGACCGGCCCGCGGCGGCATCGCCGGCGCACGCTGCATCGCCAGCGGCGGCGGGGCCGCTATGCCGGGCAGGTCGATCCGCTGCAACTGCCGCCGCAGGCTGCCCCGCTTTGCCAGCAATTCCACCCGCGACAGCGCACGCAGCGTCGCCACCTGCTGTTCCAGCATCAAATCGCTGCGCAGCCGGAAAATGGCGCCGCGCACCCCCGGCGGCGCGGGCCGCGCCCGCACCACGCGCACCGCATCGTCGATGGCGTTCTGCAAGTCCTGAATGTACGACGCCCGCCGCTCATTGAGGATGACCAGATCGAACGCCAGATAGCGTGCCTGCAGGAATTCGAACACCCGCAGCAGGTCCTTGACCAGTCCGATGTCGCGGGGGTCATCGATCCGCAGGATGACAATCGGCAGGTCACCCGAGATGCCGTGCACCCACAGCGCCGATTGCGGGCCGGCCGCGGCCGCAACCACATCGGCCGGCGGCGCCAGCTCGGCGCCGGCATTGACGATATGCGCCGCCAGCCGCTGGTAATCCGCCGCATCGCCGGGGTCGAGCCCCAGGAACCGCCGTTCGATCTGCGCCTGTGTCCATGCCGCGACCTGCGCGCGGTCATAGGCATTGGGGTCACGATGGCGTTCCACTATCTCCAGCAAGGCTTCGCGCGACGCCGCCGCAATGGTCCAGAAGGCCACCCGGGCGGTCGCCCCCGGCGGCACCAGCACCGACGCGCGCAGCACCAGCATCGGATCGAGCACCGTGCCGGCATGGCCGCCGAGCGCCACGCCGAGTCCGCCCGGATCGGCGGTGGACCGCCCGCGACCGACAAAGGCGCTGCGGTCGGTTTCCCAGCTCACCGGCCCCGTCGCCGTGCCCTCGATCACCGCCAGATGCGCCACCCAGATCGAAGGATCACCGGCGCCGCGCGGCCGTCGGTGCACGATCAGCACGCCGTCGTCCGTCGCTTCGGTTTCGATGAACATCCGCGCAAACGCCGGATGCGCCATGTCGGTCGCCTGCTCGCCCAGCGTCAGCTCGATTGCCGATGTCAGTGCAATCCTGCGCGGTGCATTGCCCCGGTTGACCACCGACACGCGCCGTACCTCGGCATCGTCTTCGGGCGAGATCAGCACCTCGGTCGTCGTCATCAGCGTGCCATCGGCGCGATGAAACTCCGCCCGGCCTTCAGCAAAAACTGCCGTATACTCGCTCGGCTGCGGCCCCAGCGGGGCTTGCGTCGTGCTCCACGAACTTCCCGAAACCTCGTCGGTAACATAGATCCACGATCCGCCGCCGTGCCCGACCGGGTCCTCGCGCCAGCGGTTTATCGACAGCCCGCGCCAACTGCTCCGCCCCGATCCGGCACTGGTCAGCATGATCGAATAGCGTCCGTTCGAAAGCAGATGCACCGGATGCACGGCTTCGGCCGCCAGACCGTAACTGCGGCTTACGCCGCCCGCCGCCGGCCGGCCGGTCGCCGTCACCACCGCTTCTTCGGCGCGCGGGTTGAAGGTTCCCACCCCGCGCGGCGGGCGTTCCTGCAGCAACAGCGCGGTCCCCCGGATCATCGGCTCGGCATGGAATGCGGCGCGAAGCCGGCCGCCGTCGAGCATGTTGCAGATGGCCAGCAAGGCCATGCCCTGGTGGTGCGCCATATAGCTTTGCACCACGGCATGCCGCTGGCCCGTCGGCACCCGCGCCGGGGTAAAATCCAGGGCTTCGTAAAACCCGTATTCGCCGCGCCCGCCAATTGCTTCCAGCGCCTCCAGATTGGCCAGCGCCGCCGCCGCATCGACCATCGTCGCCAGCCCGGTGGCATAGGGCGCGATCACGAGATTCTCCGACAATCCGCGTTTCAGCCCCAGCCCCGGCACGCCGAAATTGGAGTATTGGTAGGTCTGCTCGGGATCGCGGCCGTTAAAGCCCGATTCGGAAATACCCCATGGCACCCCGGCCTCGCCGGCATATTCGCGCTGCCGCGCCACCACCAGCCGGTTCGACATTTCCAGCAGGCTCCCGTCCGGTGCGCGCATCACCAGCGACGGCATCAGATACTCGAACATCGATCCCGACCAGGAGATCAGCACCGAAGCGTCGGCCACCGGCGTTGCACTGCGCCCGAGCCGGAACCAATGCTTGGCCGGCACATCGCCCTTCGCGATGGCGAACAGGCTGGCCAGCCGCGCCTCCGATGCCAGCAGATCGTAACAGCTCTCGTCCCGGCGGTTATCCGTCTCCGACCAGCCGATCGAAAGCAGCAGGCGCTTCGGATCGATCAGGAAGGCGAAATCCATCGCCAGCGCAAGGCTGCGCGCCGTGGCGGCAATCGCCGCCGCCCGCGCCGCGCTCGTGTCGTCGTGCCAGTCGCCCACCATGTTGGCGAGCGCGATCAGGTGGCCGGCGAGATTGCCGCTGTCGACGGCCGAAACATAGGGCGGATCGAGCACGCGCAGATCCCGCGTATCGTACCAGTTGTACAGATGGCCGCTATGCTTCGCCAGTCGCACCACCGTCGCCAGCGTTGCCTCCAGCTTGTCCAGCGCCGCCTCCGGCGCCAGCCAGCCGCGCTCGCGCGCCGTCGCCAGCACGAGCAGATAGAGGCCGATGTTGGTCGGGGAAGTCCGCCCGGCCACAACCGGTACCGGCACTTCCTGCATGTTGTCGGGCGGCAGATGATGATGTTCCGCCGTCACATGGGCTTCGAAAAAGGTGAACGTCTGCCGCGCCAACGCGTCGAACTTCGCCCGTTCGGCCGCTGTCAGTCTGGGTGCCGTCGCAATCGGTCGCGGCTGGCTCAGCCACCATGCCAGTGCCGGTGCCGCCGCCCAGACCGCCACAAGCGCCAGCGCCAGCGGCATGACCGCGGGATCGCGCCAGATTGCCAGCCCCGCCGCCGCCAGCGCGAGCACCACCGATTGCCCCATGAAGGCATAAAGTTGCCGCAACCCCGGGTCGGGCGCCGCGCTCGCTGAAGCTGCCGTCGTCCATTCCAGCAGCCGCTGCCGCCGCGCCAGCCGCACCAGCGTGCGCGCGATCGCATCGACCATTCGCACCGCCTGGTCGGCCACTGTCACCAGTTGCAGCGCGACATGGCTGAACGCCGTCCGCACATCGGCACCCACGATCCGCCAATGCGCGCTCCACAGCACGTTGCGCCGCTTGGGCGCCGCCAGCAGCGATGGCAGCGGCAGCAGCGGCGGGATGGCGATCAGCAGCAGTATCAGCAGCGTCCAGGCGACCCCGGTCGTCGCCGGC
>JBBQXX010000077.1:0-10804 GCA_038209235.1 Sphingomonadales bacterium | reverse complement strand
CCAAAGCCACGGGCACGGCCAGCGGTGCCTTATTTGCCCGCCATGCCCATCTGCCAGAGGATAAACGCAAATTCCTCCGCGGTTTCCTTGAGCGAATCGAACCGACCCGACTTGCCGCCGTGGCCTGCCCCCATGTTGGTCTTGAGCAGCAACACATTGTCGTCGGTCTTCGTCGCCCGCAGCTTGGCAACCCATTTGGCAGGTTCCCAGTATGTGACGCGTGGATCGTTCAGCCCGGCAGTCACCATCAGCGGTGGATAGGCATGCGCGCTCACGTTGTCATAGGGGCTGTATGAGCGGATCAGTTCGAACGCGGCCTTGTCGGTGACCGGGTTGCCCCATTCGGGCCATTCGCCCGGCGTCAGCGGCAGCGATTCATCGAGCATCGTGTTGAGCACGTCTACAAACGGCACATGCGCCACGACTGCGCCCCACAGATCGGGATCGGAGTTGACGATGGCCCCCATCAGCTCACCGCCGGCTGAACCGCCGCTTGCGGTCACCTTGCCCTTGGCGGTAAAGCCCTTGGCGACCAGCCCCCTGGCGACATCGACAAAATCGTTGAAGGTGTTGGTGCGCTTGGTGAGTTTGCCATCCAGATACCATTGCCGCCCCAGATCATCACCGCCCCGGATATGCGCGATGGCATAAGCAAAGCCGCGATCGACCAGGCTAAGCCGCGTGACCGAGAAATTGGGTGGGATCGCATAGCCATAAGCCCCGTATGCATACAGGTGCAGCGGCGCGCTCGCGTCCTTCTCGAATCCCTTTTTGTAGATCACCGAAACCGGCACCTGCGTGCCATCACGCGCGGCAATCATCACGCGTTCGGTGACATAATCGGCTGCATTATAGCCCGAAGGAACTTCCTGCACCTTGAGCACGGTCAGGTTTTGCGTCGCGACGTCGTAATCGTAGACGGTGTCCGGTGTGACCATCGATTCATAGGTCAGCCGCAGCATCTTCATGTCCCATTCGGGATTGTCGCCCAGCGCTGCTGAATAGCTTGCCTCGGGGAAGGTGACCTGCGTGGCCTTGGCGCTATTGGCATAATCGCGGATCTCGATCTGATCGAGTCCTTCGCGGCGGCCCTCGACGACATAGAAATTCTTGAAGGCGGTCATGTCGGTCATGTAGAATTCGTCAGAGCCGGGGATCAGCGTGTTCCATTCGCCGGGCTTGTCGATGCTGGCGGTGGCGAGGCGGAAATTGATGTGATCATCATTGGTGTGGATGTATAACGTGCCATCGCGCTCCTCCACGGCATATTCGCGGCCCTTCTTGCGCGGGCTGATGATGATCGGCGCAGCTTGTGGATTATCGGCGGGGACCAGACGCACTTCGCTGGTTTCGTTGTCGCCCGTTGCGATTACGATGTATTTCTCCGACGAGGTCATCCCGATATCGACCCGGAAACCCTCATCATCCTCGTGATACAGTTCGACATCGCTGGCCGCAGGCGTGCCCAGAATGTGGATGCGCGCATTGTCGGTCCGCCAGTTCTCATTGGCGAGGCCATAGATCAGCGCACCGGAATCGGCACGCCAGATCAGCGACGACAACGTACCAGGAATGACATCGGGCAGGATCGCATCCGTCGCCAGATCCTTGATCCGTGCCTCGAACCGCTCCGACCCGTTATCATCTACCGCATAGGCGAGCAGCTTGCCATCGGGGCTGACTGAAAACGAACCGAGGCGGAAATAATCCTTGCCGCTGGCAAGCGCGGTCTCGTCGAGGATCAGCACCTTGTCACCGCCTGTAACCGGCTTGCGATACCATTTCTTGTATTGCGCGCCGGTCTCGAACTCGACCCAGTAAAGCCAGTCGCCATCCTTTTGCGGGACCGATGAATCGTCTTCCTTGATGCGGCCCTTCATCTCCTCGAACAGCGTGTCGGCCAGCCCGGCGTGCGGCTTCATCTGCGCCTCGAACCAACGGTTCTCGGCCTCAAGATAGGCTATCACATCAGCATCATCGACCTTGGGATAGCCCTCATCCTTCAGCCAGTGCCAGTTATCCTGAATGGTCACGCCGTGGCGTTCAAAGCTGTAGGGCCGCTGTTCGGCAATAGGCGGCTTGGTCGGTTGCGACATGGATGCACTTTCGTTGGTAAGGGCTGGGGATGCAAGGGCGGGGGCTGCAAGGGCGGGGGATGACAGCGACAGCGCAGCGCCGATGGCAGCAGCTACCACTGCGGGCGGTACAGGCAGACGGATGGACACGCAGCAAACCTCTTGTCTGGTGGGCGCAGCAGACGGGCTGGCGCTGGACCCGAATTATCTCTATCTTGCCGTGACCACGCTTTTGCAAGGAGTTGCTGTTCTGTCATGCTGATGTCCACACACGAAGCCCGTCTTGCGGCACTGCGCGAAGAACTCAAGCGTCGGGGGCTCGATGGCTTTGTCGTGCCGATCTGTGACGAACACATGAGCGAATATATCGGTTCTTATGCGCAGCGGCTGGAGTGGCTGACCGGGTTTGGCGGATCGGCTGGCACTGCGGTAGTGCTGGCCGACCAGGCGGCGATATTTATCGACGGGCGTTATACCATTCAGGTGCGCGATCAGGTGGACGGCCGCCTGTTCGACTATGTCGGCACCGCGCAGCACAGCGTTGCCGAGTGGCTGGGCGAACATGCCCCGGACGGCGCCAAGATCGGCTATGACGCCTGGCTGCACACCTGCGACTGGGTCAAGCAGGCGAGCGGCAAGCTGGCCAGGCGTGGTGCGGCGCTGGTGGCGGTGAGCGACAATCTGATCGATGCGGTCTGGCTGGACCAGCCTGAACGACCCACCGCCATCATGAACCCGCATCCGCTCGAGTTTGCCGGACGCGATGCGGCAGACAAGCGCGCCGACATCGCCGCATGGCTGCGGGGCGAAGGGCTTGATGCTGCCGTGATCACCGCGCTCGATTCGGTGGCATGGGTGTTCAATGTGCGCGGCGGCGACATCAGCCATACGCCGGTGACCTTGTCCTATGGCGTGGTGCACAACGATGGCACCGCTGATCTTTATGTCGCACCGGATAAAGTAACCGCCGATCTGCGCAGCCATCTGGCCAATCAGGTGGCGCTGTATCCTTATGACCAATTTTCCGCCGGGCTCGATGGCTTGGCGGGCAAATCGGTGGCGGTCGATCCTGAACGTGCGGTCGCGGCGATCTTTTCGCGGCTTGAAGCGGTAGGTGCCAGGATCGTCGCGCAGCGTGACCCCAGCGTGCTGCCACGCGCCACCAAAAATCCGACCGAGATCAGCGGCCAGCGCAGCGCGCAGGCGCGTGATGGCGCCGCGTTGAGCAGCTTCCTGCACTGGCTGTCGATTGCCGGACCCGCAGGCGGACAGACAGAGCTATCGGCAGCGGCCACGCTGCTCGAGTTTCGCGAAGCGACCGGCAAGCTGGTCGATACCTCGTTCGATACTATCTCGGGCGCGTCGTCGAACGGCGCGATCTGCCATTACCGTGTCAACGACGAGACCAACCTGCCGATCGTCATGGACAGCCTGTATCTGGTCGATTCGGGTGGCCAGTATCTTGACGGAACGACCGACGTCACCCGCACCATCGCTATCGGCACGCCGACTGCCGAGATGCAGCGCCGGTTTACGCAGGTGCTCAAGGGCCATATCGCGCTCGCTACCATCCGCTTCCCGAAAGGCACCACCGGCGGCCAGCTCGATGTTCTGGCGCGCCAGTTTTTATGGGCCGATGGCGTCGATTACGCGCACGGCACCGGCCATGGCGTCGGCAGCTTTCTTGCAGTGCATGAAGGACCACAGCGGATTGCCGCTTTCGGCGGCCATGGCGAACCGCTTCGTCCCGGCATGATCTGTTCGAACGAACCGGGTTATTACAAGGCGGACGAATTCGGCATCCGCATCGAAAATCTGGTGCTGGTCGAGGAGATCGATCTGCCGGGGGCCGAGCTCGCCATGCTGGGCTTCGAGACGCTGACGTTCGCCCCGATCGACCGCAACTGCATCGAACCTGCGCTGCTTGGCCTGCACGAAATACGATGGCTCAATGCGTATCACGCCAAGGTGCTGGAAATCGTCGGCGCGCAACTGGATGGCGATGCGAAAGTATGGCTGAAATCGGCCTGTGCACCGATAGGTTGACATAGCCTGACGAGCATTGATGACGCTGATATTCGCAGGCGAAATGGATAGACAACCTGTCGGTATTAGGTCTGGCGACTGCCTTACGTAGCCGGAATGTTGCGGCGCACAATTGCCAGCCGTGCATCTTCAATGTCACAATTTCGCATTTTCGTTGCAATTATATCACGCGATCGCTCGAATCGCTTGGGTTTGCGCGGTTTTTCGTTGTCGCCGCGTACCTGCAGCCATATGCACCTTGGCAAGCCCCACCGAGCCCGGACCTACGGGCCGCTAAACAATAATCGCAGGAGAGATGCAAGCTCATGAAGATCACCACAACGCACCTGAAATCGATGCTGCTCTCCGGCGCCGCTCTGGGCATGCTGGCCATGCCGGGCGTTGCGCTCGCGCAGGACGAAGCACAGGAAGACGATAACGTCGACAGCAATGTCATCATCGTGACCGCTTCCAAGCGTGAAACCACGCTGCAGGAAATCCCGATCGCGGTTTCTGTGACCAGCGGTGAAGACATTGAGGACGCACAGGTCCGCGATCTTATCGATCTGCAAACGCTGGTTCCGTCGTTGCGCGTGTCGCAGTTGCAAAGCTCGGCTAACACCAATTTCATCATCCGCGGTTTTGGCAATGGCGCCAACAACCCCGGCATCGAGCCTTCGGTCGGCGTGTTCATCGATGGCGTTTATCGCTCGCGTTCGGCCGCCCAGATCGGCGATCTGCCCAACATCCAGCGCGTTGAAGTGCTGCGTGGTCCGCAATCGACACTGTTCGGCAAGAACGCATCGGCAGGCATCATCAGCATCGTTACCGAACGTCCGGAGTTCGAATTTGGCGGTTCGCTCGAAGCATCCTATGGCAATTTCGACGCGATCATTCTGAGGGGCGATATCACAGGCCCGATCAGCGAGACCCTGGCGTTCAGCGTTGCCGGCAACCTCAACAGGCGCGATGGTTACGCTCGCGATCTCAATCTGGGTATCGATTTCAACGACCGCGATCGTTACGGGGTCCGCGGCCAGCTGCTGTGGGAGCCAAGCGCAGACCTCAGCCTCAGGCTGATCGGCGACTATGACAAGATCGACGAAAATTGCTGCATCGCCGCCAATGTTCGTGAGAACCCCGCGATCACTGGGGCGCTGCGGCTTGCCAGCGGCGACGCCCGGCCGATTGAGGCCGGCCTGCCCTTCAGCTTTCAGGTCCGCAACAACATTCCATCGACCAACGTAATCGAAAATTATGGCGCATCACTGCAGGGCGACTGGAACATCGGCGCGCTGACGCTGACCAGCATTTCTGCCTATCGTGAAGTGCGCTCTACCACCAACCAGGATTCGGACTTCACCAGTGCTGACCTGATCGGCCAGAACCTCGCCAACACCGCGATCGACACGTTCACGCAGGAACTGCGCATCGCATCGGACTTTGACGGCCCGATCAACTTCTTGCTGGGTGGCTTTTACATCGACGAAAAGATCGATTTCACCAACGATCTTCTGTTTGGCTCGGATTTCCGGGCTTTTGCCAATGCACTGGGCGGTGGAGCCATTCCGGTTGTGGAAGCTTCCATCCTGAACGTGCCTGTTGGAACCTTCTTCCGGCAGGGCCAGGGAATTCTGGATGAATTTGCCTTTGCCAACCAGAGCTTCTCGATCTTCGGCCAGGTTGATTTCAGTCCGGTCGACCGGCTGACCTTCACCTTCGGTTTCAACTACACCGAAGACAAAAAACAGGTCCGCTCGAACGTCGTCAACACCGATCCGTTCTCAGCGCTAGATCTCGTCGGCATCGGCAACACGGTGATTACGCAGCAGGGCATTGCGACGACTGTGGGTCGACTGCTGGGTCTTCCCGGCCCTGCCACTGCCGCTCAGGTTGGCGCATTCGCGGGCGCTAACCCTGCTGGTTTTGCTCAGGTTCAGGCAGGGTCGGCGGCGTTTGCCCGCGCCAACAACCTCAATCCAGCCGTAAATCCGCTGCTTGGTCTGCGGGGGCTGCAGTTCCTGCCACCCTTCCTCAACTTTCCAAACGCGGTGGAGAGCGGCCGGACCAAGGACGAAGATTTGTCGTACACAATCCGTGCGAATTATGAGATCACCGACAATATCAATGTCTACGCTACCTACGCGACCGGCTTCAAGGCGACCTCGTTCAACCTTTCGCGCGACAGCCGCCCATTCCCGGCTGATTTTATCCCAGGATCGCCGGTCAACAATCCGCCTGCCTCTGCGATCCGGACCGCTGGTCTGGCGCTGCCTAACCTCACCACAGGCTCACGCTTTGCAGGTCCCGAAGAATCGGAAGTCTACGAAGTCGGCCTGAAGGCGCAATGGCCGCTGGTTGCGTTCAACATCGCGGTGTTTCAACAGTCGATCAAGGGCTTCCAGAGCAACGTGTTCACCGGCACCGGCTTTGCGCTGGCCAATGCGGGCGAACAGTCGACGTTCGGGATCGAATTCGACGGCACTGTCCGCCCCACCCAAGGCCTCAACTTCTTCGTGGCCTTCACCTATCTTGATCCAACGTTTGACGACTTCCCCAACTCGGCGGTGGGTGATCTGACAGGGGCGACGCCTGCCGGTATTCCAGCGCTGTCGGCATCAATTGGCGGCGCCTATACCTATGAGTTCGCAGGCGGCACCAAGCTATCCTTTCGCGGCGATTATTCGTATGAAAGCGACGTGCAAATTCTGGATGGCCTCCCCGGCTTCATTCAGACCTCGCCTGCCGGTGTCCGCAACTTCCAGCCTGCTCTCGATGCGGCGCGGCCATTCCGCCGTGAGATCGATCTGGTCAGTGCATCGGCCACGCTTGAACTGACCAACGGTTTTGAGATCAGCGCATGGGCACGCAATCTGCTCGACGATCGTTATCTCACCACGATCTTTGATTCGGTTGCCCAGCAGGGCAGCATCTCTGGCTACCCCAGCCAGCCACGCACCTATGGTGGCACGGTTCGCTTCAAGTTCTGACGTTTCAGTATTGGCCGGGCTTGGCCGCAACCAGCGCGACGCAAGATCGCAACGGTTTAATACAGGGGAATGCGGGGGGCTTTATGCCCCCCCTTTTTTGTGGCGATAGCCTTGCCCGAACTGCAAAAACTTTTCGTCCGGGGATCATATCATGACCGATGCGCCAACCCGCGCCCTGTTCCGCAGCATAGTGCCCAAGCGCGTGCATTATCATGAGGTCGATATGCAGAATATCGTCTTCAACGCCAATTACCTGATGTTCGCCGATATCGGTATCACCGAATATTTTCGCGGCCTGCGCATCGCCAGCGGGCTATCTGCGGGCGGCGGCTTCAATCTTTTCGGTCCCGATCACGATATGATGGTCCGCCATGCCGCCGTCGATTTCCGCGCCAGCGCTGTGGCCGATGATGAGATCGATCTTGCGGTGCGCATCACGCGTATCGGTACAAGCAGCCTGACCAGCCAGTGCGCCATCTTTCGCGGTGACGACCTGCTGACGGTGGTCACCATCAGCTATGTGCACCTTGTCTTTGCCACCCGCAGCCCGGTTGCCGTGCCGCAATTCTTCCGCGACATGGTGGCGGCTTTTGAGGTCGTGACGCCCGAGGGATGTAGCCCCGTCCAATCAAGCTGAATTGTTCTCCGGCGAACGCCCGAGCCCAGCGGCGAGATTGCGCTTTGTCCCTTCAAATCTGATTGATTGATCCACAATGAAAAAGGGCCGGTGAAACCACCAGCCCTTTTACTGTCTCGATCAGTTGCCCGGCATTCCCGGTACACCCGGAACGCCGGGAGGCGGCGCGCCTACGCCCGGCGGTAAGGCACCTGGACCACCTGGACCACCAGGGCCAGCCGGCCCGGCCTGACCCTGCAATTGCTGCTGCATCGCGCGAAGCTGCACTTCGGGGATAAACTCGACCAGATCGACGTCGAACACCAGCAGGCTGTTGGCCGGTATCACGACTTCGCCGGTCTGCGGATTGGTCTTTTCCTCGGCACCATAGCCCAGTTCGGGCGAAATCCACAGACGGTACTTGCCGCCGCGCTGCATCCGCTTCAAAGCTTCTGAGAAACCGGGGATCGAGCCTGCAACCGGCATCGGCACCCGCTCGTTCTTATCAAAGGCCTTGCCGTCGATCAGCGTGCCTTCGTAATTGATCAAGGTCACATCGGCGTCGGTCGGCGAAGGCCCCGTGCCCTTGTTGATTTCCTTGATCTGAAGGCCGCTGTCGGTCGTCACCACACCGGGCTCATCGGCATTGCTGGAGAGGAATCCCGCTGCAGACTGCGGCACTCCCTGCAAGCCAGCCCAGGCGGTGCCACCTGCAAGCGCGACAGCGATGGCAACGCCCACCCACAATTTGGTGAGCGAGCCTTTTTCAAGAGGTGGAATGGGAACGCGCGTAATGGACATGGCAGCCTCCGGTAATCGAACCACGAGCCCTATCGAAATAACCTGTCCGATCAATCGGATGGGGTAGCGCCATAGAGCCTTTGCGGCGAATCAGCCCCGCCGCCTCGCCAATCCCGCGATGCTATAACCGGCTTATTTCCCGCCGTCACGTTCCATACGCTTGCGCTCAAGCTTGCGGGCACGGCGCACAGCGGCAGCCTTTTCGCGAGCGCGCTTTTCCGACGGCTTCTCGTAATGACGACGCAGCTTCATCTCGCGATACACGCCTTCGCGCTGCAGCTTCTTCTTGAGCGCCCGCAGCGCCTGGTCAACATTGTTATCGCGTACGAGAATCTGCATAAACTTACGTCAGCTCCATTTCGATCATCACCCTGGCAAAACCACCATCGCAGCGCCTTGAGCGCAGGTGGGGTTGGCAGAGCCGTAGCTTAAAGGCCAATAAATAACGGCGCGGCAGCCAAAAGACTGTCGATCACATGCGGGCCGTTACCAGCGGACATCGGCATTTTCAAGGTATTTCGCTGTTTTTCAGCCGAAAAAGCCGGGTTGTGGCGTGGATGCATCGGTGATCGGACGTTTGATCTGGCCGAATGGTGGCCAACCCCATTGCATCATCGAAAGCTGGCAACCCCCGTCGTGCACCGCAATGATCGGCGCCTGATAGTCCGGATAGATCGCTCCAAACGCCGGCAAATTGGTGCCGCCCACATCGACCGGGCCGATCTGGGGGGCGAACAACTGGCGGATTGCGTCCGCGTTGCTAGTCATGCGATACCGGTTGTACATATATGCATGAAGGATAGGCAAAGGAGAGCGCAATGGCCACCGCATTGAAAACCAGCAACCAGATGTCGACCGATGAGCAAGAGGCGCGCAAGCTGCTGGCGTCGTGCTATCGTGTGTTCGACATGATGGGCTGGTCAGAAATGATCTACAACCACATCACGCTCAAGGTGCCGGGTGAGGAAGACGCGTTCCTGATCAACCCTTACGGGCTGCATTTCAGCGAAGTCTGCGCGTCCAATCTGGTCAAGATCAACAGCGCAGGCGACAAGCTCGACGGATCGCTGTACCCGGTCAACAAGGCTGGCTTTACGCAGCACAGCGTGTTCCACCGGCACCTGCCGCACATGCACTGCATCATCCACACCCACACCACCGCGACGATGGCGGTCAGCTCGGTTGAGGGCGGATTGCAGCCGACCAATTTCTATGCTTGCAACTTCATCGGCCAGATCGCCTATCATGACTTTGAGGGTGTCACCGTGCGCGCCGAGGAAGGCGACCGGCTAATCGAGGCGGTGGGCAGCAAGCGCATCCTGATGCTGCGGAACCACGGCCCGGTGGTGATGGGACGCACCCTGCCCGAGGCATTCATCACCTATTGGGCGCTGCAGCGGGCGTGCGAAATCCAGCTGGCCACGATGGCGATGGGCAAACCGCTGATCGTGTCGCAGGACGTGATCAATGTGCACCAGCGCGATCTGGGCCAGGTGCAACTGCCGATGGGTGCAGGGGTTCCCGATTTTGCCGCGATGGTGCGCAAGGTCGACAAGATCGATCCGGGCTGGCGCGATTGATCTGGCGCGTGCAAGTCCTGATGACAGGCCCGGACCGGTCCGTTATGCGCTGAACCCATGACCAAGTTCACCGTGAATGACCGGCCAGTGCAATACCGGCTTGATCCGGCGACCCCTCTGCTGTGGGCGCTGCGCGATGCATCGAACCTGACCGGCACCAAATATGGCTGTGGCAGTGGCGATTGCGGGGCGTGCATGGTGGTAATCGATGGCGAGGCGATCCGGTCGTGCCTGGTCAGTATCGCCGAGGTCGAGGGCCGCTATGTCACGACGATCGAGGCGCTGAGCCGTGACCGCAGCCATCCGGTGCAACAGGCGTTCGTAGCTGAACAAGCGGTGCAATGCGGTTTTTGCACACCCGGGATGATCATTGCGGCAAGCGTGTTGCTGCGCAAGAACAGCGATCCCAGCGATGCCGAAATCAATGAGGCGATCCGTAACCTGTGCCGCTGCGGCACCTATCCGCGCGTTCGCGCCGCGATCAAGCGCGCCGGCCGGGTGATGCGCCGTCAGGAGACGATTGCCGCTGCACCGCCGCCGGGAATATCACCCGACGATGCGGCAAGGAACGTCCCTGCGCTGCTGGGGCCGGATAAGCGGCGCTGAACGTCAGGCGCTCAGTCGCGCCGCATGGCTTTGCGCAGCCTGCTGCCGAGCAGCGCCTGGCCGCGCTGCGAGACCACAAAAAATCCGGTGGCGACCAATGCAAGAAAGCCG
>JBBQXX010000076.1:0-10910 GCA_038209235.1 Sphingomonadales bacterium | reverse complement strand
ACCACCTCTTCTAAGTCATTGAAAAGATGGTGGGCGCGGCAGGGATTGAACCTGCGACCCCACCCGTGTGAAGGGTGTGCTCTACCACTGAGCTACGCGCCCGCTGCGGCCAGCCTTACCGAGGCGGCGCTTGCGGTGCGCTCCATTGCCAGAAGCCATGCGGGTTGGCAAGGGGGCGAAAGGGTTATGAAATGGCGCGCAACTGCGGTGCGCTCCCGGTGGCAGTGGCAAGCGCGCCGACGGTGGCTGCGGCCATGGTTTGTCGCACACCAAGCCCGTCGAACAGCGTGTTGATGACGATACGCAGATTATCGGGCGTCGCGGTGCGCATCATCTCGATCATGACATAGGGGTTGCAGAACGGCTGGACCATCAGGTTGGTCAGCGCGATGACATGATCAAGATCATAGCCTTCGAAATAGCCCTCGGCCATCGCCTCGCCCAGCACCATTGCCATATAATGGTCGGCCAGATCGACATAGCCGCGAATCACCTCCCAATGCTCATGGCCAAGGACCATGTTGGACTGGAACAGCGCCGGGTCCGCCTCAAACCGCGCGCGCTTGACAGCGACACGCCGTGCAAAGAACTGGAACAGCTTTTCGCGCGGTGGCAGATCGGATGCCACGACCTCCTCCATGATCAGGTTGAGTTCTGAAAACCAGCGTCCAGCAATCGCCTCAAAAAACGCCTCTTTCGAAGCGAAATAGCGATAGAAATTCGATTGCGACATGTTGCAGGCGGCGGCAACTTCGCTAAGCGAGAGGTTCACCGCGCCGCGCGCGCGGACCATTTCCTCTGCGGCCTCCATCAATTGCTCGCGGATCGCATCATGGTCGTTCTGGGGGCGGGACATCACAATCTGCCTTCACTGACTTATAGATATAAGGCGGTTATACGATAAATTTCTGACTTTATCAAACGCGCGATTACAAAAGCGCCGGTTTGAGCCAATCGGGCAAATCTGCCGGGTTCAGATCTTCGGTGCGGCGATGTTCGACCGACACGCCCAGATCGGGATGGGCCAGCTTCTGCCGTTTTGTATCGGCCTGATCGATCGGCAACACGACGATGCGGCGGTTGATCTTCTGCCGCCAGTTCATCCGCGCGGTGTTTTCCTGTCCGACATAGCAGCCCTTGTCGAAGCTGACCCCGTTCAGCTCGACCGCGTTGGTTTCCAGCCACAATATATCGCCCAGTTCGGCTGCGCCTTCGGGTACGCCCAGGATCAGACGGTGCGCGCGCCACGCGGCATCTGCACCGGCATCGTCCTGCGCCGGAGCGAGCCAGCGCCAGCCCAGCGCGGGCAGGCGCGGATCGGGGGACGCACCTGCGGCGGGCTCTTGCGACCAGTGCACACCCAGCGTCTCCTCGCGGGCGATGACGATCTTGCGGCGCAAGCGATACAACGTCAGCCGTTTGGCCAGGTCTCCCGCCGCATCGCGCTCGCAATCGATCAGCACGTCAGTGCCGTCATCCCACATCAGGAAATCGAACAACGTTTTGCCCTGCGCGCTGAGCAAGCCGGCATATTGCGGTGCCCCCGGCAACACACGGCGCGTGTCCTGCGTCACCAGCCCCTGCAGGAAATCGCGCACGTCTTCGGCAGCATCGCTTGGAGTAATACGGATCAGCGCGCGCTGGGTAAGGACGGTATCGGTTACCACGCGATCAGGCCGGGGTCTTGATATAGGCGAACATATGGCCGACGAAATCGGGCTTGCCGATCGGCACACCCTGCGCGCGCAGGATCGCATAGGCGGTCACCAGATGGAAATACAGCTGCGGAATCGCCCAGTCGCGCACGAACTGCGCCGCTGTCAGGGTAAAGGTCATGCCGTTGGGCAGGCCCAGATCGATCATCCGGTCATCCGGCCCGTTTATGGTGCTGCCCTGCGCTTCTTCCAGCCGCGTCAACGTATCGGCGATACAGGCCTGCAGCGCCGGAATATCGTCGGTGCATTCGGGCAGCGCCGGCAGCTCGGCACCGCTCAACCGCGCCACGGCATCATTGACCTGATGGCATGCAAACCGCACCTGCGCGCTCAGGGGGAACATGTCAGGAGCGAGTCGCGCGGTCGGCAGGGCGTCTGCTGCAAGCGCGTTGTTTGCGGTATATGCTGCCGCCTTGCCAAGCTGCGCGGACAGTCCGTTCAACATCTGCCGAAAGGTCGGAATCATAAGATCATAGGTCGTCATGGTGTGTCCTTTTGGCCCGCCATCGTCTCGAACCGTACCGCCATTATGGGCATGGCGACGCCGATGCACCAGAGCATTGCCCAAGCTCTTATCGCCCTGCCCAAAAACGACAATGCCCCGCCGGTCAGGGCAGGGCATGGCGCGTGATAACAGGGTGGCTGGATCAGCCGTTGAGCTTGTCCTTCACCGCCTTTGCGGGGGTGAAGCCAAGCTTCCTGGATGCCTTGATGGTGATCGTCGCGCCGGTGCCAGGGTTGCGGCCTTCGCGCTCGGGTGTCGACTTGACCTTGAACTTGCCAAAGCCGTTGATCGCGATTTCTTCGCCTGCTGCTGCGCCGTCGGCGATCGCGGCGAATACGCCATCGACCAGCTTGCGCGCATCGGCTTTGGTCACGTCGTGGTCAGCGGCAATCTTTTCGGCAAGGTCTGCGTTGTTCATGGGTAAGCTTCCTTCTGCTTGGATACGGTGGCGGGTGTGTAGCGACAGTTTCGGGGTTCGTCACCACACTTGCTACAGTTTCCCGTCAAAACGGGATGATTGATCGGGACTGAGGGTTGCTTATGACCGTTATGATCGATTCTATCGATCTGCCATTGCGAGAAATCGCAAGACGATCTGGCGCGCAAAGCCGGTGGTGCGATGGCGCAGAAACCAGCAATCGGCTGCCGCGCGCGTCTGATTGTTCAGGGCTTAGCGAGGTATCGGGTAACTGCGGCCTGGTTTGGCGGTGTATTGTCGGCCGCCGGTGTCTTCGCCGTTGTCGGGATCGGGGGATATCGCGGCAACATCGGCTGAATCGACCGGAACAGCCTCGATCATCGGTGCACCGAATGTCTCATCGCCAGATTCTTCGGCAAATACCGGTGCTGGCCGTGGTTGGCGCGGCGGCGGCATGACCGGGGGCGGGGCGCTCACCGGGGGCGCTGCCACCGGCGCGTCGGTTGCGGCAAGATCGGGACTGGGCGTCACCGATGAGGCAAAGATCATAGCGGCGAGCATGATGCCGCCTGCACCCAGCATGACTTGTTTCAGCATGTGCTTTTCGTCCAGTCCCGTTGACCTATCATTCTCGCATCGCGCTAACACATCCTGGTTAACAGTTCGTTGCCAGCAGCTGTGATAGCGATGAAATATGCCACCCGAAGCGCACGTCCGGCGGCATGTGTTCCCTCCCCAGGAAAGCGCATGGGATGAAATCAGCTTGCGGCGGCTGATATCGGGTAAGGCGGGGTGGCGGGATTTGCCCGCCCACCCCAATCCTCTCCTGCTATCTGGTTGCCTGACGGGCTGGAGCCGCAGCGCACCCCGCTCACGGCCGATTTTTGATCCGTTAACCGCAACGGCTAATGCATGCACGACGAATTGACAGAATTCTGGCGAAACTTGCGACTTCAACGTCGAAAATTCTTGTCATATTGTCACAGATATTACAAACCTCGCCCATGCCCGATGGTCCCCTTCACGCCGGTCCCGCGCTGCGCCGCCTGCGCCGCAACGCCGGGCTGACCCAGGCTGCGATGGCCCAGCGGCTCGATATCTCGCCGAGCTATCTCAACCTGCTCGAGCGCAACCAGCGGCCGGTGAGCGCGCGATTGATGCTGGCGCTGGCGGAACGGTTCGATATCGACCCGCGTGAACTGACCGGCGATGAACCCGGGGGCGGGGCCGGGCCGATGCGGCGGCGGCTGGCAGACCCGGCTTTTGCCGATCTTTCGATCGAGCCAAACGAGATCGAAGACTGGCTGGTGACCTCGCCGGGAACAGCAGCGGCGTTCGCGCGGCTGTTTGACCGGGTGCAAGGCGGGCTGGCAGCAGGCGCAGCCGGGGCGATTGCCGATGAACCGGTGGCACGGGTGCGCGGCGAGATCGAGCGCTGGCGCAACCATTTTGCCGATCTTGACCATGCCGCCGAGGAACTGGCCGACGCGCTGCGGCTGCAAAGTGCCGACCTTTATGCGGCGATCGCAGAGCGGCTGCGCACCAAGCATCAGCTGGCGATCCGCATCCTCCCCGAAAGCGTGATGCCGGGGCGGCTTCGACGGCTTGATCTGCACGCGCGGCAGTTGCAGCTATCCGAGATGCTCGACATGGCCTCGCGCACCTTTCAGGCCGCCTATCTGCTCGCCCAGCTTGAGCAGCGGGCGCAAATCAACGCGCTGGTCGCAGCCGCGCAGTTCGGCGATCGCACCGCCGAGCGTCTGTATCAGCGGCATATCTTCAGCTATTTTGCCGCCGCGCTGATGATGCCGTATGGCCGTTTCCTGCGCGCGTGCGAACAATCGGGCTATGACATGTTGTTGTTGCAGCGCCGTTTCGGTGCAGGCTTTGAGCATGTCGCGCACCGGTTGACGACGTTGCAGCGGGTGGGTCAGCGCGGCCTGCCGTTTTTCATGGTGCGAGTCGATCGCGCCGGGCAGGTATCCAAGCGCTTTGGCGGCGCAAACCGCGCGCCGCTTGCCGATACCGAGGTGACGTGCCCGCTGTGGCACCTGCATCAGGCGTTTTCGCGGCCCAGCCAGGTGCAGGTGCAACTGGTCGAGCTTGAGGACGCAAGCCGCTGGCTGACATTGGCGCGCAGCGTTCAAGGTGCAGGCTATGGCGCAGGCGGCACCACGGCGGAATTCGCCATCGGACTGGGCGTTGCCGCAGATCAGGCCGCGACGCTGTGCTATGCACGCGGGCTGGACCTCAGCGCTGCCGGGGCGACGCACATCGGGCCGGGATGCGTGATGTGCAAGCGCGCCGATTGTCCGCAACGCTCCAAGCCGCCCATCGGTATCCGGCTGAAGTTCGATGACCGCGAACGTGGCGTCACGCCGTTCGATTTCATCGCGGATTGAGCACAGAGCAGCAGCGACCGGCCTTTCAGCCGCACCGCAGCTCAAATGCGCGTTCGGAACCCGACCAGCCAAAGAACGTAACCGCTCCATCATACCCATAAGCTCAAGGTGAAATTCGATGGAAGACCATAGCCGTACCGAAACAATCGTCACTGATAACGCCGCGGCACCTGCGCAGACGCATACCACCGTGGTCGAACGCAGCTCCGGCGGCGGCGGCGGGTCGGGCCTGATGATAGCGCTGTTGCTGATCGTTCTGGTGGTCGGCGGGTTCTTTGCCTTCCAGTTTATGCAGCAGGGCGAGGTCCGCACCGAAGCGGTCTCGGGCGCTGCTGCTGAAGTCGGCGATGCAGCCCAGCAGGTCGGCGATGCAGCACAGGATGCGGTCAAAAAGATCGACGAATAACGCGCCAGACTTGCAAGCTGGCCACAGGTGCTGACGCGCACCTGTGGCCAGCGCTGTTTTTGCGTGCGCAACTGCCATCCGATCCGGGCTGGCGCGGCGCAGGATCGCGCCGATCTGGCCACCAGGGCCTGTAAAATTAACCGACACTTCATGTCTGCTGGGCTATAGCGGGGACCATGTTCAGGCTGTTCAAACATTATGTCCCGCATGCGGTGTTACTGCTGGGCTTTTTTGACCTTGCGCTGCTGGGTTTGGCCGCCGAAATCGGCTGGGTCTGGCGCGCGCACGAAATCGGCATGGAGATCGAACCGCTGACGCAGCGGCCATGGCCAGTGATTACCTTTGCGCTGCTGGTCAACATGGCGATGATCGCGGTCGGGGTTTACGGTCCCGATTCGCTGCAGTCCTTGCGGTTCGCGGCAGCGCGGCTGCTGGTCGCGATTTCGCTGGGTGTCATCTTTCTGTCGGTCACTTATTTTATCCTACCCGGTGCGACCTTGTGGCGATCCAACAGCCTGTATGCGATGGGGCTGTCGATTGTTTTCCTGATGGGGAACCGTTTGTTGCTGGGCGGCCTGCTGGGCACAACCGCCTTCAAGCGCAGGCTCATGGTGCTGGGTGCAGGAAAAAGGGCGCAGCGCGTGCTCGATCTTGCCGAGCGCCCCGATGCCGGTTTCGTCCTTGTCGGTTTCGTTGCGATGAACGATGGCCCGCTTGTTGTCGAAGAGGCGATCAACCGTGACGCGATCAAGAACCTGGCAAAGCATGTCGAAAATCTCAACGTCACCGAAGTGGTGCTGGCACTGGAAGAACGGCGCAACGCGCTGCCGGTCAACGATCTGTTGCGGATCAAGACCACAGGGGTGCATGTCAACGATCTGTCGACCTTCCTGGAGCGCGAGACCGGGCGGGTCGATCTTGACACTGTAAACCCGAGTTGGCTGATCTTCTCCGATGGCTTTTCGGCAGGAAGGCGATTGTCGACAATCGCCAAACGGATATTCGATCTGATCGCCAGCTCTTTACTGCTGGCGTTCACCGCGCCGATCATCGTGCTGTTTGCGCTGTTCGTAAAGCTCGACAGCCGGGGACCGGCATTTTTCAGGCAGGAACGCGTCGGGCATTACGGTCAGCCATTCCAGATCGTCAAACTGCGCTCAATGCGGACCGATGCAGAGGTCGATGGCGCGCAGTGGGCGCAAAAGGATGATCCGCGCGTCACTCGGCTGGGCCGCTTTATCCGCAAGGTGCGGATCGATGAACTTCCGCAGACATGGAGCGTGCTCAAGGGCGATATGAGCTTTGTCGGCCCGCGCCCCGAGCGTCCTGAATTTGTCGCCAGCCTGGAAACCAAGATGCGCTATTACAATGAGCGGCATATGGTCAAGCCGGGCATCACTGGCTGGGCGCAGATCAACTATCCTTACGGCGCGTCGGTCGAGGATTCGCGGCACAAGCTGGAATATGACCTATATTATGCCAAGAACTACACGCCGTTTCTCGATCTGCTGATCATCCTGCAGACGCTGCGCGTCGTGTTGTGGCCAGATGGCGCGCGTTGAGCCGATGGTCAATTGGCATGACATAGGCATCTGGGGCCATATCGGCGCTGCGGCGCTGACCATGCTGGTGGCGGCGTGGCTTATACGGCGCTGGGCAGGGTTGCTCGATACGCGCCCATCGCTGGGCGATGCGGCCTTGCTTGTCGCGTTGCTGGCGACCAGCCTGTGGGCCTTTGCTGCTGGAACCTTTGGCGGTACGCACCCGATTGCCGATCTTGCCGAATCGATGCGCAACCTGGGCTGGCTGGCGTTCCTGTTCCAGATGGTGCGGTCCGCGCGCGCGCAGCCGCGCACCCTCACCGCACTATATATGGTGCTGGTGCTGGTGCTTGTCGCGCAGCCGTTCATCAACGTCTGGCATACGGCCAATTACGCCAATCCCGGGTTTGAAGCGCTGGGCTTTTCAACCATCTTGCTGCTGCGGATGATCTTTGTCGTCGGGGCGTTGGTGCTGGCGAACAACCTGTACAGCGTTGCCGATGCCCAAACCCGTGCCAGCCTGCGTCTGCCGCTGACCGCGCTCGCAGCGATGTGGCTTTACGATCTCAACCTTTACACAGTCGGCTATCTGGCCGGCAGCCTTCCGTCCGATCTTGTCGCGCTGCGCGGCGTGATGATGATTTTTGCGGTGCCGTTCTTTGCGCTTGCCGCCAATCGCCCCGGAGGCTGGAAGCTTACCTTGTCGCGCAAGGTCGCGTATCGCTCGCTCTCGCTGTTTGCGATTCTGGGCTATCTGGCAACGATGATCGCGGTTGCCCAGATGGTGCGCGCGATGGGCGGATCGCTGGCATCCAGCGCGCAGATGCTGCTGGTGCTGGGCATGTCGCTGGCCGCCCTGGTGTTGCTGCCGTCAGACCGGTTCCGCGCGTGGTTCAAGGTCAAGGCAACCAAGCATTTTTTCCAGCATCGTTATGATTACCGCGCCGAATGGATTCGCTTCACCGAGACCATCGGGCGACCGGGCGATGGCACCGCGCCATTTCACGAGCGCGTTATCAAGGCCGCAGCGGACATCAGCGACAGTCCTGCCGGGCTGCTGCTGGCACCCAATGACAGCGGGCGGCTGCAATTGCAGGCACGCTTCAACTGGCCGACCGCCGATGTGCCTGCGCATACCTGTACGGCAGGGACCATCGGCTATTTCCAGTCGGCAGGCCGCATCGTCGAACTCGACGAACTGCGCGCCGGACGCGACACCGAAACCGATCCGCGCGCCATTCCCGAATGGGTGCTGGGCGAGAGCAATGCCTGGGCAATCGTGCCACTGGTGCATTTCGATCGTCTCGCCGGGCTGGTCATCCTTTCACGTCCGCTGGTCGATCGGCGGCTCGATTGGGAGGATCTCGATCTGCTGCGTCTCGTGGGCCGACAGCTGGCGAGCTATCTGGCCGAAGCGCGCAGCCAGGAAGCACTGCGCGAAGCCGATCAGTTCGACGAATTCAACCGGCGGATGGCTTTTGTCATGCACGACATCAAGAATCTGGTCAGCCAGCTGAGCCTGGTGGCGCGCAATGCCGAGCGGCATGCCGACAATCCCGAATTTCGCGCTGACATGATCGCCACGCTGCAATCTTCGGTGGGCAAGATGAACACGCTGATCCGCAGGCTGACCGGCTATGCGCGGTCCACCGGCGAAGGCGTGCGCGCTATCGATGCCGGACGTGTGGTGCGGGCGGTGGTGGCCGACAAGGCCGCGCGCCATCCGGTGCGCACCGGCAATGTGCAACGGTTGATGCTGATGGCCGATGCAGCGCAGCTTGAGCAGGTGCTGAGCCACCTCGTCCAGAACGCCGCCGATGCCAGCGCGCCCGACAGCCCGGTGTTTGTGAACCTGATCCGCGAGGGCCTGAGCGGGATTATCGAGATTGTCGATCATGGCTCGGGCATGTCGGCAGAGTTCGTTCGCGCCCGGCTGTTCAAGCCGTTCATCTCCAGCAAGGTCGATGGCTTTGGCATTGGCGCCTATGAGGCGCGATTGCTGGTCGAGGCGATGAACGGCCGGATCGAGGTGGAAAGCCGCGAGGGTGAGGGCAGCCGCTTTGCGGTCTATCTGCCGCTTGCCACCCAGATTGAAGACGAGGCGGCGGCGCTGAACGCGCCGCGCCTGCCCGCAAAGGTAGCCTGACATGAACGATCTGACCCCCGGTACGGCGCTGGTCGGCAGCGGCAAAGGCCAGCACAAACTGCCACGGCTGCTGGTGGTCGAAGATGACCTGGGTCTGCAACGCCAGCTCAAATGGGCGTTCGAGGATTTCGAGGTGCTTTGCGCCAGCGACCGCGCCGGCGCAATCGATCTGCTGCGCTATGAGGAACCCGATGTCGTGACGCTCGACCTTGGCCTGCCCCCCGATCCCGACGGGGTCAGCGAAGGCTTTGCCACCCTGGCCGAAATCCTGCGGTTGAAGCCGGATACCAAGGTGATCATCGCATCGGGCCATGGCGAGCGGCAGAGCGCGCGCGATGCGATTGCGCTGGGGGCCTATGATTTCTATCGCAAGCCGGTGGAGATTGACGATCTGGCGCTGATCGTGCGGCGCGCGCTCAACGTCCAGCAGATCGAGCGCGAGAATGCGCGGCTCAACCAGAAATCGGGCGCGGATCACACCGTGCTGGGCGGTATGATCACCGCCGATGCGCAGATGGTCAAGGCTGCCCGGATGATCGAGCGGGTTGCCAACACCAATGTCTCGGTGATGCTGCTGGGGGCGAGCGGCACCGGCAAGGAGCTGTTTGCGCGCGGGCTGCACGACAAGAGCAACCGCCGTGCGCGCGCGTTTGTCGCGATCAACTGCGCCGCCATTCCCGAAAACCTGCTCGAATCCGAACTGTTCGGGCATGAAAAGGGCGCGTTTACCGGAGCGATCAAGACCACCATCGGCAAGATCGAACAGGCCGAGGGCGGAACGCTGTTTTTGGATGAGGTCGGCGATATTCCGCTGCCCTTGCAGGTCAAGCTGCTGCGCTTCCTGCAGGAGCGCGTGATCGAGCGTGTTGGCGGGCGCAGCGCGATTGCGGTCGACACGCGGGTGGTCTGCGCGACCCACCAGAATCTGGAAAAGATGATCGAGCAGGAACGCTTCCGCGAGGATCTGTTCTATCGGCTCGCAGAAATCGTGGTGACCATTCCGGCGCTGGCCCAGCGCCCCGGCGATGCGGTGCTGCTCGCCAAGCATTTCCTGGCGCGCTTTGCCGCCGAGATGAACCCTGTGGTCAAGGGCTTTGCGCCCGATGCCTTGAAGATGCTCGATGCGTGGCACTGGCCGGGCAATGTGCGCGAGCTGGAAAACCGGGTGAAGCGCGCGGTGATCATGGCCGAACGGCGGCTGGTCCGCGCCGAAGACCTCGACCTGGAACGCGCCGAGCCCGAGACGCCCGAGTTCCTGAACCTCAAAGCGGTGCGCGAACTCGCCGATCGCAAGGCGATCCGCCACGCACTGGCGCGCACCCAGGGCAATATCTCGGGCGCGGCCAAGCTGCTGGGGATCAGCCGCCCGACGCTGTACGATCTGCTCCGGCAATATGACATCCAGACCTGATCATCGATGCGGCACCGCAAGACGGCTGATGCTGGCGATCGTCGCTGGCACCATGCTGCTGTGCGGACCGGCATCACCGCTGCTGGCAGAGGATCTGGGTGCAGCGCGGCAAGCGATGGCGCGCGCGCAAGACTATCGGGCAAAGGGCGACAACCGCGCCGCGCGCATCGAACTGATGAACGCGATCAAGGCTGCACCGCGCCTGCCAG
The DNA here is from genome assembly GCA_038209235.1 of Sphingomonadales bacterium. Taxonomy (GTDB): domain Bacteria; phylum Pseudomonadota; class Alphaproteobacteria; order Sphingomonadales; family Sphingomonadaceae; genus Blastomonas. The sequence continues at coordinate 157 of JBBQXX010000076.1, read as the reverse complement.
CCGCGCGCATTGCGCAGGCGCGGGTTTTCCTGGCGCTGTTCGATGCTGCGGGGGCGCAGGCAGAGCTGACCCGCGCGCTTGATCTTGGCGCAGACCGCAGTCTGGTGCGCGCGCCGATGGCAGAGGCTCTGCTGGTCCAGGGCCGCCCCGATGCGGC
>JBBQXX010000075.1:0-10946 GCA_038209235.1 Sphingomonadales bacterium | reverse complement strand
CTACCCAGTTCGGCGAGCCGGTTGCGCAAACGCGCCAGTTCCTTGCGCTTCTTCTTGCGCACGACCTGTTCGTAATAGGCCTGGCCCGGCATTGTCGTGGCCAGCATGGCGCGTTCCTCGGCCAGCACGACATCACAGCTGCGGCGCTGGTCACCGCATAGCCGGGTCAGCGCGGCATAGACCGGGCCATCGGTCGCAATGCCATGCAGGTGCAGGAACAGGCCAGCGCGCGCGTTGCCGTCCAGATCGGCAAGCAGTGCGCTCCAGAAGGCGGTCTCATGGCCCCGGCGGATCAGCGGGGTGCCCAAAAAGCAGTTGGGGTGCCGCCAGTTCTGGCTGTGGGGAACGGGCCAGCGGCCATAGTATGTTTCGCTGGCGATCGGCATCAGCGCGCACAGCAAACCGTCGATATGCAAGGCGACCAGCCGCGCGCGGCGGTGGGTATCGCAATACGCGATTGCGGGGTTCAGATAGTCCGGCGCGTGAAACACGTTGGGCTCGCTGGCCTGCGCCGCAAGATTACGCCACGCTGCAAGTAAGGCTGGGTTGACAGCCGCTGGGTCGATCATCGTAAGACGCAGATGTCCGGTCGCCGGTGCGGCGGCGGATCTGGCTTCGATGGTCCAGCTTTGATCCATTCCCGGCACGGTTCCTGTCGCAGCCCGCGTATCTACAGACTTTGGTGAAAGATATAAAACGGTTCAGGACAACAACAGGTTAAGCTGGCTGGTTAATTTATTAGGGCTTTTGATCGGCCGTTTGACGACAAAAAACCCCGCCGGATCGCTCCGGCGGGGTGAGTTGTCGTTCTTGAATGCCGTTCAACCGATCGATCAGCCTGCAGCAAGCGCCGCCAGCAGCAGCAAGGCGACGATATTGGTGATCTTGATCATCGGGTTGACCGCAGGTCCTGCGGTATCCTTGTAGGGGTCGCCGACGGTATCGCCGGTGACCGCAGCTTTATGCGCCTCTGACCCCTTGCCGCCGTGGTGGCCGTCTTCGATATACTTCTTGGCATTGTCCCACGCGCCGCCGCCGCTGGTCATCGACAATGCAACGAACAGCCCGGAGACGATCACACCGAGCAGCAACGCGCCCAGCGCGGCAAAACCGTTGGCCTGACCGGCCACAGCGGTGATAATGTAATAGACCGCAATCGGCGCGAGCACCGGCAGCAGCGAGGGGATGATCATCTCCTTGATCGCCGCTTTGGTGACCAGATCGACGGTGCGCGCATAATCAGGCTTGGATGTGCCCAGCATGATGCCCGGATTGGTGCGGAACTGCTCGCGCACTTCCTCCACCACTGCGCCTGCCGCACGGCCTACCGCGGTCATTCCCATTGCGCCGAACAGATAAGGCAGCAACGCGCCGAGCAGCAGTCCGACGATGACATAGGGGTTGGACAGCGAGAAATCGACCGGCACTTCGGGGAAGAACTCTTTCAGATCAGTCGTGTACGCGCCGAACAGCACCAGCGCGGCAAGACCAGCCGAGCCGATGGCATAGCCCTTGGTCACCGCCTTAGTGGTGTTGCCGACCGCATCGAGCGCATCGGTCTTTTCGCGCACGCTGTCATCCAGCCCCGCCATTTCGGCAATGCCGCCTGCGTTATCGGTCACCGGGCCATAAGCATCGAGCGCCACCACCATTCCGGCCAGCGCCAGCATGGCGGTGGCCGCAAAGGCGATGCCGACCACGCCTGCCAACTGGTGCGCGACAATCACCGCGACCACGATCAGCAAGGTGGGAAGCGCGGTTGCCTCAAGGCTGATCGCCAGACCCTGGATGACGTTAGTGCCATGGCCGGTTTCCGAGGCCTTGGCGATCGAGCGCACCGGGCGGTAGTTGGTGCCGGTGTAATATTCGGTGATCCAGATGATCAGGCCAGTGACGCCCAGCCCGACCAGCATCGTCAGATACAGGTCCATGCCGGTAAAGGTCAGCGTCGCAACGCCCTCTTCGGGTTTCAGCGAAAAGCCTGTGCCCAGACCGATGATCGCATCGGTCACGAAATACAGCCCGATGGCCGAGAGGATCGCGGTGACCGCAAACCCTTTGTACATCGCGCCCATGATCGAGTTGGACGATCCGAGCCGGACGAAATAGGTGCCGATGATCGAGGTGATGATGCACAGTCCGCAAATGCCCAGCGGCAGGCCGACCAGCGGCAGCAGCGATGCATCATCGCCTGCTACCAGCAAGGCGATCGCTACCATCGTCACACCGATAGTTACCACGTAGGTTTCAAACAGATCGGCCGCCATTCCCGCGCAGTCGCCGACATTATCGCCGACGTTATCGGCGATGACTGCCGGGTTGCGCGGGTCATCTTCGGGAATGCCAGCCTCGACCTTGCCGACAAGATCGGCACCGACATCGGCTGCCTTGGTGAAGATGCCGCCGCCAAGCCGCGCGAATATCGAGATCAGCGATGCGCCGAATGCCAGCGCGATCAGCCCGTTGACGATATTGCGGTCTTCAGGATCGGCAATGCCGTGTCCTGCGATGGCGTAGAGATAATAGAAATAGCCAGCGGTGGCGAGCAACCCCAGCCCCGCCACCAGCATGCCGGTGATGGCCCCGGCGCGGAACGCCAGCGTAAGCCCGGCTTGCAGCGATACGCTGGCGGCTTGCGCGGTGCGCATGTTGGCTCGCACCGATATGTTCATGCCGATATAGCCTGCAACACCCGAAAGCACCGCGCCGATCAGGAAGCCGACGGCTGAAATCGGGGTGCCGAACTTGTCGAGCAAAGCCCAGACAAGCGCCAGGACAACAACTCCGACAATGGCGATGGTACGATATTGGCGGCCGAGATAGGCCTGCGCGCCTTCCTGGATTGCAGCCCCGATTTCCTGCATCCGTGCATTGCCAGGCGACTGGCTGAGCACCTGGCGGCTGGTGAAAATACCATAAAGTACCGCAACCACCCCACACAGGATGGCTATCAAAACAACATTCATGCGTCGCTCCCCAAACAAGCGAAGGCCTTGTCGGCCAAAGTCGGCAATCCCCGCGCCCTTACATGATGCGTCGGCGTGCCGGGCACACGTATAAGCGGGCTGGGAACGCGTGCAACTTTATAAGCTGCAAAAAAATTGCGGCGGGTGCTATCGGCCTATTGGCCGTGTAACCAGCCCAGCCGTTCGGGAACGGCAACCGGCGTGCCGTTCCAGCGCAATGCAAGTCCGGGCTCTGGCGTTAATGTGCCGATGCGATGGGCATCGACCGGGAGATGCGCTTGCGGGTCAGCGGCAAACAGCAGTTGATAATCGTCACCCCCGGTTGCCGCGGACACAACGGCATCCTGATCATCGCCGAAACAGGAGACGAAGTCGGGCGACAGTGGCACCCCGGCAAGGTCCATGGTTACGCCGAGGCGCGATGCTTGCGCCATGCGCATCGCATCGATGAGCAGCCCATCGGAAATATCCATCATCGCGCGCGCCACCTGCGCCAGCGCACGCCCCTGTGCGACCAGCGCCACCGGGCGGCGATAGGCAGCGATCAGCGCTTGCGGCTCGGTCTTGCCATCCTGCAGCAGCTGCAAACCCGCCCAGCCATTGCCGATCGGACCGGTGACGAACAACGCATCGCCCTCCAGCGCGCCGCTGCGCGATGGCGGCACCGGGACCGAGGGGATGCCGATCGCGGTAAGCGATATGGTGCGCGGGGCTCCCGGTGTGATGCTCACCGTATCGCCGCCAATCAGCAGCATGCCATAATGGTCGAGCGCGTCGCGCAGACCTTGCACAAAGCCGCTGTCCCAAGCGGCATCACCCGTGAGCGTATAGCCCATCAGGCACGCCAAAGGGGTCGCGCCCTTTGCGGCAAGATCAGAGACGTTCACCGCCACCAGCTTCCAGGCGATATCGGCGGGCGGGTCGCCGGCGAGAAAATGCACGCCTTCAGCAAGCATGTCCTTGGTCAGGACGAGGTGCTGCTGGCCGATGGCAAGAACGGCGGCGTCGTCCTGCAGACCGCGCGCCGCAGGATCGGTGGCGATGGCGCGCAGCAGATCGATAAAGGCTGGCTCGCTGGTCATGGCCGTTTTCCGGCGAAAGCCGGAACCCAGCGGCGATGTCGCGCCATCCCGCTCTGCGCTCCGGCTTTCGCCGGAGAACGGATGCAAGTCACCTCGATCCTAATTACGCACATCTTTGGCGATCGCATCGAGCAGGCCATTGGCAAACCGCGTATCCTTGGCATCGAAGAACGCATGCGCGACATCGAGATACTCGTTGATCACGCTGCCCACCGGCACATCGCGCCGTGCCAGCAACTCATAGGTTCCGGCGCGCAAAATCTGGTGGAGCGTGCGGTCGAGCCGCGCCAGCGACCAGCCTTTCGCCAGCTTGCCCTCGATCAGCGCGTCAATCTCGGCCAGCCGTGCGATGCTGCCCTGCACGATATCGTCGAAGAAATCGACATCGGCTTCGGCATATTGATCATCCTCGATTTCCGCTCCCAGCCGGTGCATGTGGAACTCATGCAGCAGTTGCGGGATCGGGATGGCCTCCATGGTGTTCTGGTACAGCGCCTGCACCGCTGCAAGCCGCGCGGCAGATCGGGATTTTGATTTCTGGTTCATAGTGTCCTTATCCAGCCTGTGGCCGTTGAAGTCGAGCCTGTGCGCGACAGGCGCAGTTACGCGGGGTTGGCCAGCCGCCGTCGCACGCTGTCGGCGTGCGCGGGAAGGCCTTCCATTTCGGCGAGCGCCACTGCTGCCGGGCCGATCGCGGCAAGGCCCTCGCGGCCCAGTTCGATGAAGCTGGTGCGCTTCATGAAATCGAGCACCGACAGCCCCGATGAAAAGCGCGCACGGCGACCGGTTGGCAGCACATGGTTGGGCCCGGCGACATAATCACCCACCGCCTCTGGCGTCAGGCGCCCGAGGAACACCGACCCTGCATGACGGACCTGGTCGAACAGCGCTTGCGGGTTGTCCACCGCCAGCTCCAGATGCTCGGCTGCCAGACGGTTGACCAGTGGCATCGCTGCATCAAGGTCATCGACCACGATGATTGCGCCATTGTCATGCCACGCCCTTGCCGCAACCTTTTCGGTTGAAAGCGAAGCCAGCTGCACCCCGACCAGATCGGCAACAATATCGGCAAATGCGGCGTCATCGGTGAACAGGATCGACTGGCTGGCCGGATCATGCTCGGACTGGCTGAGCAGATCGGCGGCGATCCATTCGGGATCGCTTCTGGCGTCCGACACCACGACGATTTCCGAAGGTCCTGCAACCATATCGATGCCCACCACTCCATAAAGCTGGCGCTTGGCCTCTGCGACCCAGGCATTGCCGGGGCCGGTGACCACATCGACGGCGCGGATATTTGCGGTGCCAAACGCCAAAGCCGCGACTGCCTGTGCGCCGCCGATCCGCCAGACTTCATCGACCCCGGCAAGATGCGCAGCGGCGAGCACCAGCGGATTGATCTTGCCCCCGGGTGTTGGCGTCACCACCACCAGCCGTTCCACACCCGCCACCCTGGCGGGGATGGCATTCATCAGCAGCGACGAGGGATAGGCGGCCCGCCCCCCCGGCACATAGAGCCCGGCAGCATCGACCGCGGTCCAGCGCGCGCCGAGGCGAACCCCTGCGCTGTCGGTCGAGTCGCGATCCTGCGGCAGTTGCACCTCGTGATAGGTGCGGATGCGGCTGGCGGCGAGATCGAGTGCATCGCGCAGCTCATCGGACAGCGCGGCATATGCAGCTGCGCATTCATCCTTGCCGATGCTCCAGCCGCCGCCGATGAGGCTGTGACCGTCAAAGCGCGCGGTGTAATCGATGAGCGCTGCATCACCGCGCGCCTTTACATCGGCGATGATCGCGGTGACATCGCGGCTGACCTCGATATCGCTTTCGCGCCGACCGCGCACCAGCTTGTCGAACGCGCGTGCAAAATCCTTGTCGCGGGTGGAGAGGCGCAGGGTCATGCCGCCTGCTTTCGTGCAGCAGCCAGATCGCGGAAGGCGGACATCAACGGACCCAGCCGCGCGTAATCCTTCTTGAGCGCCGCCCGGTTGACGATCAGCCGCGCCGACACCTTTGCAATTACCTCGGTTTCAACCAGGCCATTGTCCCTGAGCGTGCGACCCGATTCGACCAGATCGACGATCCGCCGTGACAGACCCAGCGACGGTGCCAGCTCCATCGCACCGTTGAGCTTGACGCACTCAGCCTGCACGCCCTGTCGTTCGAAATAGCGGCGCGTGATGTTGGGATATTTGGTGGCGACGCGAATGTGCGATGGGCGCGGCTGCGGATCGGCGGCTTCATCGGCGGGCTCTGCCACTGACAGACGGCAATGGCCAAAATCGAGGTCGACCGGCGCATACAGGTCCGAATAGTCGAACTCGTCGATCACATCGGAGCCGACGATGCCGATCTGCGCAGCGCCATGCGCCACGAAGGTTGCGACATCAAAGGCGCGCACGCGGATGATGTCCATATCGGGCCGGTTGGTGCCAAACCGCAGCGATCGGTTCCCGGGATCATGAAACTGCGCCGCAGGCATGATCCCGACACGCGCCAGAACGGGCAGCGCATCATCAAGGATGCGCCCCTTGGGGATTGCAAAGATCAGCGTGTCGGCCATGGTCGGCGCATGTAGAGACTGGCAAGGCAAAGGGCAATATGAACCGGCAAGATGAGATAGAACGCCAGATCGGCGATCAGGCTCGTCACGCGCTTGCTGACAACGCGTCGCTGACCGTCGCCATACGTCAGCGTGTCACGTTAGTTTCGCGCAACGCCGCTAGTGGTCCGATTCTGACATTTGCATCCCAATCCGGCTTGGACTGGAGCAAATGCCAGAATCATCAGGACCACTAGTAATTATAGGTTTCTAGTGGATTTTATGATTTTGACATTCGAAGTGTGACCTGACCGCAAGCGGGACTCGAATGTCAAAATCAATCCACTAGTGGTCCGATTCTGACATTTGCATCCCAATCCGGCTTGGGCTGGAGCAAATGTAAGAATCACCAGGACCACTATTAATTTTATGTTTTTATTGGATTTTGTGATTTTGAAATTCGAAGTGGGACCTGACCGCAAACGGGAATCGAATGTCAAAATCAATCCACTAGGTCTGCACCACCGTTGCGAGCGCGCCGAGCAACAGTACACGATCGGCGAACTATGTTTCCGTATTACCCTTGATGCCGATGACCCAAACAAGCCCCACCAGAAACAGCAAAACCTCTGCGGCTGATCATCGAGCTTTGTCTTTCCTGCATGGTGGTTGCGCCACCCCTGGTTCCAAGCCGCGCAGGCGACCGGGTGAACACGGATCGGCGCGATACGATAAAGTTCGCCAGGCTGCTCGGCGCCGAAACACTGACGGCGGTGTGGGTGCCCGATGCAAGGCATGAAGCGATGCGCGATCTCGTTTGCGCTTCTGGCCGCTGCGCCAAAAGCAAGCGCTTGCGCATGGGCTTTCCTGCATGACCGCCGCAAAACCACCACGCTGGTCGCCGGATTGCGCATCAGTGGCATAGTCGCGCCAATGGTGTTCGACGGCCCGATCAATGGTGAGTGGTTCGCGCGCGCTCTGTTAGCCCACTGAGCGAAAAGTTAAACACTGCTTAACCACGTTGTGCAAACCTACCTGGGTAGGACTTTGGCCGGAGATTGCGAGATGCATGAAATTCATGAGGATGACCGCGCAATGGCCCGGTCGATTAGTATTCCTATCGCAAGTCGCCTGCGCGACTTCGATGTTAATGGCACAATGGCCGACTCCATGCGCATCATCGGCAAACTCATGCGGGGCCATGAGCGCGCGATATGTGAGACTTTTTGGGACAGGTACGGTAGCCTAGCCAGCATACCAAAGAAGTTGGACGGTCCATTGCTCGAACGAGCAATCGAGGGCTCGATGGCGTTCATTCGGTTGAAGGCTGACGATATCGAGGATCAGCGCTGGGCGGACATGGCATGTCTGAACGCCGCCTCCGCCTTCACCTTAGGAGTGCCGGTGTTCGCCATCGTTGCGTGCTCTGCCGAAGGGTCACGGCACCTTATGCGCGTCGTCCGCGATGCGGTCGACGGAGATATGGAACTGTACGAGAGGCTGACCGACGCCGAGCGCCGCGCCACCATGATCGAGGCTGAGCTTATGACCTCCGCTGTGGGTGAACTGCAAGCGCGCGCAGCGGCGGCCCGTCGCGCTCACCATACCGACATATTCCAAAGCGGCATAGGCGACGGAGTGGCTTTCGCCTCTGCTCAAATCGGACGGCTAAACGAACAAGCGGCACATTTGTCTGCAGCAACGCGGGGGATGCGCGCAAAGGCTTCGGAGGTGGCCGAGGCTGCAGAACAGTCGGCATTGGCAATGGGAGATGCAGCCCGTACAGCGGCTGGACTTATGCAGGCCATTGAGGCGGCCAGTGTAGACGTGGCCGTTGCCGATGAAGTCTCGACACGCGCGTCCGAGCAAGCCATGAACGCTGTTCGGGTTTCCGGAGCCCTTTCGGAGGCCGCAGCCTCGATTGAGACGATCGTCAATCTTATTCGCGACGTTGCGGGCCAGACAAACCTCCTTGCCTTGAATGCGACAATTGAGGCAGCACGCGCCGGCGATGCGGGCCGCGGTTTCGCTGTGGTTGCGCAGGAGGTAAAGTCACTCGCCAACCAGACTGCGCGGGCGACTGATGATATTTCGCAGCGCATCAGCGCGATGCAGGCAGCGACGCGAAACAATGTGGCGACCAACGAAGCAATTTGGCAAACGATAGAGGAAGTGCGCGTATCGGCCGCGCGCATCCGCGAAACAATCAATCAGCAGTCGCAAACCGTCACATCCATCACAGCATCCGTCGACGAGACTGCGATCGCTGCCGAGACAATGTCATCGGCAATTGCGAGTATTCGTGGTGACACTGACATGGTAGCAGATGAAATTGATGGGTTAAGGAAGGGTTTCGACTGCGTGAATTCGAATTTTACCGTGCTACAGGACTCCGCCGCAAGCTACAGCTCCATGGTGGCCTGATTTACAGATCGCACCAGACGAACGGCTTTGCAGTTTGGCAAGGCCTCCGTAACACATTGGTCGGCCACAATCTGAAGTGACATTTGCCCGTGTTCCGAGACAAACCCGGGCCATCTGATGACTTTGTCATCCGTTTGGCTCGGAATGGGTATCCGTTCTCCGTAACCACTGTTTTGGCCCCACCTTGCGCTGATGGCGCACAGCGTCGAGTGTCTTGGCTTTGGCATTGGCTGAGGCGCTGCTCTTATGATAATCCCTGGTGACGATCCTGTGAGCAAGGGTGCTTGGCGGTGTGAGGTTTTGACTGGCGCTGGCAAGCGGCGGGATTGGCCGCCTGAGGTGAAGGCATCGATTATCGCTGAGTGCTGGTCTGGAGGCGAACGGGTCAGTGTTGTCGCCCGCAGGTATTCGCTGGATCCCTCGCAGATTTATGGTTGGCGCAAGGACTTGCTCAGGCAGTTCAAAGAGCAGGGCCCGGCTGTTCCCACACCGGAGCCGGAAGGCGCTGCCTTTGTGTCGGCGGTGATTGCGCCTGACACTGCGCCTGACACTGCGCCTAAGCCTGAGCCTGCGCGTCGCGGCCTACGCCGTCGGCGTCGTGCTGCATCTGCTGTGGTCGAGCTTGAGATCGATGGTGTTGCTGTAAAGATCGCGCGCGGTGCCGATGCAGGTGTGATCGCAGCGATGATTGATGCACTGAAGGCGCGCGCGTGATCGGCCCCGGTGCTGGCACGCGGGTGATGGTGGCAACGCGGCCTGTGGATTTTCGTAAAGGTCCCGATGCCCTGGCCGCATTGGTCAGCGCTGCGTATGGCGGTGATCCGTATTCGGGCGTGATCTATGTGTTCCGGGCCAAGCGTGCGGACCGGATCAAGCTGGTCTGGTGGGATGCCACGGGCCTGTGCCTGATGGAAGCGGACCTGCCGGAAGACATCGAAGTGCTACGCGCGCTCGCCCTTGAGCAGTCCTGCAAGCTTGCCGATGTGACGGTTGCAAAGGGCGAGGCAGAAGCTCGGATCGAGCGGCTGTAGTCGATCATCGATGCTTTTATGCGCCATCGTTTCGGCCGCAAGTCCGAGCAGCTCGATCCCGACCAGCTCCAGCTGGGGATTGAGGAAACCGGGACGGCATTTGGCGCAGCCCGTGCGGGGCGTGAAGCTGGAGCGGTCCGGCCCAAAGCCGATCGTCTGCGCAAGACCAACCGCGGTTCGCTGCCAGCGCGTCTCGAGCAGATCGAGCAGATCGTGGGTGTCGATGGTGTCGACGGTATTCGGGCATGCCCATGCTGCGGCGGTGGGCTGCACCAGATCGGGGAAGGATGTCGCCGAACGCCTTGATGTCGTGCCTACCACGTTTCCGCGGACTTGTGACCCGTCGGCCCCGCTATGGCGCCGCTCCTGTGAGAGCGCGGTCGTCCAGGCCCGGGCCCCGGCACGGATCGTCGAAGGCGGCATTCCGACCGAGGCGCTGGTCGCGCAGGTGCTGGTCGCCCAGATGCTGGTCGCCAAGTACGCCGATCATCTGCCGCTTTACCGGCAGGCGCAGATCTATGCCCGGCAGGGCATCAAGCTGGATTGATCTACCCTGGCCGATTGGGTCGGACGGGCAGCTTGGTATCTTCGCCCCTTGCGCGATCATATCCTGGAACGACTGCGACGATCGGAGCGGCTGTTTGCAGATGAGACAACAGCGCCGGTGAGGGCGGCGACAACTGGGCGGTCATCGCCACGCTGATAGAGAACTGCAAGATCACCGGCGTCAACCCACATACCTGGCTGACCGGTACGCTGTCCAGGCTCGCCAATGATCACCCCGCAAACAGCGTCGGCGGCCTAATGCCCTGGGCCGACGTGGGCTGAACAATCGAGCGCACCGCTTGGGGATGCCTCTCGTGGATGCTATGATTGCACAACGTCTCGCCACCTCATTGAT
>JBBQXX010000074.1:0-10981 GCA_038209235.1 Sphingomonadales bacterium | reverse complement strand
CGTCCAGCATCTGAGCGGCATCGCCAGCCTGACCCGGCAGTATGTCGATGCGATTGCGGGTACCGGCGCGGTGCTGCTCGACACCCGCAAGACCATTCCGGGGATGCGGCTGCTTGAGAAATATGCAACCCGCATGGGCGGCGCGCAAAACCATCGCATGGGCCTGTGGGATGCAGCGATGATCAAGGACAATCATGTTGCGGTGGCAGGCGATATCGGCGAGGCGGTGCGCCGCGCGGTTCTGGCAGGGATCGAAAAGATCATCGTGGAAGTCGATCATGTCGAGCAGATCGAACCGGCACTGGCTGCTGGTGCCACGCACCTTTTGCTCGACAACATGGCACCAGCCACTTTGCGCGGAGCGGTGACCCTGGTGGGGGGCCGCGTGCCGTGCGAAGCGTCGGGCGGGGTGACGCTGGAAACCATCCGCGCGATCGCTGAAACCGGGGTATATTACATCTCGGTCGGCCGGATCACGCAATCTGCGCCTGCTGCCGATGTCGGGCTGGATTTCATGGCGGGCTGAATGGGGCGCGGCCTCGCCTTTTTGGCCGCCAGCGCGCTGGCTTTCGGCATGGCGATGCCTGCGTTCGCGCAAGCCTATCAGTGCCGGATGCCCGAACGGCTGATGGCTTTGCCACTCCCTGTCCGCAGCAGCGCCGAGACACGCCGGATCGCCCCGGTGGTCGGCTATACGCTGGCGCTAAGCTGGTCGCCCGAGTTTTGCAAAGGCCGCGAGCGCCAGCCCGCGCAGGTTCTGCAATGCAGCCGCGACCATGGCGAATTCGGGTTTGTTCTGCATGGCTTATGGCCCGAAGCCAGGACCGCAGCCTATCCGCAATATTGCGCGAGCAAACCTGTCCAGGTGCCCTTGTCGGTGGTGCGCAAAACTTTATGCGACAGCCCATCGCAAAGGCTGATCGCGCATCAATGGGACAAGCACGGCAGCTGCATGGCGCGCAGCCCGGCCAGCTATTTCCAAACTGCAACAACGCTTTACCGCGCAACATCGCTTCCCGACATGGAACGGCTGTCACGCCGCCCGCTGACCCATGGCATGCTGCGCCGCGAGATGGCGCGCGCCAATCCGGGTTTGATGGCCCAGAGCATCGCGATAAAAACGAACGCGCGCGGCTGGCTGCAGGAGGTGCGGCTGTGTCTGGACCTCAACTATCGGCCGCGCCCCTGCCCGGCCTATGTCCGTCAGCCGCGCGGCGATACCCCGCTTAAGATATGGCGCGGACTTTAGCGCCTTTCATTCGAACAGATGCTCGTCGCGTTGCAACGCCTTGCGTCCCCAGATCAGCACGAACAGGCACAGCCCGATGATGATCGCAAACGATTCCAGCGGCGCGATATTATAGAGCCAGACACCGATCGCCGGAGCGATGATGTAGGCCGCGCCGTTGACCGATGCCACTATCCCTGCGACCTGCCCTTGCTCGCTGCGGGTGACCGCAAGCGATGCCCCTGACGTGAACCCGGGGCGAAACAATCCAAATCCCAGCGAAGCGACGGCAAAACCCAGTGTGATCGCATTGAGGCTAAAGGAAAGTCCGACAATCGTCACACCGACTACCGCCAGCGCCATGCCCCATAAAGTCGAATTGCGCGGACCCAGCTTGAGATACGGGATCAGCCCCCATTGCGCGAGCAACGTGGCAAACGCGCCCGACATCAGCACCAGACCGGTTGGTCCTGCGGCAAGTTCGGGCGTTGCGCGCAGATCAAGCCTGTCGAGCAACATGAAGCCAACAAGCCCCAATATGATGGCATTGGCATGGCCGCCGACAAGCCCGGTGATCAACCACGGTCGCAGCCGCGGATCGCGCCATGACAACAGCGCAGGGGGCATGCCATCGGGCGGGCCATGCTGTTCATCATGTTCGGTGGCGTCATAAACTTCCCCGGCAGAGCCAGTGCTCAGCGGCTCGGAGACCAGTCGGCCGCGCACCGCATAGCTGGGGGTATCATCGGGCAGCCGGATCTTCAGGATCACCAGCACCAATCCGCCGAACGCAGCGAATATGAAAAACGGACTGGGCAGGCCCAGCACCGGCAAGATGATCAGGGGCGCAATCGCCGGACCGATCACCGTGCCCAGCCCGAACGACGAGGATATCAACGACAGCGACTGGGTCCGCTGCGCGCGGCTGGTTCGCGCCGCGACATAAGCCTGCACCGCAGGCGGTCCGGCTGAACCCAGTCCACCATACAGGCTGCGAAACAGCGCAAACACCAGCAACGTCCACATGCCGGACATCCAGCCGTTCAACCCGGCCATCAGCGTCAGGCCGCATAGCGCAAACGACAGGATAAAGCCGGTAAGCCCCAGATTCATCAACGCCTTGCGCCCGCGCCTGTCAGACAGCCGTGCCCAACGCGGGGCGCACACCATCCACAGCAACGCTGACCAGCTATAGGCCAGGCTCACCCAGAAATCGGCAACCCCCAGCCGGGTGCCGATCGCAGGCATCACCGATTGCATTGCGGTGTTGCCTGCCGCCGTCACCAGCATCACCATGAACAGCAGGGTCATACGATCGGCGGGCAGCTTCTGGCTGGATTCGGCAGAGCTATCTGGCGCGGGCATGAGTGTCATGGCCACGCATAGCCTCGCTCGATCTGGGCGACGTGCAGCGTATAACTGCTGTACCAGCGCTCTCGCCCGGCATCGCGTGCCGCCTTGTGGTCGGGATTATCGCGCCAGGTCCTCGCGCTTGCATCATCGGCCCAATAGCTGACGGTTATGCCAAGGCTATCAGCGCTGCTCGCGTGGTCCATTCCCAGAAATCCAGGCTGCTGTGCGGCCAGTCTATCCATCGCGTCGCTGGCGTGCGCATAGCCCGCTGTGTCCTGCCCACTGCGCTGCGCGGCAAAAATGACGGCTGTCGATCCGACCGGGAAGATGCGGGAATCCATGGACGCTTGCATCACGATGCTCTAGGCGCTGCCACCCGTGTTGCAAAGCGCTGCAATTGGCGGGTGATGCACATGATTGCTTTGCCCCGGTCAATCTGCAATTATGACACTCAGTTGACAGTTACTGTAAGAGGTATTTCATGCAATTCAACGACCTGGCTCAGCTGCCGACGCGGCAGCGGATCAAGGCGCGCGCCGAACGGCTGTTCGGTGCCTGGGGGGTGTTCTTCAAGGGGTTTCTCAAACACCCGGTGATGGTGGGATCGATCGTTCCATCGTCCGATCGCACCATCGACAAGATGCTCGCTCCGGTCCTCTGGAACGAAGTGAAACTGTTCGTCGAATATGGCCCGGGTGTCGGCACCTTCTGCCGTGCCGTGCTTGACCGCATGCCACGCGATGCCACCTATCTGGCGATCGATACCAATCCGGATTTCATTCGCTATCTGCGCAAGAGCGTTCCCGACGGTCGCTTCATTCCAGTCCACGGGTCGGCCGCCGATGTCGAGGCTATCATTGCAGAACACGGTTTTGCGCACGCGGACTATATTCTGTCCGGCCTGCCGCTGTCGACCTTGCCCGCCAATCTGGCCGATGATATCGCCCAGGCAACCGAACGCGCATTGCGCCCCGGCGGCGCATTCTTGATCTATCAGTTCACCAATTTCGCCAGCACGCTCATCCGGCCGTATTTTGAACGTGTCGATCGCGGATTTGAGGTCTGGAACGTATTGCCGTGCCGCCTGTTCTGGGGGTGGAAGGCAGCACCGGACAAGCCAGCCGAATACAGCGCTCGTTGACTTTGCAAGGCTGCGCTGCTAACGGCCACGCTTTCCCGATATTGTGACAGACTTTGGAGCCCGTTTATGGCGCGCGTTACCGTTGAAGATTGCATCGACAAGATCACCAACCGGTTTGACCTGGTGCTGCTCGCAGCCCAGCGTGCACGCGAAATAAGCGGCGGATCAGAACTCACCATCGAGCGCGACCGGGACAAGAACCCTGTCGTTGCGCTGCGCGAAATCGCAGAAGAGACCGTCTACCCCGCCGAACTGAAAGAAGGCCTGATCGTGTCGCTGCAGAAGGTCCAGGTTGACGACGATGATATGCCAGACGAAATCGGTTCGCTCAGCCTGTCGGCAGAGGCGCTGCGCCTTACCGCTTCGGCCCCGGCGCGCACCAGCAACATTGGTAGCGATTTCGAGGGCTGATCGCTTTCTGACAACTGGCATTGATCGCAAAAAAAGGCCGCATCCCTTAAGGGTGGCGGCCTTTTTTTATACCGGTCAACCTACGGTGATATGCCCTTATTTGCAGGGGTATTTCTTTTTCATGAAATCATACAGCGCAACACGAAATGGTCGTGAGCGCTGAGCCGGGCTGAGGCCTGTTAGATGCACCTTGAGTTCGTCACCCTTCATTCGGCCCTTGCCTTGCGGCGGCGGGCAACTGTGCTTTGCTCCACCTGCCTTTTCCTGCCGGGCAATATCCGATCGGTAGATCTTGATCACACGTTCGCTTTCGGCACGCAACTTCGTGACATCGCTCGATAGCAGGGCCGCAGGTCCGAGGCTCTCAGCCTTGTTCATGGCATCCAGAAACTGCCCGGCGGTCATTTCGGGTGCCGCCCCGGCAACCAGAGGGCCTGCCAGAAAACCGGCCAGAAGACCTGCCAAAAGCCTTGCTCCGGTGGTGCGTATATTCATCTTTTCCAACCCTTCAAATGAAACAGGAATACCGCGCATAGGGCAAGCTGATGAACCCCCGGTGACATTATGGCGCGACTGCCGGGTACGGAAAGCACAGCGTCATCACCAGTGCAAAAGCCGTGAACACCGGCATTTCGCGATTTGCTTGGGGAAAAGCCCTCAGGTCGCTGATCAGATCGCCCAGCGACAGCTGCGTCTGACCCGCAGGCGGTGGGCAATTGAATGGGGGTTCGCCCCTCGCCTGCGGCTCAGCGAGCGCTGCGCGATAGGCTGACGCTGGCTGCTGGATCGCGGCGCGGATGGTATCTGCGCCGGGCGAAGCAGACGCTCGATCGCCCAGCGCAATCAACGCATCAGGCTCCACTAGAAACTCGACGATCGTTTCAAGCGGCGGCGTCGCCGGGCCGGAGGGTGCAGCCGCCTGGGAGGTGGCAATCGCCATCATGACCCAGGCGACCGTCAGGTGCAGATCGCAGCTTTAAGCGCCCTGCGGCTTGGGATCGTGAAACGGCCCCTTACGCTTGCCAGCGCGCGGAATAACCGCACCGATGCCAGGCGCAACATCGGGCTTGAGCGATTTGCCATCTGGCCGATCAAGCTTGCCGGTTTCCACCAGTTGCTGGATATCATCACCGCTCAGCGTTTCATATTCGAGCAAAGCGTTGGCAAGCACGTGGAGTTGGTCGACATGCTCGCTGAGCACCGCCTTGGCACGATCATAACCCTGATCGACGATCCGGCGGATCTCGCCATCGATCTTGCGCGCTGTCTCATCCGACATCATCATGCGCTGGTTCTGGCCATAACCCAGATAGCCTTCGCTCTGCTCTTCATATTGCAGTGGCCCAAGTTCATCGGACATGCCCCATTTGGTGACCATGTCACGCGCCAGTTTGGTGGCATACTGGATGTCACCGCTGGCGCCCGAAGAGACCTTGTCATAGCCGAAGATCACTTCTTCGGCGACGCGGCCACCCATCGAGACAGCAAGGTTGGCGTACATCTTGTCGCGGTGATAGCTGTACACATCGCGTTCGGGCAGCCGCATCACCATTCCCAATGCCCGGCCGCGCGGAATGATCGTCGCCTTGTGGATCGGATCCGATGCGTCTTCGTGGACGGCGACAATGGCATGGCCCGCCTCATGATAGGCGGTCATACGCTTTTCGTCGTCGGTCATGACCATCGACTTGCGCTCTGCGCCCATCATGACCTTGTCCTTGGCGGCCTCGAACTCGCTCATCGCAACCAGACGCTTGCCGCGCCGCGCTGCAAGCAACGCCGCTTCATTGACCAGGTTGGCCAGATCAGCGCCCGAAAAGCCCGGCGTTCCGCGTGCAATGGTGCGCGGGTTGACATCTGGCGCCAGCGGCACCTTCTTCATGTGAACCTGCAGGATCTTCTCGCGTCCCTCGATATCGGGAACCGGGACCACGACCTGACGATCGAACCGACCCGGACGCAGCAGCGCAGGGTCAAGCACATCGGGGCGGTTGGTCGCCGCGATGATGATAATGCCCTCGTTGGCTTCAAACCCGTCCATCTCGACCAGCAACTGGTTCAACGTCTGTTCGCGCTCGTCGTTTGAGTTGCCCAGACCACTGCCGCGATGACGACCGACCGCGTCGATTTCATCGATAAACACGATGCACGGCGCGTTCTTCTTGGCCTGCTCAAACATGTCGCGGACCCGGCTTGCGCCCACGCCGACAAACATTTCGACAAAGTCAGAGCCCGATATGGTGAAGAACGGCACACCGGCCTCACCAGCAATCGCACGGGCGAGCAGCGTCTTGCCGGTACCAGGCGAGCCAACCAGCAACGCCCCCTTGGGGATCTTGCCACCGAGCCGCGAAAACTTGCTGGGGTCACGCAGAAACTCGACGATTTCCTGAAGCTCTTCGCGTGCCTCGTCGATCCCGGCAACGTCCTGGAACGTCACCTTGCCCGACTTTTCGGTAAGCAGCTTGGCCTTGGACTTGCCAAAGCCCATCGCGCCGCTCGCGCCGCCACCCTTCTGCACCTGACGCAGTACGAAGAAAGCGATGGCGATGATCAGAATGAACGGCAGCGACTGCAGCAGGATGTACATTAGCAAGCTGGGCTGTTCCTCAGCCTTACCGCTGTAATCAATGCCTTTTTCTTCCAGCAGCGGGATCAGCGAAGGGTCGTTTTCGACCCGTACGGCTGAGAACTGCTCGTCGTTGACATAGGTGCCGGTGACGCGATCTGGCGAGATCAGCACGTTTTTCACCTGTCCGTCCGATACGCGATCACGGAAGGTGGAATAGCTGATCGAGCTGCCCCGGTCGTTGCTGCCCCGCGTGTCGATCAACGACACCACCACCAGCAGACCGATGATGACCCCTGCCCAGATGAGCATGTTCTTCATCCAGCCGGTCTGGTTGCCATTGGGTTCTTGATCGTCGTTCATCACAAAGCCTTTGCGGGAGTAAACTGTCATCAAGATAAGCAGGTAATCCTGAATGACAATATAATCCGTCCGCCTTTTGGCGCACGTCAGGGATTATCGGTCGTGAATTGGCTGCTATGGCCGGGTGAAGGTGCATTATTGCGCGCTGGAGCCGGCACGAAACGCCAGATCTCGCCGCCGTGGCAGAGCACATTGCCCACCATCGCCTGACCGCCAGATTGCAGCGTGCCGATCAACCGGTCAAGCGCAGCCCCGCGCGGTGCGATGCCAGGCTCGATGCGCTCCAGGCACAACAGCACCAGCCGTCGCAACAGCGCAGCAGGGTAGTCGGTGCGGTGCAGTTCTGCTGCGCGCTCACCAGCACCGATCGCGGTTTCAGCTTCGCGCGCCGCGATCCATTCGAGTGCATCGGCGGCATCGGCCAGCGCCTGGGCAGATTTCACCGCCTGCAACGCACCGATCACATCGAAAGTGGCCAGGGCGTTGCGCATCCTGACCCGATCGAAATCAACGTTGCGGTTGCTGGGGTCTTCGACAAAGGGGATGGCGTGCGCGGTGCAATAGCCTTGCAGTTCAGCCTTGCCAAAACCCAGCAGCGGACGAACGACCCGCCCGTTGCGCGCACGCACACCGGCCAGCCCATCGACCCCGCTGCCCCGCGCCAGTCGCATCAGCATGGTTTCCAACTGGTCATCGGCATGATGCGCGGTGACGATCCATGGCGCTGCGTTGCGATCAGCTTCATCAGCCAGCAAGCGATAGCGCGCCACTCGCGCCGCAGATTGCAGGTTGCCGGTGATCGGCACAGCAGGCTTCAGGATAGTATGCGGTAGGCCGATACTCGCGCAATGTCCTGCGACCATGTCCGCTTCAGCCGCGCTCTCTGGACGCAGGCCGTGATCGACGGTTGCGGCAGAAACCGGTCCCGCCCAGCAGCGTTTCACCAGATCGAGCATCGCCATGCTGTCCGGCCCGCCCGAGACCGCAAGCAGCAGCGCAGCATCATCGGACCGCGTCAGGCTGGTCAGCGCGGACTTTACCCGCGCCAGGCAATCGTTATCTGCATCCGGCATTGCGTCGTCCGGCAGCCACCCGGTCTGACAAACGACCGGTCGCAACCTCGGGGTACACCTCGGCCAATTCGGCAAAAGCAATACAGGCCTTGGGCTTTTCGTTCAGCTTGATCAGCGCCTCGCCCAGAAAATACAGGCTCTCGGGCGCGCGATCGCCCTTGGGATCCTTCTCATAGTTCTCGGCGAACATCTTGGCAGCGGCGCTGGGCTTGCCATCGTCGAGATAGGCACGGCCCAGCAGATTGCGGGTGTAGCTGATCCGCTGATGCTTGGGATGCTTGTCCAATGCAAACCGCAGCTGGCCTTGTGCTTCGGGCAAGAACTTGGCCTCCCACAGACGGTAGCCATACAGATAGGCGTCCTCGCCCGCATCGGCGCTTTGCGGCTTGTCGATCGCCGAAACCGCAGCGATCCGCTCTGCACTGGGCGCTGCTGCAGCGGCGCCAGCAACTGCACCGCTGGCAGGCGTAGCGCGCACCGGGGCAACGCCGCTCCCGCCGCCCACTGGCCCTGTGGGCAAAGCAGGCGCAGGCGGAGCCGCAGTTGCCTCAGCCGCCTTTGCCTCGATCAATGTCAGCCGCTTTTCCAACTGGCCAAGCTTGAACCCATTCTCCTCGGTCTGCGCAGTCAGGCGGCTGATCTGGTTTTCGAGCGTATCGACGCGCTGCAGCAGGTCGGTGATCGGCGCGCTGGCGCTGACCCCGCTGGTCGATGGCGCAGCGGCGGGGGCTGTGATCTCGGGCTCGAAAAAACGCTCGGAGCCGCCGGGAAACACCTTGCGCTGCACCGCGCGCAGCTCGGTCTCAAGCTTTTTGACACGCGGCTCCAGCGCTGCGGCTTGCGCCGAGGCGGGGCTGGCCGAAGCGATGAACGCAGCCATGAGTGTGCCAGCAAGCATGCGCGCGCTCAGGCTGAGCGGCTGCCGGAAGAGGCGCGATGGGCGGCGGGTGGACATGTCACTCTCCAACTCGGAAACGGAACGAGCCGAATCTATACGGCGCGCAGCGCTTTCGTCAAAGCAATGCGGATACAAAGTTGATGACAGGCGCGCGCTGAACGCTGGTTGACCAAAATCGTTAGCCGTTCAGCCTGCATCGGTGCGCGGTGTGGGCTGCGCAGATGTGCCTGGCGGCGTGGGCGCAGGACGCGCCATCAATGCGCTTGCCGTCACAGGAACATCCTTGACCGCAACTTCGGACGTGCCCAGCGGCGTGACCGTGCGACCGCCAACGGTGATCGCAAACGCATCGGGCCTGCCTGTCCAGACCTGCGGACTGACAGCATCTGCCGGCACGGTGTATTGCTCGCCCAGCGCCATCTGCTTTTGCATCAGCTGCTTGCCTTGCCCATCGTAAAACTTGATCCAGATATCGTCCTCTGTCGCGGTGAATACGACCTCCGCTCCGGGATCGACGGCAGCTGAGGCAACCGGCGCAGCGCGCCGTGCGCCGGGCCTGGTCACACCAGGCGCTGGCTTCGGCTCTGCGACCGATTCAGCATCGGCAGCCTGAGCCAGCTCCTCGACATCTGCGCCGGAGAAGAAATAGGTGCGCCAGATGCTGAACCCGGCGATCAGGATGATCGCACCAACCGCCGCTGCCAGCCAGGCGATACGCGCCGACGGCACCTTGCTGGGTTCATCGAGATCGAACCGGCTCGCCTCGCGTGAATGTGCTGCAGCAGGATCACCCAAGGCTTCGCGGATACCTTGCGCGATTGCCTCTTCGGGTAGATTGACAGCGCGGGCATAAGCGCGGCCAAAGCCGATGGCATAGGTTCGGCCAGGCAGGCTGGCGAACTGACCCGCCTCGATTGCCTGCAGATGCCGCGTCGGAATGCGGGTCTTCGACGCTATGTCCTGCAGCGTCAATTCCTGGGACTGTCGCGCTGCTGCAAGGCGCTCGCCTACACTGGCGGACTCGACATCAAGCCCATCGGATGTAACGCCGGACACAGGTCCAGCTGCTTCCTCGTCTGTCGTTTTCGACACTGCGCGCTCCCGATCCGGGTCTGCCCGGTTATATTATTGCCCTACTGTCAATAGAAACAATGAACAGGCCGCCAAGTCAACGTATTTGGCCGATTCGCGCCATCTGGCAGATGAAAAATTATGCAGCGCGGCAGGCTTTGCGAACGGGTAGGATACAAAATTGCATTCACCCCAGTTCAACGCCCTCGCTTGTGGCCCAATCGAGCAATGTGGCGCGCATGTCAGCCGGAGGGTGGGCCAGCATTTGCGCCATCATGGCGCTGGCCTGCTCGATATCCAGTGAACGCACCATCGCCTTGATCGGCCCGACCGCCGCCGGCGTGATCGACAACCGCCGGATACCGATGGCCAGCAACGCCAGCGCCTCCAGCTGGCGGCCGCCCATCTCGCCGCACACCGTCAGATCGATGTTGTAAGGCTCTACCGATGTCACGACGCGGCGCAGGAAGCGCAGGATAGAGGCCGAAATCCAGTCATAGCGCTGCGCCAGCTTAGGATGCGCACGGTCGGCCGCCAGCAGAAACTGGGTCAGGTCATTGGTGCCGATCGACAAAAAGTCGATCTTCGGTCCCAATATGTCGAGCGTCTCGGCCAGCGCAGGAACCTCCAGCATCGCACCATAGCGGATGCGTTCGGGCAGCATCTTCTTGCGCGCCTTCAAAAAAGCCAGCTGGTCTTCGAACACATTGCGCGCGGCATCGAATTCCCACGGCTCGGCCACCATCGGGAACATCACGTTGAGCGTTCGGCCCGCCGCCGCCTCGATCAGCGCGCGCGCCTGCACCTTGAACAAGCCATCGCGCTCCAGAGCGACGCGCAAAGCACGCCAGCCCATCGCGGGGTTTTCTTCACC
>JBBQXX010000073.1:0-11069 GCA_038209235.1 Sphingomonadales bacterium | reverse complement strand
CAGATGATGTTGCCCGCCGGATCGGCCAGCCGCGCCTCACGCCAGCCCCAGTCTTCGTCGCGCGGCATCTGGTCGAAGGCGACCCCGGTGCCAGCGAGCGCGGCGACGCGGGCATCCAGATCGGCGCATTCCAGATAAATTACCCCGCCGCCGGGCGCATCATCGGTGTGGATCGACAGCGTGATGCCATTGCCTGCCTGAAACCGCGCATAGCCGTTGTCCGGGCTGTCGACGATCTGGGTGAGGCCCAGCGCGCGGTAGAAGGCAACCGAGGCGGAATAATTGCGCGCACGCAAAGTGATCTGGTTGAGGTGCAGCCCCGGCGCGATGGCATCGTTGCGGACCGATGCGTGCCCCATCGGGCCATTGTTGACGACAAATTGCGGTGCATCGTGCAGCGCCAGCCGGACCAACCTGCGCGCGCCCGCCACCGCATCGACCAGCGCCATGCCCTGTCCCAGCAACGTGGCGATGGCGCTGGACAGCGTGCATCCGGTGCCATGGCTGTGCGGCGTAGCGATGCGCGGGTCGCTCCAGCTTGCCACGTGCCCGTCCCGCGTGATCAGCCGGTCGGTCACGGTGTCGCCGCCTGCATGGCCGCCCTTGACCAGCAGCGCAGGGGCCAGAGCCAGCACCACCGCCTCGCCCCCCAAAGCTTCCAGTTCGGGAAGGTTCGGCGTGACCACGCTGGCGCAGGCCATCAGCCGCTCGAACGCCGCGATCGTCGCCGCATCGGCGAGCACCGCGCCGCTTGAGGCGATCATCACCGGATCGAACACCACCGGCACCGGGGGCTGTCCCTCCAGCCAGTCCGCCAGCCGTTCGGCAATATCCGGCGACCCCAGCATGCCGATCTTGATCGCATCAAGGCCGAAATCGCGCGCCACCGCATCGATCTGCGCGATCACCATCCCGGCATCCAGCACCTTGACGGCGTCCACTCCGCGCGAGTTCTGCGCAGTGATCGCGGTGATCGCGGTCATCGCATGCCCGCCCAGCATGGTGATGGTCTTGATGTCGGCCTGGATGCCCGCCCCGCCCCCTGAGTCGGAACCGGCGATGCTCAGGATGCGCGCGACTGGTTCACCCACAGCAAGATGCCAGCCGTTCTCGGGCAAAAGCCGGAGCCCGGGAGCCGGGAAGCGCGCCCTCGCCGCTGGATTCCAAACCACTAGCCATGATCGGTGAACTTGCGCGCGGTCGATCCGGGAAACTTTGCCAGCAGCTTGCTGGCCCGCACCGGACGGTCGACCAGTTCGCCGCCGCAATTGGGGCAGATATCGTCCATCGCCTCGCTGCATTGCGCGCAATAGGTGCATTGAGCGAGCAGATGAACGCGCCGGGGCTGTCGGCGGGGGTGTCTGTGCCGCAGCGTTCGCAATCGGGCCGAATATCGAGCATCACACCGCGACCTGGGCGACCACATCGCAGATCCGGTCGACCACCGCCGCAACCTGCGCGGCATCATCGCCTTCGGCCATCACGCGGATGACCGGCTCGGTGCCCGATGGCCGGATCACCAGCCGCCCGCGCCCCGAAAGCTCATCTTCGGCCTCGGCGATGACCTGTTGCACCCGCGCGTTGTCGAGCGGCTTGCCGCCCGAGAAGCGCACGTTCTTGAGCAGCTGCGGCACCGGATCGAAAAGATGCAGCAGCTCGCTTGCCGGTTTGCCCTCGCGCACCAGTTCGGCCAGCACCTGCAATGCCGCCACGGTGCCATCGCCGGTGGTCGCATGATCGAGCAGGATCATGTGCCCCGATTGCTCGCCACCGACATTATAGCCACCCGCGCGCATCGCGCCCAGCACATAGCGGTCGCCGACCTGGGTGCGGACCAGTTCCAATCCTTGCGCGTTGAGATAGCGCTCCAGCCCCAGGTTCGACATCACTGTGGCGACCACGCCGCCACCACGCAGCCGCCCCTGCCGCGCCCAGCTGGCACCGATCAGCGCCATGATCTGATCGCCATCGACCACGCTGCCCTTTTCATCGACCACGATCAGCCGGTCGGCATCGCCATCCAGCGCCACACCGATATCCGCGCCCGAAGCAACAACGCGCTCCTGCAGCGTCTCGACATGAGTGGAGCCGACGCGGTCGTTGATATTGAGGCCATTGGGGGTGACGCCGATCGCGACCACTTCTGCCCCAAGTTCCCAGAACGCCGATGGCGCGACCTGATAGGCTGCACCATTGGCGCAATCGATCACGATCTTCAGCCCATCGAGCCGGACGCGGTCGGCCAGCGATTCCTTGACCGCGTGGATATAGCGCCCACGCGCATCCTCGATGCGGCGCGCCCGGCCGATTGCCTCGGGGGCCGCCAGCTTGGGCTCGCCTGCCTCAAGCAGCGCCTCGATGCGCAGTTCGTCCTCATCGGACAGCTTGAAGCCATCGGGGCCAAACAGCTTGATGCCGTTATCCTGGAACGGATTGTGGCTGGCCGAGATCATCACGCCAAGATCGGCGCGCATCGAGCGGGCCAGCATGGCGACCGCAGGCGTCGGCATCGGGCCGACCAGCACGACATCCATGCCCACGCTGGTAAAGCCTGCAACCAGCGCATTTTCCATCATATAGCCCGAAAGCCGCGTATCCTTGCCGATGACGACGCGGTGCTTGTGGGTGCCGCGCAAGAAGTGCGCGCCTGCCGCCTGCCCCACCGCCATCGCCATCGCGGCGGTCATATAACCGCTGTTGGTGCGCCCACGGATGCCATCGGTACCGAAAAACTTGCGTGTCACGAATGCCATTCTCCGTTTGCAGCGTATAGTACCTAACCCATTGCGCAGCGGCTTGCCAGCTATCAGCGCGCATCTATGGTGGCAGGTGGTGGTAAAGAAACAGGAATAATCCTCCCCCGGTTCGGGGAGGATTTTTATGGAACGAGGACTTTCATGCTGAAGACACTGCTGGTGCTGGGCGGGTTGATTATCGGCATCGGGCTGGGCATCTTTACCGGCGATGGCGCGCCGCGCGTTATCGAGGCAGCCGATGTCGTCGGCTCGCTCTGGCTGCGCGGCTTGCAGATGACGGTGGTGCCGCTGGTCGTCGCGCTGCTGATCACGGGTATCTTGCGCACCGCCGAAATGGCGAGCGCCGGAAGGCTGACGGTGCGCGCCATCGTCACGATGATCGTCTTGCTCTGGGCTTCGGCTGCGATGGCCGCGTTCGTCACCCCGGCGCTGCTCACCACCTTTCCGCTGCCAGAGGCGGCACGCACGGCGCTGCAGGGTGCGCTGTCGAGCGCCGAGCCGACCGGCAAGGTGCCGCCGTTCAGCGAATTCGTGCGCGCGCTGGTGCCGACCAACCCGATCTCGGCGGCTGCCAATGACGCGATCTTGCCGCTGATCATCTTTACGCTGGCGTTTGCTTTTGCCCTGACCCGGCTGCCCGCCGAGCGCCGCCTGCCCGTGGAGGGCTTTTTCGGCGCGATTGGCGAAGCGATGATCATCCTGATCGGCTGGGTGCTGGCGCTGGCCCCGATCGGCGTATTTGCGCTGGGGCTGGTGGTCGGATCGCGCGCGGGTGCTGCTGCATTCGGCGCGTTGGGCCATTATGTGCTGGTCGTCATCAGCGTTGGCACGGTGATCTGGATCGCCGCCTTCGTGCTGGCGGCGCTGGGCGGGCGCATCGCCCCACTAAGCTTCCTGCGCGCCTCGATTCCTGCACAGGCGGTGGCGATCTCGACCCAGTCCTCGCTCGCTTCGCTGCCCGCGATGCTCACCGGGGTGCGCAACCTTGGCATTGGCGAGCGCAGCGCCGATGTCGTGCTGCCGATCGCGGTGGCGCTGTTCCGCGCAACCGGGCCGTGCATGAACCTGGCCGTGGCCATCTACGTCGCGCATCTGATGGGCATCGAGCTTGGCCCGGTGGCGCTGGCGGCGGGACTCGCGGCCGCAGCGATCACCACCATGGGCTCGGTCTCGCTCCCCGGATCGATCAGCTTCATCAGTTCGATCGCGCCGATCTGCATTGCGATGGGGGTGCCCATCGAACCGCTCGCCCTTTTGTTGGCGATAGAGGTGTTTCCCGATATCATGCGTACACTGGGCAATGTAACGATGGACATGGCGGTTACCACCACCATCGCGCGCGCCGAAGGAGACACGCAATGATCTATCGCAAGCTTGGCGGGCTGGAAGTTTCAGCGCTGGGCCTTGGCTGCATGCCAATGGCGGGCATCGGTAGCAATATGTATGGCAAGGCCGATCATCGCGAATCCGTCGCCACGCTTGAGCGGGCGATGGAACTTGGGGTCACGTTTTTTGATTCCGCTGAAGTTTATGGCCCATATTTTAATGAGGAACTGCTGGGTCAGGCGATCCGCGGCAGGCGTGACCGGCTGGTCATCGCCACCAAATTCGGTTTCCGTATCGAAGATGGCAAGGCACGCGGGGTCGATTCATCACCGCAGAACGTCCGCAGCGCCTGTGAGGGCTCGCTGAAGCGGCTGGGCGTCGATACCATCGATCTGTATTACCAGCACCGTGTCGATCCCGATGTGCCAATCGAGGAGACGGTCGGGGCGATGGCGCGGCTGGTGGACGAGGGCAAGGTGCGGTATCTTGGCCTGTCCGAGGCCGGAGCCGATACCATCCGCCGGGCGCACGCCACCCACCCGATTGCCGCCTTGCAGTCCGAATACTCGCTATGGGAGCGCGGCATAGAGGATGAAATCCTGCCGCTGTGCCAGGATCTGGGCATCGGCTTTGTGCCGTACAGCCCCTTGGGCCGAGGCTTTCTGACCGGGCAGATCACCAAACGATCCGACCTTCCCGAGGGCGATTACCGGCTCAAGGATCCGCGCTATTCGGAAGAGAATTTCGCCAGCAATATGACTATCGTCGATGCGGTCAAGATCATCGCCAGCGCGCGTAGCGTATCGCCAGCGCAGATTGCGCTCGCCTGGCTGCTGGCACAGGGCGACGACGTGGTCCCCATCCCCGGTTCCAAACGCCGCGCGACGCTTGAGGACTCGATGGCGGCGGTCAATGTGACGCTGAGCAGCGCCGATCTGAACGCGCTGGATGCTGCCGCCCCCCGCCATGGCACCGCCGGCCTGCGCTATGGCGAGATGGGCATGAAGATGGTGCGGATCTGAGCGGCGGCTCACGCAGATTTTAGCCTTCCCCGGGCAGGCAGGAATCCATCTCCTGAGCGGGCGGCTGGTGCAACGCGCAGGTGATGGAACCCCGCCTGCGCGGGGGAGCCGCAGTTTTCACCACCAGCGAAAAACGCCTGCTGCCCCCACGCCCAGCGGCATATGCGCCCAGGTTGCGACCAACCACAGAACGATACCAGCAATCAGCGCAGGCCAACCCGGAAAGGCTAGGCCGCGCGCAAACGGGACAAAGCTGGTGTGCGCCTGCCAGTGCAGCCACGCTTCACCCATCGCGATGAACTTCTTGCTGTCCTGAAACCGTGCGCCGACCAACGCCAGAATGATGATCGCTCCGGACAGGATGATGCTGTCGATGCGCGGAGCCACCAGAATGTGGCTGATCCCCCAGAGCGCAAAACTCCACATCATCGGATGGCGGGTGATGCGGAACACGCCGCCAGGCTCTTTCACCGCGATGCGTTTGGCCGCCTCTTCGGGCAGCGGCAGCGCCGGATTGCCGATCAGCGAGCCGGCAAACAGGATCGCGGCGACCAGCATAAGTACGGTGCTGACCGCCCACAGCACATCGCCTGCAACCCAGAACGGCTGGCTGGCCGGCGCGCGCTGAAAGCCCTGCACCATCAGATAGAAAGTGGCCAGCGACACAACGATATAAAGCAGCTGGAAGCCCTTTTCGCCGAGCCGCGCCACCAGCGGCGCGCGCAAAGGGTGCGACATCGCAAAATGGCTGCCGACAAAGCCAGCCGCCCCTGCCAACAACATTGCATATCCCAGCATCAGCCGATCTCCTCCCCCGCCCGGACCTGACCGTTCAGTCCGCCCGCTTCACCTCTGTATCACCGCTCATAGGCCTTGGGCAAAGCCCCTTCCTGCGGGGTACGATAGCGATCGCGCAGCTTGGCCTGCCGGTT
Organism: Sphingomonadales bacterium; assembly: GCA_038209235.1. Lineage (GTDB taxonomy): Bacteria > Pseudomonadota > Alphaproteobacteria > Sphingomonadales > Sphingomonadaceae > Blastomonas. Next base: position 5,033 of record JBBQXX010000073.1, on the reverse strand, counting down.
AGCCAGCGGCTGCTGCACGCCATCGATCATCACCGCCACCGGCGCGGACGAAAGCTCGAGCGGATCGCCATCCCAGATCACGACATCGCCCTGACGCCCCGGCTTGAGGCTACCGAGCATCGTATCAATACCCAGCGCCTGCGCCGGACCCGAGCTGATCGTGGCGAACGCCTCGTCCCATGTCAGCCCGGTGGCACCCGGCACCTTCTGCAGCGCCACCAGATTGCCCGCATATTGCGGCGAATAATGCAGCTTGTGGGCATCGCTGTCGTTGATCATGCCGATCGCCACGGTCACCCCGGCGCGCTTCATCCGGCCAATATTCGACTGGGTGGCGGCGGTCTTCTCGAAGTCGGAAGGCAGATCGTTAAGCGCCGAAGCGATCACCGGAACGCCTGCAGCCGCGATCCGGTCAGCCACCAGCCAGCCTTCCGACGCGCCGACCAGCACCAGCTTGAGCGCGGGAAACTCATCGCGCAGCTTGAGCACGTTGATGATGTCGGCGGCGCGCTCGACATGCACCAGCAGCCGCACTTCGCCATTGACCACCGGCAGCAGCGCGGCGGCATCCTGGCGGGTGAGCAGCGCGTCATGCGGACGCATCTGCATCGGCCGCTGGCTGCGCGCATAATCCTGCGCCTCGATCAGCCCGTTGCGGAATTCGAGAAACGCCGAGGCGCGGCTGCCGCCTGCCTTGGCAGAGCCAGTCTCGCCCAGTTCGACAAACTGGAAGGCGCGTGCTCGCGTCACCGCCTCATAATCATCGCTCAGATCGATTACCGCGCCAAAGCCTGCAAAGATCGATGCGGGTGTCGAAGGCGCAACCACCGCGCGGGTTATTCCCGCCGCGCGGTTGATCGCAATCGACGTCACATTGGGGTTAATCGCCGGAACAATGTCGATGGCAGCGGAAAAATCACCGGTGTTGGCGCTGCTGTCGTTGGTCTCGCGCACCGCCTCCACCTCGATCAGGCCCAGACGGCTGAAGCCCGCAAACAGCCCGGGTGTGACCCAGCGGCCTGTGGCATCGACGATCTGCGCCCCTGCTGGCACTGCGACCCCCGATCCAGCTGCGACCACCTTGCCATCGCGCAACAGCACGGTGCCGCCCTGGATCGGCGCGCTACCATCCCCGATGACGACATTGCCACCGGTGATCGCTATGGTTTGCGCTGCGGCAGGGGCCGCCACCAGCATGGCGGCGGCGGAGACCAGAAGAAGCGCCCGGTTCATTGCGTAGTTCATTTCGTATCTCCCTCACCGGGCTGGCCCAGCTCGAAATCGCTGACCGGGCGGCGTTTGGGGTCGAACGAATCATACAGCATCGCGCCGTCGATCCACACTTTTTCAGGCCGCGCGTAGACCGAGAGCGGATTGGCATTCCACAGCACGACATCGGCCATCTTGCCCTTTTTCAGGCTGCCGGTCTTGTCACCGATGCCCATCGCCTTGGCCGGATTGTAGGTGATCCAGCCGATCGCGGTGGCATCGGTAATGGTAAAGCCCATCCGGCGGCCATCGCCCAGCGCCTTGGCCGCTTCCTGGTTGAGCCGCTGGATCTGGTCCTGATCGTCCGAGTGGATGATCGTGCACGCGCCCGCATTCTGCAGGATCGCACCGTTTTCAGGAATGCCATCATAGGATTCCATCTTGAAACCCCACCAATCGGCCCACACTGCCGAGCAGATGTTGTTGGCCTTCAGGATATCGGCGATCTTGTAGGCCTCCACCGCGTGGTGGAAGGTCGAGACGGTATAGCCGAACTCCTTGGCCATATCGATGACGATCGCCATTTCATCGGCGCGATAGCAATGGTTGTGGATCTGGATCTTGCCCTCCAGCGCGCCTTTGAGCGTATCCAGCCCGATATCACGGACCGGCGGGGTGCCGCCCTTCTTTCCATACTCTTCCCAGCGCGCCTTGTATTCGGCAGCGCGCGCCCAGGTCTGGCGGTTGACCGCCAGATTGCCCATCCGGCTGGCGGGCTTCTGGTTGCGGCCGCCGTAGACGCGCTTGGGGTTCTCGCCGCACGCCATCTTGAGGCCATAAGGCGCATCGGGGAATTTCATCGCCTGCATGGTACGCCCCGGCACATTTTTCAGCGTCACCGAGCGCCCGCCGAACAGATTGGCAGAGCCGGGCAGGATTTGCAGGCTGGTGATGCCGCCATTGGCCAGCGCGCGGCTGAAGCCGGGGTCCTGCGGCCACACCGAGTGTTCGGCCCAGACATCGGCGGTGACCGGGCTGGTCGCCTCGTTGCCATCTGCATGCGCCTGAACGCCAGGCGATGCATAATCGCCCAGGTGGCTGTGGATATCGATGATCCCCGGGGTGACGAACTTGCCGGTGCCATCGAGGACTTGGGTATCTGCGGGAATGGCTGTGTCCGCCCCGCCCACCGATACGATCTTGCCATCTGCAAAGACCACCACGCCGTTGTCGATCTGCCCGCCTTCGCCGTCGAAGATCGTGACGTTGCGGATCGCGGTCGGCAGGCCGCCATAAGGCTTGTAGGTGCTGGGATAGGGGTTGTCGTCGAAGCTGACCCGCTCCTTCGACGCGCTGCTGATCGCCGATGACGGCCTGTCGCTGGTCGCCGTATTGGCGCAGCCGACGACCAAAATCGCCGCCAGCGGCGTCGCAAACCCGTATCGCATGTGCTTTTCCCTGCTAGATTCTCGATTGAACAAGGCCAAACAGCCCCCGGTCACACGCCGCGCGTCGCCGGTTTGTTGCCTGCTGCTATCGGTTCGCCCAGCTCTGCCTCGCCCGCCAAAGGTTCGGCATCGCTCAGCGTATCGAGATGCATCAGCTTCTTGATCAGCGGCGCGACGACCATCACGGCGATGCCCACCCCGATCGCGATCCAGCCGATGTTCGAATAGACATCGAGCACCGTCTGCTGGCCTGCACCTTCGCCGCTGGCAGCTTCGGAACCCGTCGCTGCTGCGATCAGCCCGGCGACGAAATTGCCCGAAGCCGATGCAAAGAACCAGGTGCCCATGATCAGCGAGGCCATATGCGCCGGTGCCAGCCGGTTCATGGCGCTGAGGCCAACCGGCGACAGGCACAGTTCACCGGTGGTGTGCAGCAGGTAGATCAGGAAGATAAACAGCACCGGCGTGGGCACGCCCAGGCCGGTCGCCGCAGCACCTGCCACCAGCACCAGAAAGCCGCCACCAAGCTGGATCATCGCCAGGCCGAACTTGGCAGGCGCCGACGGCTCCAGCCCCTTGCGACCCAGCCATGTCCACGCGCCTGCAAACAGCGGCGCGAGCAAGACGATATACATCGCGTTGACCGACTGGAACACCGATGCAGGCACCCCGCCGCGATCAACATAACGGTCTGTATAAAGGTTAAGCGAAGAGCCTGCCTGCTCGAACAGCGCCCAGAACAGGATCGAGCCCAAGATCAGGAACATCGCTGCAAAAATACGGTCGCGATCGTGCGGCTCCAGCTTGGTTACAGCGGTCATCAGCACATAGCCGACCAGCACGATGCCTGCCGCCAGCAGCAACCAGCCGACCGCCGATTGATACTGGATCAGCCCCCAGATGCCAAAAACGGCCGCCACGCCGACGCCGTAGATCAGCCATTCCTTCCTGATGCCCATCACCGGTGCGGCCAGTGCGACCGGATCGGGCGATTCGCCGCGACCGCACAGATAGGGCTTGCCCAGAATAAAAACGACAAGGCCCAGCAGCATACCGACACCGGCTGCGCCAAAGCCATAGGACCAGCCATAGACTTCGCCCAGATAACCGCAGGCCAGCGAGCCCAGGAATGCACCAAGGTTAATGCCCATATAGAAGATGGTGTAGGCCCCATCGCGGCGTACGTCTGTGCGCGGATACAGTTGGCCGACGATCACCGAAATGTTCGCCTTGAGGAAGCCTGATCCGACGATGATGAACGCCAGCGCCAGCCAGAAGATGCTGAGCGAGGCGGCGTCCTGCCCGCCTGTCCCTTCAAAACCCATCAGGAAATGGCCGAAGGTCAGCAGCACCGCGCCAAATGTCACCGCCTTGCGCTGGCCCAGATACCGATCCGCCAGATAGCCGCCCAGAACGGGGGTGATATAAACCAGCGCGGTATAGGCACCATAGATGACACCTGACTTCTCGTCCGAAAACAGCCAGTGTTTGGTGAGGTAGAAAATCAGCAGCGCGCGCATGCCGTAATATGAAAACCGCTCCCACATTTCTGCGAAGAACAGCACGTAAAGGCCCTTGGGATGTCCAAGGAAAGTGCCCTTTGCATCGCCGCTGACGGCATAACCGCTGGCCATTATCGAATAACTCCCATTATCTTTTTATTGGCGTATTTTATTGGCGACCCGCCCCAGACCCGCCATATGATGCGCGTCAACCTAGACAAAAATGCGCGGCTGTGAAGCGCCTTGTTGCAGATGATACCAGCCTTCGCCCGTCCGCCAGCACTCCCGGAGCCAATCGTGACCCAGTTCAATGATCTTTCCAGCCTGCCAGCCTATCTGGCCAGCAGGCGTTCAGGCCGCCCGCGTGACATGATCGCGCCGGGTCCCGATGCAGGCCAGCTGCGCCAGATTGTCGCTGCGGCATCGCGCTCCCCCGATCATGGCAAGCTCCATCCGTGGCGCGTGGTGCATGTTGCAGCAGGCCAGCGCGATGCACTGGCGAACGCGCTGACCTGTGCCTATCGCTCCGCGAAACCGGGCGCCGGGCGGCTGGAGATCGAGGCGATGGAAAGCTTTGCGCGGCAGGCCCCCGAGCTGCTGGTGGTGCTGCATAGCCCGCGCGATTCGAGCAAGATACCGCACTGGGAACAGCAGCTGTCCACCGGAGCGTTCGTGATGAACCTGCTGCATGCGGTGCATGCGCACGGCTTTGTCGGCGGCTGGGTCACCGGCTGGCCAACCTACAGCGACGCGGTGCGCGACCACTTCGGCGCTGCCCCCGAGCAGATCGCGGGGTTCGTGTTCATCGGCACGCCAAGCCAGCCGCTGGATGAACGACCAAGGCCGGACATTGAGGCGGTGTTTAGTGGATGGG
>JBBQXX010000072.1:0-11082 GCA_038209235.1 Sphingomonadales bacterium | reverse complement strand
CCTGTTGCGCGCGCGCGCAGTTGCGGTGTTTCCCGGCGGCTTCGGCACGTTCGACGAGTTTTTCGAACTGCTGACGCTGATCCAGACCGGCAAGATGGAAGCCATCCCGATCGTCTTGTTCGGCGAGGAATTCTGGAACCGCGTCGTAAATTTCCAAGCGCTCGCCGAGGAAGGCGTGATCTCTGCGGGCAATCTCGATCTGTTCAGCTTTGTCGAAACGGCAGATGAGGCATGGGAAAAGATCCGCGCATTCTATGATTTGTCCTGCCAGTAGCCGTAGATAGCCATCTAAAATAATTTTAGATAAGATAGGCCTTGCATTTGGTGTGCCTTGTCGCTACTTCACCTAAATCAACCTTAGATGATGGAGAATCGCCGTGACCAAGCTCGCCCCCAACGTCGCCTCAGTAATTGCTGCAATCGAGCGGCTCAACCAATTTTTGCCTCAAAACCCGGAATTGGCTGACAGGCTCGGACAGGTTCATGCATTCTACGCATACGAGAAGCCCAATGGAGATACACTGTTTGGATTCTCGAAGTTCGTTGGATACGATGGCCTGACAGACGTGCAATATCTGAAACAGTCTAAAAAACTGAATGGTATCAATACAGAACACTTGCTCGCCAAATGGTTTGACGAAGTAAAGGAAGGGTCACCGTCGTATAATACACTTTACGACAAGCTAAGCGACTGGCTAGCGCAATATGGCAAGAAGCCTCGCGGAGGAAAAAAACAAAGGGCTAGAATAATGGTGATCAAGCCAGAATTTCTGCAACCAGTGGACTTTGCAGATCAAAACCGTCGGCTGCTTGAGCTTATGCTGGCTGTTGCAGACCTCCTACCTACACATCAACGTCACGAATTAAGAGCAGCTCTTTAATAATTATTGACCCAGCTCGACGCTGCGCCTGGCCGCTGCCGCCATCGCCTCGCTGACCAGCCGGTCGAGCGCGCCGTCGGCATCGAAGACATCAAGCGCTGCCCGCGTTGTGCCGCCGGGGCTGGCGACGCGTTCGGCCAGTTGCGCAGGGGTTTCAACTGACTGATGCGCCAGTTCTGCTGCGCCCCGCACCATATCCAGCGCAAAACGCGCGGCCTGATCTTCTGCCATGCCCATTGCCACAGCGCCCTTGCCCAGCGCATCGATGAAGCGGAACAGATAGGCGGGGCCAGAGCCGCTGAGCGCGGTGACCACGTGCATCTGCGATTCATCGGTCAGCCATTGCGTGGTGCCGACCATCGCAAACAGGTGTTCCAGCTGGCTGCGTTCGGCCTCACCCAGCGGCTCGGCAAACAGCGCGGTGACCGACCGGCCGATCCCCACCGCCATATTGGGCATGATCCGCGCAATCGCCCGGCAGCCCGGAACCGCTTTTCGCAAACCAGCGATCTCCACGCCTGCCAGCATCGACACCAGCAGCGCGCCTGCCAGATCAAGCGTCGCAAGCTGCGGGGCGACATCGCTCAGCAGCTGCGGCTTGATACCCAGCAGCAGCCAGTCGGGCGGGGCAATGCTGGTATCGATCTGCATCAGGTGGCGCACGCCTTCGGGCAGTTCGCGCGGCGAGGGATCGACGACCGTGACCCGCGCAGGATCGAGCCCCTGCGCAAACCAGCCGCATACCATCGCACCGGCCATATTGCCCGATCCGATAACAAGCAGCGATTGGGGAAACGTTTGCATATTCGCCAATTATCCAAAAACTGTCCGTTCTCTGGCGAACTGCTAACCCGTCAGACGTGCCTCAAGCCTCGCCCTGCGTATCGATCAGCGCGGCTGCCAATGCCTCTTGCGGGGTCTTGTCACCCCACAAGATGAACTGGAACACCGGATAGAAGCGATCGCATTCGTCGATCGCCGCCTCGACCGCCAACTGGGCCTGATCCAGCCCGAGCATCGCATCGCTGCCCAGCATCATGCCGTTGCGATACAGCACGACACCGCTGTTCGACCAGATATCGAAATGGCCAAGCCACAGCTGTTCGTTGATCAGCGCCAGCGCCTCGCAGATCACCGCGAATTTCTCATCGGGCACCCGGATGTCGGGCATCGCCAGCAGCTGGAGCACATTGTCCTCGTGCCGCCAGATGGCGCGCAGCTGATAGCTGGTCCAGCTGCCCTTGACCTCGGTGAGCAGCTCGTCTTCACCGACCATTTCGCAGGGCCAGCCCCGCGCCTCGAACAGCGCGGCGAGCATGTCGACCGGAGCGGCTTCTTCCCGGTCCAGAGCAAGCTGCTGTTCGTTCACGTAAAGCTTTCCTTTCGCGCCAGAGGGCGCGGTTGCAAAATGCCGGTATGATCGGCTGCGCGCAATGGTGTTGCGCACAGCAAAGCCCCGCTGTGTGGCAAAGCCTGTTCAAAAACTGTGGATAACGGGTGATTAACCTGTGTTCAATCGACGATGTCGGTTGGCTTGACGGCACCCGTCGCTTCCAGCGCCGCCAGACGGGCTTTCAGATCCAAGGCCTCTTCGCGCGCCTTGGTGGCCATTTCCTTGACCGCCTCGAACTCTTCGCGGCTGACGAAATCAAGCCCGGCGATCCATTCGCGGGTACGTTCGCGCGCGCCCTCACCTGCTTCGCGGCTCATCCCGGCGACAGTACCGGCGATGCCGTTGATGAACTTTGCGAAATCGCCGCCAAATTCGGATTTGTTCTGCATGATGGTCTCCTCAGGCGCGTAATCGACGCCGGGTTTATCTGTGTTTCATACCATGTGGGAGGCACATGCGGCAATCGCAAGCATGCCTGCAACCATCACGGCGTTGGCGGGGCAAGCTGGATACGCTGCCCGTCGCGCGGCACCACCAGCGTTTCTGCGTCCGGGTTGAGCATATCGAACTGTTTGTTGAGCACCGTGGCAAAGCACAGCCAGGCCAGATACGGCACCATCAACCACGCCGCCAGCGCCCGCACCCGTCCGAACACCAGCGTGGTCACGAACGCAGCGACGAACACCGCGACCAGCAGATAAAACGCGCCGCTGACCTGACGCATGCCGAAGAAATAGATCGGCCAGGCAAGGTTGAGCGCCAGCTGGACGAAGAACAGCCCCACCGCCAATCCGCGCAGCCGTGCGCCGCGCGCGGTGACCACCACGGTCAGCGCCAGCCCCATCATCACGTAAAGCACCGACCACGCCGCACCAAAAGCCCAGCCGGGCGGCTGCGAGTCAGGTTTCTGCAACGCCTGAAACCAGCGGTTATCCTCGCCCGAGCCTGAAAATTCGCTGACCCCAAAGCCAAGCAGCACAACCAGCGGCACAAACAGCAAAGCCCATCGCAGGAAAGCCAGTCTCAACTGCACGGGGGAGGCAATTTCATTGATCAAGCCGGATTCTCCTGCCTTTTGAAGGCGTTCAACGACAACCGCATATCGGATTAGCTTTGCCCATGCCAGCCCGGTTATCGGCGCGCTGCGTGCCGGTTCGGGTCAGCCGCCGCGCCCCTTTTGCGCGGCGACCAGAAATTCGATATTGCCGCTGGGACCAGTAATCGGACTTTGCGTCAATCCGGTGACCGGCCATCCGATGCTCTCCAGCCAGCCCATGACGCGCTCGCACACTGCGCTGTGCAACACAGGATCGCGCACCACCCCGCCCTTGCCGATCTGGTCGCGCCCCACCTCGAACTGCGGCTTGATCAGCGCAACCAGCCACGCGCCCGGTCTGGCAAACGCCAGCGGCACCGGCAGCACCTTGTCCAGCGCGATAAAGCTGGCATCGCACACCACGATGTCGATACCTTGGGTGATCTGCGCGTCGGTGAGAATACGCGCGCTGGTCTGTTCGTGCACCGCCACACGCGCATCCTGCCGCAACTTCCACGCCAGCTGGTTGGTGCCGCTGTCCACCGCAAACACAAAGCGTGCGCCGCGGGTGAGCAGCACATCAGTAAAGCCGCCGGTGGACGAGCCCACGTCAATTGCGGTCATGCCGGTCACATCGATGCCGAAATGGTCAAGCGCATGCGCCAGCTTGATGCCGCCGCGCGACACCCAGGGATGATCGCGCCCGCGCACCTCCAGCGGCGTATCATCGGCCAGGCTTTCGCCCGCCTTGGCGATCTTGCGTTCGCCTGCAAACACCAGCCCGGCCAAGATCAGCGCCTGCGCCCGCGCGCGGCTTTCGACCAGCCCGCGCTCGACGAGCAACTGGTCAACGCGCATCTTTACAGGCTTGGGGTTTGGACTGGCCATGGCACACTGCCTTACCGGGCGCGGCGGGTTTTGGCGAGCGGCAGACAATGACGCCAAAAAAAATGAATTACAAGTCTTGCTGAAACCGGGATGATGATTCACAACAGCGGGGCAAGGAATACAAATCGCCACAAGGTCGCGCAATTTCGACCGTCTGGTGGTAGCCCTTCATTTGGTTCTCAACATAGCGAAAGGAGGTGATCCGATGTCTCATGGTTCAGCAAGAGGGTCGATCAAGTCCATTCGGAGCGTTCGCGGCTGACAGCTGTTTGCCCTCTGGTCAGGGCAAGCGCTTAGTCAAGCGCGAGATACACTCCGAAGGCGGCACTTCCGGCCGCTGACCATGTGATGGGCCGCGCGGGGACTTATGTCCCCGGCGGCCCCTCTCATTTTTGGGACGGGTGCCAACCTTCCCTTCACACCCCTGAAGACGTGCAATCACTCTCCCCTACCGCTTGCGGGAGGGGTGAATGAGGCAAAGCCAAAGCCGGGGCGGGCCTGCGTAAGCATGTGTGCCCCTGGCCCAACCCCGGTTCAGCACGCTGAACCTGCCCCTCCCGCAAGCGGTAGCGGAGATTGCGCCGCTTCCCCACCCGCGTTATCGTTCCTGCATGCGAACCCTTGCCCTGGCGCTTGCCGCCCTCACACCGATCATTGCCACCGTCCCTGCAAGCGCCCAGACCGCGCCACCCAGCCTCGCCCAAATGGCCGCGCAGGTCGAAGAAAAATCGATCGCCGAGCTGTTCGCCATGCTTGCCTCCGGCGCGGTCAGCAGCGAGGACCTGACCCGCGCCTATATCGAGCGGATCGCCGCGATCGACCGCAGCGGGCCGACGCTGAACAGCGTCATCGCGATCATGCCCGGAGCGCTTGCCGAGGCACGCGCGCTCGATGCTGAACGCAAGGCGGGCACGCTGCGCGGGCCGCTGCATGGCATCCCCATCCTGATCAAGGACAATATCGAGGCGACGGGCCTTGTGCCAACCACTGCCGGATCGACCGCGCTGCTCGCCAATGTGACGGGCCGCGATGCGCCGCTGGTCACCCGGCTGCGCGCGGCAGGGGCGATCATTCTGGGCAAGACCAACCTTTCGCAATGGGCCAACATCCGCTCGAACGATTCGACTAGTGGCTGGTCAAGCGTCGGCGGGCTGGTCAAAAACCCCTATGCGCTTGATCGCAACGCGTGCGGCTCATCGTCGGGCAGCGGCGCAGCAGCTGCGGCCAGCCTTGCCGCCGCAGCGATCGGCACCGAAACCGATGGATCGATCATCTGCCCCGCGTCGATCAACGGGTTGGTCGGGTTTAAGCCCACGCTCGGGCTGGTCTCGCGCACCCATGTCATCCCGATCAGCCACAGCCAGGATACTGCCGGGCCGATGGCGCGCAGCGTTGCCGATGCAGCGCTGGTGCTCACCGCGCTGGCGGGCAGTGATCCGGCCGATCCGGCTACCGTTGAGGCCGATACGCGCCGCACCGATTACGCCAGCGGGCTTGACGCCGGGTATCTCAAGGGCGTGCGTATCGGCGTGCTGAGCGATCGTACCGGCAGCAACGCGAAGGTGCAGGCAGTGTTTGCAGGCGCGCTTGAGCAGTTGACGGCCGCAGGTGCGGTGCTGATCGAGATCAAGGACAGCCGCACCGGGCTGGAGGGTCTTGGCGAGGCCGAGTTCAAGGTGCTGATGGTCGAGCTCAAGGCGGATATGAACGCCTATCTTGCCACCACTCCGGCAGCGGTCGAAAGCCGCACTTTGGCTGATCTGATCGCGTTCAACACAGCGCACGCCGATCGCGAACTGGCCTGGTTCGACCAGAGCCTGTTTGTTCTGGCCGAAAGCCAGAAGGGTCTGGACGATGCCGAATACACCGGGGCTTTGGCCAAATCGAAGCGGCTGGCAGGAGCAGAGGGCATCGACAGGCTGATGAAGGCGCACTCGGTCCTCTTCCTTGTCGGCCCCAGCAATGCGCCTGGCTGGACCAGCGATCTGGTCAACGGCGACCACAGCGTCGGCCCCAGCCAGAGCCAGATGGCAGCGGTGGCCGGCTATCCGCATATCACGTTGCCGATGGGCTATGTAGCCGGGTTGCCGGTTGGCTTGTCGATCATCGCCGGGCAATGGCAGGACCATGATGTGATCAAGGCAGGCTATGCCTTCGAGCAGGCGAGCAAGGCGCGCATCGCGCCACGCTATGCGCCGCGCGCTGATACGCCGGTGGGGCGGATGGGGCCGATGGGGCGGTGAGAGATGGCTCGTCCACCCCTCCTGCAAGCGGGAGGGGAAAATACAGCCCCTACAGCCCCAGAATATGCCGGGCGATGTGATAGATGCTGTGCTGTTCCAGCGTGCCGCTGAACAGATGCGCGCTCGGCCCGGCAGCCTTCAGCAGCACGTCCTCACCGGCATGGGTTTCGCCCGAGGTCGGCACCGTCGCCTGCTGCTGGTAATTGAGCGCGGTCGTATCCTCCTTTGACGGATCATTGCGCGGCTCATCGACCTTGGCGCCGGGGCCATTGGCATAGCCCAACGTGGTGTAGGGCTTGCCATCCTTGGCATTTACCGCCTCGCCATCCTCGGTAACACTGGCGAGGCCGAAGATCGATGTGCCACGCGGCGGATAGCCTGCAATGGTAAAGACATGGCTGTGATCGGCGGTGACCAGCACCAGGGTATCTTTCAGATCGACCATCTCCAGCGCCTTGGCGACGGCAGCGTCTAACGCGACGGTATCATCGAGCGCGCGGCGCGCGTTGCCGCCATGATGCGCGTGATCAATGCGGCCACCCTCGACCATCAGCACATAGCCTTTATCCGCCCTGCCCAGCTTGGTCACCGCCAGCGCGACCATGTCGGCCAGCGAAGGTTCGCCCGCCTTGTCGCCGGCCCGGTCCGCCTCGAACTGCATGTGGCTGGGTTCGAACAGACCCAGCACCGGTGCGTCGGCAGCCGGATCAAGCGCGCCGAACTGCGCGGCGTTCCAGACAAACTGGCCCTTGGGATTGCGCTTCTTCCATTCGGCGACCAGATCGCGGCCATCGGTGCGGCTGCCCTTCTTGTCGGTATATTCCAGGTCGGTGCGGTCTTTGGGGTAGAAGGCGGTGCGGCCACCCCCCAGTGCCAGCTTCAAGCCCTTGGCGTTAGGCCATTCGATCAGCTGGCGGGCAATATCCTTGCAGGTCGCGCCTGCCGGAAGTTCGCTGTCGCTCTCCCAGTTGCGGTCCACGCTGTGCGCATAGGCAGCAGCAGGCGTTGCATGGGTGATCCGCGCGGTGGAGATCAGCCCCAGTGCCTTGCCTGCATCAGCGGCCTGCTCGAACAGCGTCGGCACATCTGCTCCCGCTGCCGTCTCGCATTTGCCGCGCAAGGCTTCAGGCGTTACCCCCAGCATGCCCGAGCGGGTCTTGATGCCGCTCACCAGCGCGGTCGCGGTTGCTGCGGAATCGGCGACCTGAAAATCATGGCTATAGGTCTTGATCATCGCCGCATAGGGCATGCCATCGATCGCGGTCTGCGTCGATTCCCCGTCGCCGCCCGCCATCTGACCCTGCCAGATGCGCGCGGCAGTCAACGTGCTGACCCCCATGCCATCACCGATGAAGATGATCAGGTTCTTTGCCTGCCCCTGCTGCTGTTGCATCGCCAGCCGCGCGGCAAGCTGCGCGCGGCCCTGCGCTGCATAATCCTCGGCGGTTTGCTGCTGCTTTTGCGCCGGGGCGGCTTGCTGCGCGATGGCGGGCAGCGCGCTGACGGTGGACAACAGCAGCGCGGTGATGAGCGGACGTATCATAAGGTGATCTCCTCGGGTTGGTGCCCCTGTTTCACGAAGCCGTGACAATTTCGAGACTTTTTGCGCGCGCGCGTATGCAAACCATAGCAAGCAGCATCTTGACCCGATTCATTTTGCAGCGCAGCATTATCAACATGGCCGACCTGTTCCCGAATCCGCCCGGTTCCCTTAGCCAGAATCCCGATATCCGCTATCTCGGCCGGATACTGGGCGATGTTATCCGCGCTTATGGCGGCGAAAAGCTGTTTCGCCAGACCGAATACATTCGCTCTGCCAGTGTCGACCGGTACCGGGGTGTTGCCGGGGCAGATGCGATCGATACCGGGCTGGAGGCTTTGGGGCTGGATGACACGCTGGATTTCGTGCGCAGCTTCATGCTGTTTTCGATGCTCGCCAACCTGGCCGAAGACCGCCAGGGCGTAGCGCACGAATCCGGCGCGACCGTTGCCGAGGCGGTGACGCGACTGAAGGAACATGGCGTGACCGATGAGGCTCTGTCCGCGCTGCTTGAGCGCAGCCTGATCGTGCCGGTGCTGACCGCACACCCCACCGAGGTGCGCCGCAAATCGATGATCGACCATAAGAACCGCGTCGCCGATCTGATGAAGCTCAGGGACGCCGGGCTTGCCGAAACCGCCAGCGGCGACCGCATCGACGAGGCACTGCACCGCCAGATCGCGCTGTTGTGGCAGACCCGGCCGTTGCGCCGCGACCGGCTGTTCGTCGCCGACGAGGTCGAGAACGCGCGCGGTTATATGCAGGAGGTGTTCCTGCCCGCGCTGCCCATGCTCTATGCGCGCTGGGAGCGCGTGCTGGGCCATCGTCCGCCCGCGTTCCTGCGGCTGGGCAGCTGGATCGGCGGTGACCGCGATGGCAATCCGTTCGTCACCGCCGATGCCTTGCGCCACGCTCTGGGGCGGCAGGCAGAGACGGTGCTGGTCCATTATTGCGATGGCGTGCATGCGCTGGGGCAGGATCTGAGCATCGCCACCGGACTGTCCAGAACCCCGCAAGCCGTGCAGGCACTGGCCGGGAAAAGCGGCGATGATGCCCCCAGCCGCGCCGATGAACCCTATCGGCGCGCGCTGGCGGGAATTTATGCGCGGTTGTGCGCCACGCACGTTGCGCTCACCGGCAAGCCGCCGCCACGTCCTTCGGCGCTCACCGGAGAGCCTTATGCCAGCCCCGGTGATCTGCGCCGCGATCTGGCCGTGCTCGCCAATGGGCTGGCCGATGATGGTGCGGGGCTGCTCGCCAGCGGTGGCGCGCTGGGCCGGCTGATCCGCGCGGTCGAGGTGTTCGGCTTTCACCTCGCCACGCTCGACCTGCGCCAGAACAGCGATGTGCATGAACGCACCGTTGCCGAATTGCTCAAGGTGGCGGGCGTCTGCGCCGATTATGCCGCGCTTAATGAGGCGGCGCGCGTCGCGCTGCTGCGCGCCGAGCTGGGCCATGGCCGGCTGCTGGTCAACCGCTGGCATGCTTATGGCGAGGAGACCGCCAAGGAGCTTGCCATCGTCGAGGCCGCCGCCACCGCGCACGCGATGTATGGCGCGCAGGCGATTACCGCCTACACCATCAGCAAGGCCGAAAGCGTGTCGGATGTGCTCGAGGTCAACCTGCTGCTCAAGGAAGCGGGCTTGTATCGCCCCGGCACTGCGTCGACAGCCGGTCCGCGCGCTGCGATCATGGCGGTGCCTTTGTTCGAAACCATCGGCGATCTGGAGAACGCACCGCAAATCATGCGCGCCTATTTCGCGTTGCCCGAGATTACAGCGCTGGTCAAAGCACGCGGCTATCAGGAGGTGATGGTCGGCTATTCGGACAGCAACAAGGACGGCGGCTATCTCACCTCCACCTGGAGCCTCAACCACGCCAGCCGCGCGCTGGCCAGGGTATTTGCCGACACCGGCATCGCGATGCAGCTGTTCCACGGACGCGGCGGCGCGGTCGGGCGGGGCGGCGGATCGAGCTTTGCTGCGATCCGCGCGCAGCCCAAAGGCACCGTGCAGGGCCGCATCCGCATCACCGAACAGGGCGAGGTGATCGCCGCCAAATATGGCACGGTGGAGAGCGCCGAGCTGAACCTCGAGGCGATCACCTCGGCAGCGCTGATTGCAACGCTCGATCACGATGGCCTGAGCGACAGCGACGAAACGCGCTTTGCCGCCGCGCTGGACACGATCTCGCGCAACGCCTTTGGTGCCTATCGCGACCTGGTCTACGGCACCAGTGGCTTCAACCAGTTCTTCCGCGCCGCCACCCCGATCAGCGAGATCTCCGGGCTCAAGATCGGCTCACGCCCCGCCAGCCGCTCGAAGAGCCAGAAGATCGAGGATTTGCGCGCCATACCCTGGGTATTCAGCTGGGCACAGGCGCGGATCATGCTGCCTGGCTGGTATGGCGTCGGCGAGGCGTTGCAGGGCTTTGCCGACAAGGGGCTGCTCACCGCGATGGCGCAGGGCTGGCCGTTCTTTCAGACGCTGCTTGGCAACATGGAGATGGTGCTGGCCAAGTCCGACATGGGGATCGCGCGTCATTATGCCGCGCTGGTGCCCGACGAAACCCTGCGCGATGCTGTGTTCGGCGCGATCCGCTCGGGCTGGAGCGCGGCGCACGACAATCTGCTGACCATCACCGGCCAGAGCCGCCTGCTCGCGGACAATCCCGCGCTCGATGCATCGATCCGCCTGCGCCTGCCGTATATCGAACCGCTCAACCTGCTCCAGATCGAACTGATCAAACGCCACCGCGCCGGCGAGGCGGACGTGCGTATTCCCGAAGGAATACAGCTGTCGATCAACGCGATCGCAACCGCGCTGCGCAACAGCGGGTAAGGGATGCTAAGCAATCCTGAGGCTGAACATGAAAACAGCGACGAACCGCAGGGGATTCGTCGCTGTTTCATCAGCCAGTGACTGCAATAAACCGATTAACGGTTAGGCGCGACTTCGCTTGGAGCGATCTCGCCGTCATCGTCCATCTTGTTCGCAGCTTCTTCGCCAGCGTCCTGGACCGCAGCAGCCTTGTCGTCCAGGGCTTCTTCCTGCATCTCGGTCGGGGCTTCGTCAGCCATTTCCCCGATCGCATCGGCCTCA
>JBBQXX010000071.1:0-11309 GCA_038209235.1 Sphingomonadales bacterium | reverse complement strand
CAAATGCGCGATGTGTGGCAAGCCGATCAGCCGGGACACTTTGTGGATCGAGCTGATAGCAGCGGCCATCGGCGCGATGGCACTGGCGATGCATCCAGGCTTCGGCGGGCTCGCCATTGCCGTCTTCGGGTGGCTGTTGCTACCATTGGCGTGGCTCGATTGGCGGCACTTCTGGTTGCCGCATCCCTTGACAGCAGCGCTGGCAACAGGCGCGCTGGTCGCCGCGTTTGCTGGCCTGTCGCCCGCGCCGATCGATCGCGCTATCGGGTGTGTTTCAGGCTTTGCGATGCTGTGGCTGGTGGCAGCAGCGTTCAAACGCCTGCGTGGGCATGACGGGCTGGGTGGGGGTGATCCGCTGATGTTTGGTGCCATCGGCTTGTGGCTGGGGTGGCAGGCGCTGCCGATGGTACTGCTGCTGGCTAGCGGGCTTGGGCTATTGGCCGCGCTGATCCTGCAAGCACGCGGACGGGATATCAGCAGCGCGACGCGGTTCCCGCTTGGCACCTTGCTCGCGATCGCCGCCTGGCCGGTCGCGCTGCTTTATCCTTTGGCGTAACGGTTACTCGGCGATCCCGTCCCACATATCCTTGAGCTTGGCAAAAAAGCCGGTGCTTTGAGGGCTTTCCTGCCCGGTTTCGGTCGCCTGGAACTCGCGCAACAGCTCCTTTTGGCGGCCGCTCAGCTTGGTGGGTGTTTCGACATCGATCTGAATGACCATATCGCCCGTCCCGCGCCCTTGCAGCACCGGCATGCCTGCGCCGCGTTGACGCAGCTGCTTGCCCGACTGGATACCCGCCGGAATCGCGATGCGATGCCGTGCGCCATCTAGCCCTGGAATTTCGATATCCCCGCCCAGAGCCGCCGTCGTAATGCTGATCGGCGCGCGCGTCACCAGCGTGGTGCCATCGCGTTCGAAGATACGATGCCGCGTAACGTGGATGAAAATGTACAGGTCGCCCGGCGGAGAGCCCTTCGGACCCGCCTCGCCTTTGCCCGACAACCGGATCCGCGTTCCGTTGTCGACGCCCGGTGGAATATTGACCGAAAGCGACTGGCTGGTATCCACCCGTCCTTCGCCGCGGCAGGTGCGGCACGGGTTTTCGATAACCTGCCCGCTGCCATGGCAATTGGCGCACGTCCGCTCGACCACGAAAAAGCCCTGCTGTGCGCGCATCTTGCCGCTGCCGCCGCACAGGTTACAGGTGCGCACCTTGGTGCCGGGCTCTGCCCCCTTGCCATCGCAAGTGCTGCAGGTTGCTGCGACATCAATGGTAATCTCGCTGGCTTTGCCGTGATAGGCCTCCTCCAGCGTGATCTCCATGTCATAGCGCAGATCGGCGCCGCGCGCGGGGCCGCGCCTACCGCCTGCGCCGCCGAAACCGCCGCCAAAAATGGTATCGAAGATATCGCCAAGGTCCGAAAACCCCTCCGCTGCCCGACCGCCGCCGCCGCCCGACATGCCGTTGACATAAGCCTCATGGCCATAGCGGTCATAGGCGGCGCGCTTTTGCGAATCCTTGAGGCACTCATAGGCTTGGCTGATCGCCTTGAAATGCGCCTCGGCGTTGGCATCGCCCGGGTTGCGATCGGGGTGCCATTGCATGGCAAGCTTGCGATAGGCGGTTTTGAGCGCGGCATCTTCAGCGGTGCGAGCAACGCCGAGCAACTCATAATAATCGGTGGTAGTGGTCATGGTCATCGGTCGCGATCTTCATGCAGCGACCGGGCGAGATCACCGGTGAGGTGGCTTTCGCCGCCCCTCCCGATCATCCCACCCGGCCAGACTGTCCGTCATCGTTCAGGCAATCAGCTTTTGGCGTCGCCATCAACTTCGGAGAACTCGGCGTCGACAACATTGTCTTCGGCAGCCGGAGCGTCGCCTTCAGGCGAGGCAGCGGCGGCCTGCTCCTTCTCATAGATCGCCTGGCCCAGCTTCATCGCGGCCTGCGCCAGCGCCTCGGTCTTCGCCTTCATCGGCTCGGTCTCGCCGCCTTCGATTGCGGTCTTCAGTTCGCCAATCGCGGTCTCGATTTCACCCTTGATGGTGGCATCGACCTTGTCGCCATGCTCTTCAACCTGCTTTTCGGTACTGTGCAGCAGGCTTTCGGCGTTGTTGCGCGTCTCGGCAGATTCACGGCGCTTCTTGTCCTCTTCGGCAAAACGCTCGGCGTCCTTGACCATCTGGTCGATGTCAGCATCTGACAAACCGCCCGAGGCCTGAATCCGGATCACCTGCTCCTTGCCGGTGCCCTTGTCCTTGGCCGAAACGTTGACGATGCCGTTCGCATCAATGTCAAAGGTCACCTCGATCTGCGGGATGCCACGCGGTGCAGCCGGAATGCCGACCAGATCGAACTGGCCGAGCATCTTGTTGTCCGCTGCCATCTCACGTTCGCCCTGGAACACACGGATCGTCACCGCCTGCTGGTTGTCATCGGCGGTCGAATAGGTCTGCGACTTCTTGGTCGGGATCGTCGTGTTGCGGTCGATCATCCGGGTGAACACGCCGCCCAGGGTTTCGATACCCAGCGACAGCGGGGTCACATCAAGCAGCAGCACGTCCTTGACATCGCCCTGCAGCACGCCTGCCTGGATGGCAGCACCCATCGCGACGACTTCATCGGGGTTGACGCCAGTATGCGGCTCCTTGCCAAAGAATTCTTTCACCACTTCGCGCACCCGTGGCATACGCGTCATGCCGCCGACCAGCACGACCTCGTCGATATCCGAAGCCTTCAGCCCGGCATCTTCCAGCGCCTTCTTGCACGGATCAAGCGTGCGCTTGACCAGATCGCTGACCAGACGCTCAAGATCGGAGCGGGTCAGTTCCTCAACCAGATGCAGCGGAGTCGTGTTGCCGCCTTCCATCCGCGCGGTGATGAAAGGCAGGTTAACCTCGGTCTTGGCGGTCGAGGAAAGCTCAATCTTGGCCTTCTCGGCCGCTTCTTTCAGACGCTGGAGCGCAAGCTTGTCGCCGCGCAGGTCCATGCCTTCCTTCTTCTTGAACTGATCGGCCAGGTATTCAACGATCTTGGTGTCAAAATCCTCACCGCCCAGGAACGTGTCACCGTTGGTGGCTTTCACCTCGAACACGCCATCGCCGATTTCCAGCACGGAGATATCGAAGGTGCCGCCGCCAAGGTCATAGACCGCGATCGTCTTGCCATCGTTCTTGTCGAGGCCATAAGCCAGCGCCGCAGCGGTCGGCTCGTTGATGATGCGCAGCACTTCAAGTCCTGCGATGCGGCCTGCATCCTTGGTTGCCTGACGCTGCGCGTCGTTGAAATAGGCAGGCACCGTGATCACCGCCTGGGTGACGGTTTCGCCAAGATAGCTCTCGGCGGTTTCCTTCATCTTCTGCAGCGTGAACGCACTGATTTCCGAAGGCGAATAATCCTTGCCGCCAGCGTGCACCCAGGCATCGCCGTTGCCGCCCTTGACGATATTATAGGGAACGAGTTCCATGTCCTTCTTGGTCATCGGATCGTCGAACCGGCGCCCGATCAGACGCTTGACCGCAAACACGGTGTTTTCAGGATTGGTCACCGCCTGACGCTTGGCGGGTTGGCCTACCAGCCGCTCGCCATCCTTAGTGAAGGCGACGATCGAAGGCGTTGTGCGCGCGCCTTCGGAATTTTCGATTACCTTGGGCTTGCCGCCGTCCATGACGGACACGCAGCTGTTGGTGGTGCCAAGGTCGATACCGATTACTTTTGCCATAGTGATTTTCCCACGTGATCTTCGTTATGCAGATGAAAGATAGAGAACCGCCGCCATGCCCCCAAGCATCCGGCAATTCCCTCCCCGAAGCGGAATATGGGGTTGCTTCTGCTTGGCACAAGTCATGTCAGCACCTACATCCACCGCGTGACACGGCTGGCCGGAAACAGCCCACGTAACAGGAACAGGGCACCCACATGGTACGCACGCTATATCTGATTGCGGCAGGCTTTGTGCTGACGCTGCTGGCTGCATGCCAGCCCCCGGCGCAGTTGTTGGTGGAAAAGGCCTATGTCCAGCTCTCGCCGGTCAAGGACAACCCGTCGGCTCTCTATTTCACCGTTAGGGGTGGCCCCGGGGAGACCGTGCTGCGGTCCATCACATCGCCCTCGGTGCTGCGGCTGGAGATGCATGAGACGGTCGAGGACAACGGCATGGCGATGATGCGTCCGCTTGGGTCGGTCGCTGTGCCGACGCGCGGCAAGGTGCTGTTTGAGCCCGGCGGTCGGCATGTGATGGTCTGGGGTCTCGACAATGCCGCGCGCAAGGCCGGCAAGGCCGGGTTCGTGTTTACGTTTTCGACTGGCGAGCAGATTGCCGTGGACGCGGTGATCAATGCATTCGAACCAGCAGGCAGCGCGGCCAACTGATGGCGCAAGGTCACATCGATCGGCCACTGGCGGCCGCAGAGATCGATCTTGCGCGTTCGGTCTTTGGCGATACGATTGCCTATGAAGCGGTGCGCATCCGCCGCAAGAAATGGATATTCTTCCAGCCGCGCAAGACCATCATGGCACCCACCGGCAACATCCATTTCCATCCCGGCGGCAGCGCGTATTGCGATGATTTCAGCTGTGCCACGCTATCGCGGCAAGGGCTGTTCATCCATGAGATGGTGCATGTCTGGCAGTATCAGCGTGGCATATTCCTGCCGCTCAGACGCCATCCGTTCTGCCGGTATGACTATGCGATCAAGCCGGGTCGGCCCTTCAAAAAATATGGGCTGGAACAACAGGCAGAGCTTGTCCGCCACGCATTCCTCATCCGGCAGGGTGGCAATGTTCCGGGCGCGCCTCCGCTGGATACCTACCGGCAGATTTTACCCTTCCCGGCCTAATCAGGTTTTTTGGCGACCGCGACCATCGCTGGCCGTAGCAGGCGATCCTTGATCATGAAACCTGCCTGCATTTCCTGCACCACGGTACCGGGTTCTGCATCTTCGCTGGGTATTTCGATCATCGCCTGATGCTGGTTGGGATCGAGCGGAAGACCGACAGCAGCGATGCGCGTGACGCCGTGCTTGGCAAAGACGTTGTCCATCTCGCGGCCGGTGGCCTCAAGCCCGACGACCAGCCCCTTCCACTTCTCGTCTTCGCGCAGATCCTGGGGGATCGCCTGGAGCGCGCGCGAAATATTGTCCGACACCGACAGGATATCGCGGGCAAAGCCGGTCGCAGCATAAGCGCGCGCATCCTGCGCATCCTTTTCGAGCCGTCGCCGCACATTCTGCGTATCCGCACGCGCATACAGCACATCCTGCCTGGCTTCTGCCAGCAGCGCTTCCAGCGATGCGATCCGCGCTTCATAAGCTGCCTGATCGTCGCCCTGATCTTTCAGGCTGTCGGGAACACCTTCCAGCTCTGCGGCGGCTTCAGAATCGAACCCGGCATGCTTGTCGGCGTCGTTGATGGGATCGTCTTGCGTTACTGTTTCGTCCTGAATCACGTTCATCCTGCTCATTTCAACAATCTGGATAGGCTTTGTGCGGTGAAGTCCACCATCGGGACTATCCGGGCATAATTAAGGCGCGTGGGGCCAATAACCCCGACTACGCCAACGACACGCCCCTCGCCATCACGATAGGGCGCAGCTATCACGGATGACCCGGAAAGCGAAAACAATTTGTTTTCAGCGCCGATGAAGATGCGGGCCGAAGCCGCCTCGCGCGCGCTATCGAGCAGATGGGCAATGTCCTGCATCGCTTCAAGCTCATCGAGCAAGCGCCGCACCCGCTCAAGATCGGCAACCGCATCATTGTCGAGCAGGTTGGCCTGGCCGCGCACGATCAGCACGGGCCGGTCCGACCCGTCACGCGACCACAAGGCAAGCCCGCGCCGGACAAGATCAGCGCTGGCCTGATCGAGTGCATCGCGTTCGGCGGTGATCTCGGCTTCCAGTGCCGCCAGCGCCTGGGGCAGGCTGCGGCCCGAAAGACGCGCGGTGATGAAATTGCCCGCCTGGGTCAGCATGCTTTCGGTGATGCTGCGGTCGACCTGCAGCACCCGGTTCTCGATGCTGCCATCGTTGCCCACGACCACCGCGAGCACCTGGCTGGCTGACAGCCGCACGAAATTGAGCTGGCGAAGCAGCGGCTCGCGCCGGGTCACCATGACGACGCCTGCGCATGCGGACAGACCCGACAGCGTCTGTGTCGTCGCAGCCAAGGCTGCCTCGATCGGCCCTGCATTATCGAGCTGCTTCTCGATCGCAGCGCGCTCGTCTCCGGACATCTCAGCGACCTGCATCATGCCATCGACAAACAGCCGAAGCCCTTGCTCGGTCGGCATGCGTCCGGCGCTGGTGTGCGGGGCCGCCAACAGTCCCAGTTCTTCCAGATCCTGCATCACATTGCGGATCGATGCAGGCGACAGGTTGACCACCGTAGATTTGGAAATCGTCCGCGAGCCAACCGGCATCCCGGTATCGAGATAGCTTTCCACCACGATGCGAAACACATCGCGGGCGCGGTCATTGAGTTCGGTGAACGGGCTTGTCATCGTCGCAAACTAGGCAGAACCAGCCTGGCTAACAAGCTATCGCTCGACCCGGCATGGCAGGCGGCATCAAATGCCCGGGCCGCCGCGTCCATTTACAAGCGCAAACCAGCCGCAAAGCTGGTCAAAGGCGCTGTCGGCAAGGTCAACGAACATGCGCCGCGCGTCGGTTGAATCGGCACGGCGTACCAACAGCTGCTGGTCGGTCATCATCCGAATCCACCGCAACGCCGTGGTCGGCGGGACTGCCGCAGCGATACGCAGGCTCGACACCGAGACAGACCGCCCCTCCAGCCGCGACGCCGCCAGATCGAGCAGAATGTCCCACGCCGGATCGGCAAAAAGACCCGTTGTAAAAAACCGGTCGCGCAGCCGCCGCATCTGGATAAGGCTGCGGATATGGTGGGCATCGGGCAACGCAACGTCACGCCGGTCTGACGCCGCTTCTGCCTGATAGCCCAGGCTGCGGTCGGCCAGCGCAGCATCGCTGTCTTGTGCCGGATCATCCGACGACATCCCGGCAAGCCGCTCGGCGAGCTGCGCCAGTTCCATCGCCAATGCCTGAAGCCGCAACCGCGCTTCGGTGGTGCTGTCCTTTGCCTTGCCCGACAGAAACATGCTTTTGAGTTCAGCCAGTTCGGTGGCGATCAGCGCAGGCGAGTCGCCAAAAACGAAGCGTGCATTAAAGCCGTCGAGCAGCGCATCGGCGTGGTCGATCGTCTCCAGACTGACCAGGCATAAAATCGCGCAATCAGATGGCGCGTCGGCCAGAGCCGCAACCGGTGACACATTATCGCGCCAGTCGAGGGCAAAGATTCCCGCCGTTGTCACGCCGCGCTCGTCAGCAACGCTCATCCTTGCAACGGGCCAGCCCGCTGCTGCAATGAGGCTCATCGTCGCACCGCTGTCCGCAATCAGCACGATACCCGTTGCCGCTGCTTGCTCGCCGCCACCAAAGGCCGGATAGGCATCTTCAGACATCGCAATCTCCCGCGATCAATCCGCGAAAGGATCGCGGACCAGAATCGTATCTTCGCGCTCGGGTGAGGTTGAAACCAGCGCCACCGGGCACTGGATCAGCTCTTCGACGCGCTTGATATACTTGATCGCCTGTGCAGGCAGGTCAACCCAGCTACGCGCTCCGGCGGTAGACTCGTGCCAACCGTCCATCTCTTCATAGATGGGCTGCACTGCTGCCTGATCACCGGCGTAGGCGGGAAAATAATCGAGCACCTTGCCGTTCAGCCGGTAACCGGTGCAGATCTTCAGCTTGGTAAATCCGTCGAGCACATCAAGCTTGGTCAGCGCAATACCGGTGACCCCGGCCACCGCGCAGCTTTGGCGCACCAGCGTTGCATCGAACCAGCCGCAGCGGCGCTGTCGTCCTGTCACGGTGCCAAATTCATGACCCCGCTCACCCAGCCGCTGACCAACCTCGTCCTGCAATTCGGTCGGAAACGGGCCGGAGCCGACGCGCGTGGTGTAGGCCTTGACGATGCCAAGCACAAAGCCGCACGCCCCAGGCCCCAGGCCGCTGCCACCCGATGCGGTGCCGGTGACGGTGTTCGAGGAGGTTACGAACGGATAAGTGCCATGATCGACATCAAGCAGCACGCCTTGTGCGCCTTCGAACAGCATGCGCGCCCCGGCGCGGCGGATTTCGCCCAGCCGCTTCCACACCGGCTGCGCAAATTCGAGCACGAACGGTGCTATTTCGGCAAGGTCTGCGAGCAACTGGGCACGGTCGATCGGGGGCTCACCAAAGCCCGTGCGCAACGCGTCATGGTGCGCGCACAGCCGGTCGAGTTGCGGATCGAGGGTATCGAGATGCGCCAGATCGCAGACCCGGATCGCGCGGCGGCCAACCTTGTCTTCATAAGCCGGGCCAATGCCACGCCGCGTGGTGCCGATCTTGCCCTGCCCACTGGCGTCTTCGCGCAGCGCATCAAGGTCGCGGTGGAAGGGCAGGATCAGCGGGCAATTGTCGGCGACCGCCAGATTGTCAGGGGTGATCTCCACCCCCTGCCCACGCAGCTTGGCCACCTCGTCGCGCAGTGCCCACGGATCGAGCACCACACCGTTGCCGATGACGCTGAACGTGCCCCGGACAATACCGGAGGGCAGCAACGACAGCTTGAACACTTTGTCGCCGATCACCAAAGTGTGCCCGGCATTGTGGCCGCCCTGAAAGCGGATCACCACATCGGCGCGTTCGGCCAGCCAGTCGACTATCTTGCCCTTGCCCTCATCGCCCCATTGGGCACCGATCACCGTTACATTGGCCACAGACTTCAAGTCCCTTGTGAAATTGGTCCCTGCGGAACCCCACAGCCAAAACGCGCTCGTCCTAGAGTTGGCATGGCCTCACGTCCAGCAACAATGCGCCGCGGCAGGTAATCAGCTTAGCGGCACAGTCTCGGTGCCGTCCAGGCGGTGCGTACAGCCCAGCGCCACCGGGTTATCGTCAGCGGCCATCGCCGCAACGGTCCGCCAGCCGATGGCGCGCAGCCGCGCACCGACCGCGCGATCATGATCAAGCGGCAGGAATAGCTTGCCCGCATCCGGTTCTGCGCCGCTTAAATCCATATCGAGCAGCGCGTCGGGATAAAGCGAAAAGCCGGTTGCGACCTCGTGACCGCCATTGCCATCGGGTATCGCATAGGTGCCGCCACGACCAAGGCTCGCTGCGCATCCATCGGCATAGAGCGAAAAGCCGAACCAGCTTTGATACTCGAAGCCATGGCGTTCGGTCGGGTCGAGCGTGACCGCGACACCTTCGGGCAATGCTGCGATGATCTGACGCAGCGCGGCAATCCGGCTGGCCAGCGCGCCGCCAGCATCGATTGCAGCCAGAGCGTCGATGGCCGTGTCGAACGGGCCCATTGCGTAGAGCAGCGGCAGATACGCATCGGCGCCCAGCGACGTGAGGCCGCCTGCATCCTTCTCATCGAGCTCGCGACGTACCGCGTTGATCTGGCCGACAGGCAGCGGGAATGCCGATGCCGCCAACGTATCGACCAGATCGGGCAGTGTAAGATCAACGGTGATACCGCTGACCCCGGCTTGGCCCAGCGCCTCGATGGCCATGCGCACAATTTCCTGGGCAGCGGCGATATTATCATGGCCGATCAACTCTGCACCGATCTGCAACCGTTCGCGTTCGGGGTTCAACTGATCCGAGACGATGCGCAGCACCTGGCCTGCGTAGCTGAGCCGCAACGGGCGCGGGGCTGATGCCATCAATGTCGTGGCGACGCGCCCGACCTGCACGGTGATATCCGAGCGGACAGCAAGTGTGCGCATCGATGCAGGATCGACCATGCGAAACAGATGCTGCTGCCCGGTGCCCTGCATCCTGAAAGCGAGCGAGCGTTCATATTCGACCAGCGGCGGCGACACCCGGTCATAGCCGTGCGCTGCGAACACATCCATCGCGCTGCGGGTCAGCCGCGCAGCCTGCTCGGCACGCGGGGGCAGCAGATCGGCCAGACCTGCGGGCAAGATATCGGGATTCGCATCAGACATGGCGCAGCGCTTAAACTATTCAGGCGGAACGCGAAACCGTCTGGCGCAGGCGGTGCACACCAGGTTTGCACAAAAAACGTGTCAACCGGCCAAGCGGATTTGCTGCGAGCCGTTGATCAACGTATCCTTGATAGCCAACGCATCATGCGCCCGATCTTTTGGCCGGTTTTTTGGCCAGTTTCTTGGCAGGTTCTTGGTAGGCGCTGCACTTGCCGCAATGTCGATTTCCGCTTCGCCCACCTGCGGCAGCAATTCCGCCTCTTTGCGGTCGATGCGCGCATCCATCCTCATGTTGAAGGTGCGTGATCTGGTGCGAAGGCAATCCCGGTCACGCGCGATACTACGGGTGTCCAATATCGTGCTGCTCGGCGAGCAGGTCGCTGGCGGGCACGAGATTGTCGCCCGGCTATCGAGCCAGAGCGTGGGCTTTGTAAATCATTACGGCGTTATTGCACGGCAACCTATCAGACATCGCGCGGTGCCTGTTCACGGTCGGCTCAGGCGTGACGCACACAAGTCGATCCCACGTAAATAATCTCACGCCGGGGTATTTTTAAAAGGCTACGGAGCGACGTCGCCGCCGCTCCGCGCCATTCCGCTCCAACCGGTCACCAGGCTCAACGAACCTTGATGCGACAGCCGAGCAGAAAGATCAGGCAGCAGCCGAGAGACGGACAGCCGCCATCTTGCCGCGACGATCCTGTTCCAGCTCAAAGTTCACGCGCTGGTCGCGGTCGAGCGTGCGCATGCCCGATGCTTCAACGGCGCTGATGTGAACAAAAGCGTCATTGCCGCCATCGTCGGGCTGGATGAAGCCATAGCCCTTGTCGGCGTTGAAAAACTTTACGGTGCCAATCGGCATAGTCATTTCCTTAAGAGTAGAGCGCCCGGGCCGCGTGAAATATGCGAAAAACCCCTGGACGTATTCGGAACCGGTAGAACGATTGCGACCTGTGCAACGTCCGGCCCCGGCCATTGCACATGAAGATACAGACGCATCGCTATCCTCGCGGAGAACGACACCTCTGAATGATGTCAGTCGAGCATGAAGCTGCCCGGCTGCGGATAGGTTACTTCATCAAGCCGCTGCGCACAGCCTTTGGCCAGCAGATGCTGGGCGGCGCGCTCGGCTGCATTATCAGCGTGCAAGGCGCGCTGATGGGTGATCTGATGAAGTTCGAAAAGGTAGTTGATATCGGGCATGCAATCGCTTCTGTTGCTAAGCAAGCAAGAGTGTGGAGCAATGACGCCGCGTGTCTCTCAGTCGCGCGTAGGCTTAGATCAGTGATC
>JBBQXX010000070.1:0-11431 GCA_038209235.1 Sphingomonadales bacterium | reverse complement strand
AACTGGGTCATGAAGATCATGATGATATCTTCGGCAGGATCGACAAAGAATGCGGTGGAAAACATTCCGCCCCAGTAGAAATCACCGTTGGAGCCCGGCACGCCGGTGGCGGCGCTGTCGATGGTCGTTGCAAAACCCAGACCGAAGCCGGCACCTGCGTTTTCCGCTTCGCTGAACAGCGCCGTGCTGTGCCGGGTTAGATCGCCGCCACCGGGCAGATGGTTGGCCAACATCATATCGAGCGTCTTGCGCCCCAATATCCGCACCCCGTCGAGCGTTCCGCCGTCGAGCAGCATACGGCAGAACCGGTGATAATCCGCCAGAGTCGACACCATGCCGCCGCCGCCTGAAAGCTGGCTGGGCTTGCGTCCCCAAGCGGTCGTCGCGCCCGGATCGTAGGGTTTCATGCGGTCCTGAGGATGAAAGACATAGCAATCGGGCACCCGGGCGATCTTGCTTGCGGGGATCTGAAAGTGCGTATCGACCATGCCCAGCGGCTGCGTGATCCGTTCGGCAACCACCTCGTCCAGCGGCTTGTTTTCGACACGCTGGATGATGGCACCTAGAATGTCGGTCGATATCGAATAGTTCCACGATGTGCCGGGGTCGAACTGTAAAGGAATACCCGCCAGAATCCTGATGAACTCTTCCAGATCAGGACCGGCAAACGCCTCGAGCTTTTGCTTGCGATAGGCTGCATCGATCGGGGTGCGTTCCTGAAAGCCGTAGGTCAGGCCGGAGGTATGCCGCAACAGATCGATCATCCGCATCGGCTGGCTGGTGGGGCGGGTCATGAACGGCTGCGTCCCGCCGCCCGACACGAATACGCCCAGGTCCTTCCATTCCGGGATAATGCGATGCACCGGGTCTGCCAGCGCCAGCTTGCCTTCCTCGACCAGTTGCATGAACACGACCGATGTGATCGGCTTGCTCATGCTGGCGATGCGAAAAATTGCATCCTGCGCCAACGGTTCGCCCGGTCGGGCATCACCCTGTAGCGACAGATAGGCAATTTCCTGCCCGCGCCCGATCAGCAAGGCGGCGTGCGGCAGGCAGCCGCTATCCAGATATTTGGTGCGGATGTGTACCGGTATTCGCTCAAGCAAGGCGGGGTTGAAGCCTAGGTTGGCCGGATCAATGACTGTCATGCTCATTGGGGAAAATCCCCAGCTTTGTTTGGGGTGTGGGGCATCAGGTGGCAGTCTGGCCGAAGTGCTGGCGAGCGTAAGGATGCGAACTCGACAGCCCGCCATCGACAACAAGCGCGTGGCCGTTGATATAGCTTGACCGGTCAGACGCGAGGAACAGCGCTGCCTCAGCGATTTCACCTGGAATACCACCGCGTTGCATGGGGTTGAGCTGCCCGATCTTGTTCTCGAATCCCTTTTCGCGCGCCTTGGTGTAGATGAACTCGGTCATTCCAGTCTCGATCAGCCCGGGGCAAATCGCATTGCAGCGCACGTTGCTTCCCGTCAACTGCTGCGCGGCGATCCGTACCAGGTTGACGACGCCCGCCTTGCTTGCCGTATAGGCTGGTCCGCCTGCGCCTGACCGCAGTCCGGCAACCGACGCGGTGCAGATGATCGAGCCACCCTTGCCTGCGTCTGCCATGGCTTTCCCAGCATGCTTGATCGCCAGGAACGGTCCGATCAGATTGATCTGCAATATGCGCTCCCACTCTTCGACCGTCTGCTCGAAAATACCCTCAAAACCGCCCGAAACCCCGGCATTGGCGAAGAACACATCCAGCCCGCCGTAAACTTCCAGCGCCTTGGCGACGAGCATCTGAACATCGCTCTCCTTGCCGACATCGGCCTGTACAGCCGTGATCGAACCAGGGTTCCCGGCAGCGGTGTCATCCTGCTTGCCGGTAATGTCGCTGGCGATGACCTTTGCGCCATGCTGCGCAAAAAGCTGCGCGCTGGCGCGGCCAATTCCGCTGCCCGCGCCGGTAACGATGGCGATCTTGCCTTGAAGGTCCATACTCTATTCTCTCCCGATGCGCGCCTTAAAGCGCTGCTGCTATGGTTGTGCCGCCATCGACGACGATCGACTGGCCGGTGATATAGGTCGATGCATCCGATGCCAGGAATACCGCTGCCCCGGCAATCTCATCTGGCTGTCCGATCCGGCGTAACGGGGTAACATGGCGAATATGGTCCATGACCTCATCGTTTTCCCAGAGCGCGCGCGCCATGTCGGTCTTGATCAGGCCGGGCGCGATGCAGTTGACGCGGATATTGTCTGGGCCAAGCTCGGCTGCCAGATTGCGCGCCAACTGGAAATCAGCCGCCTTGGAGATGTTGTACACACCGATGCTGGCGGTTCCCTGCAGGCCGCCTATCGACGAAATGATAATCACCGACCCGCGCTTGCGCGCCTGCATGTCGGGCAAAGCCATCTGGATCAGCCAGTGATTGGACAGGATGTTATTGTCGAGGATCTTGCGGAACTGCTCGTCGCTGATCCCGCTCATCGGCCCATAATAAGGATTGCTGGCGGCATTGCAGACCAGAATGTCGATCGGTCCCAACTCGGCACGGGTGCGTTCGACCAGATGCTGCAAATCGTCCTTTCGCGAGATACTGGCGGCGACCGCAATTGCCGTGCCCGCACCGCAGCGCGCATTGATATCAGCAGCAACCGCATCGCACACATCCTGTTTGCGGCTGGAAATGACCACTTTCGCTCCATGCTCGGCCAGCTTGCGCGCGGTGGCCTCACCGATGCCGCGCGACGATCCGGTGATGACCGCGACGCGGTCCGTCAGGTCAAAGCTCGACATGGCTATTTCGCTCCGGCCTTGAGGGCGTATTGCCACGCCGCCTGCGCCAGCGGGATCACCCGCTGCGCCATCTGCTCGGCCTGCGCGCTCGATGCGGTACCATCGATGACGCGCTTTTTGATGCCCTGCAAAATCGCGGCGATTCGGAACTGGTTATAGGCCAGATACCAGTCCATGTTGGGAACATGATCAAGCCCGGCCTTATCGACATAACGCGCCATCGCCTCTTCCATCGTGGGGATACCCAGCGCCTTGTGATCAAGCCCGAGCAGCCCGTTGCGACCCTCGGCAGGCTGCACCCAGCTCATCAGGAAATAGGACAGATCGGCAATCGGATCGCCCAGTGTCGATAGCTCCCAGTCGAGCAGCGCCAGCACCCTGGGCTCGTCGCGATCGAAGATCATGTTGTCGATGCGGTAGTCGCCATGCGCGATGCCAAAACCGCGCTGTTCGGGAACGGTCTTTTCCAGCCATTCGATCAGCCGGTCCATCTCGGGGATGATCTCGGTTTCCGACAGGCGATATTGCTTGGTCCAGCGCGATATCTGCCGCGCGCAATAGTTGCCTGGCTTGCCATAGCTTTCCAACCCGATGCTCACCGGATCAAAGCTGTGCAGATTGGCGAGTGTATCGACCATAGCATTGTAGATGGCGGTACGCTGGTCGGGTGTCTTGCCGGGTAAAGTGCCATCCCAATAGCTGTCACCATCGGTGAATGCCATCACATAGAATATCGACCCGATGACGCTGTCATCCTCGCAAAGGCCGAACTGGCGCGAGACCGGAAAGCCCTGGGCGTGAAGCGCCGCCTGCACGCGATATTCGCGATCGACCGCATGCGCCGAAGGCAGCAGCAGACCGAACGGCTTGCGACGCAGCACATAGGCTGCAAGCGGGGTGGCGACCTTGTAGGTCGGGTTGGACTGGCCGCCCTTGAACTTGGACAGCGTCAGCGGCCCGACAAAGCCTTGCACATTGGCATCAAACCAGGCGGTCAGCTTGGCTTGATCCAGACGATCATGTTCGGGCACTTCCATGGTGCCGGTCATCGTCGACTGCGCGTCGATCTGTTCCATAGTGCTCTCGTCCCTGCCGAATTAGCTGTAGGTTATCACCGAACGTGCAGAATCCCCTATGCGCAGTGCATCAAACGCATCGTTGATCCGCTCCAGCGGCATGCGCTCGGCAATGATGGTATCCAGATCGAGCATGCCGCGCATGTAAAACTCGACAAGCCGCGGAATTTCTACCGGAAAGCGATTGTTGCCCATCAACGCGCCTTGAAGCTTCTTGCCCTGCAGCAATTCCATCGCGCTAAGGCTGACCTTCTCGGCAAGCGGCATCATGCCCAGTATCGTGGCAGTGCCACCGCGTCGCAGCACCTTGACCGCCATCGCGCCCGAAGCCGCCCTGCCGACGGCCTCGATCGCGTGATGCACTCCGCCTCTGGTCATTTCGATGATCTGCCCAGCGGCGCCATCGCTGGCCGAATCGATCGTGTCGGTGGCACCCAGCTTCCTGGCCAGATCGCGTTTTTCCGCGACCGGGTCGATGGCGATGATACGGCCGGCTCCGGCAATCTTGGCGGCGTTGACCGCAGCCAGACCCACCCCGCCACAACCGACGATGGCAACGGTTTCGCCCGGCACAAGCTTGGCGGCGTTGAACACCGCGCCGGCCCCTGTGGTCACCGCACAGCCAATCACGCAGGCCCGGTCCAGCGGCATATCCGGATTGATCGCAACGCACGCATGTTCGTGCACCAGCATCATCTCGGCATAGGCGGACAGGTTGAGCATCTGGTGCACGGGGCCGTCCTCGAGGCGCAGGCGCGGCGCTTGAGCGGCACCCCGGCGGGTATCTGCGCCCAGGCACAGCGCCATCTGCCCGGTGACACAGAACTCGCAATGCCCGCAAAACGCGCTGAGGCAGGTTACCACGGCATCGCCGACCTTCACCATCGTGACGCCGTCGCCCACCGCCTCGACAATTCCGGCTGCTTCATGGCCGGGGACGAAGGGCAGGGGGTGCGGATAGCTGCCATCGACGAAATGCAGGTCAGACCGGCATACGCCGGTTGCAACCGTGCGGATCAATACTTCGCGCGGGCCGGGATTGTCGACGATCACCTCGCGGGTTTCCAGCGGCTTGCCGGGCTCGAAACAGACGGCGGCTTTCATTGTGCTCTCCCAAGCTGTGTAGCTCCGTGTGCCGGAGCGGAGCATTCCCTCTCCCCGGCAGGGAAGAGGGTGGCTATACTATCGCGAAACGCCGATGTCCGCCGAACTGAACGCACCATCGTCGTTGCTGACGCCATGTCGCCCCAGTTCGATCCGCGCGATCGTGCGATTGTGCACCTCGTCGGGACCATCGGCGAGGCGCAGCGTGCGCATATGCGCATAGGACTTGGCGAGGCCGAAATCCTCGCTGACCCCTGCGCCGCCATGCGCCTGAATCGCATCATCGAGAATTTTGAGCGCCATACGCGGAGCCGCGACCTTGATCATCGCGATTTCGGCCTTGGCGTATTTGTTGCCGACCTTGTCCATCATATCTGCCGCCTTCAGGCAGAGCAGGCGATTGAGTTCGATATCGATGCGCGCTTCGGCCAACCGCTGTTCCCAGATGCTGTGCTCTGAAATCCGCTTGCCGAATGCAACGCGGGTTTGCAGCCGCCGCGCCATCTTGGCGAGCGCCTCTTCCGCCACGCCGATGGTGCGCATGCAATGGTGGATACGGCCAGGTCCAAGCCGCCCCTGTGCGATCTCGAATCCACGGCCCTCGCCCAGCAGCATGTTGGACGCAGGGATGCGAACATCCTTGAGCTCGATTTCCATATGGCCATGCGGCGCATCATCATAGCCGAAGACGGGCAAGTGACGCAGGATGGTCACGCCAGGCGCATCGAGTGGCATCAGCACCATCGATTGCTGCGCGTGGCGCTTTGCCTCGAAATCGGTCTTGCCCATCACGATAGCGATCTTGCAGCGTGGATCGCCTGCGCCTGAGGACCACCATTTGACGCCATTGATCACATATTCGTCGCCATCACGCCGGATCGAGGTTTCGATATTGGTGGCATCCGAAGACGCGACCTGTGGCTCGGTCATCAAGAAGGCTGAGCGGATTTCGCCGTTCATCAGCGGCTTGAGCCACTGTTCCTTGTGCTCGCGGGTGCCATAGCGGTGGAGCACTTCCATATTGCCAGTATCGGGCGCCGAGCAATTGAAAATCTCGCTGGCCATTTCGGCGCGGCCCATTTCCTCGGCGCACAGCGCGTATTCCAGATTGGTCAGACCCGGCCCTTCAAACTCGAAACTGTCATCGACATGCGCAAGGTTGGGGTTGGACGGCGGCATGAACAGGTTCCACACGCCGGCGTGCTTGGCCTTGGCCTTTTCCTCTTCGATCACCGGCAGCACCTTCCAGCGCGAACCTTGGGCTTGCTGCGCGTGATAGTCTTTTATGCGCGGGCGGACGTTGCTTGCAATGAAAGCGCTTACCCGGTCGCGCCAATAGGCCTGGCGCTCTGTGAGATCAAAATCCATGAGACTGTTTTCCTTTCATATATGTAATCAGCGTTTCGCAATTTCGGCGAGCCGCGCTTCGTGATCGGCGCGCCCTAGTGGAAAGCGGGTGAAGAGATAGACGCACAGCAATCCGATGATGGTGGTGGTGATGCCGAACGAGAGGGCAAGCCGGTCGATCACTTCGCTGGAAACCTCGCCGGGCTTTGCGTTTTCAGGGAACCCGGCACCCGACAGGATCAGCGCGGACGCCAGAATGCCCAGCCCACCGACGCATTTTTGCATGAAGAAGAAGCCGGCGAAGAATATACCCTCGGTACGCTTGCCGGTGCGCGCTTCGCTGGCATCGGTAACATCGGCGATCATTGAACTGATCAGGATCATCGCGCAAATCCCGAAGGTGGTGGACAGCGCAATCAACGTCAGAACGCACACGACCGAGGCGGTGGTCCCATTCTGCGGAAACAGGCCGATCAGCCGGAGCCAGTAGGGCAGGGTGCCAAGGATCAGCGAGATGAGTGCGGCAATTGCCGCCGTACGCGGCTTTTCGAGCTTACGCGACATCGGCCCGATAATAAAAAACGCCAAAGCGACACCTGCAAACAACGCGAACGGATAGATGTTGAAAACGCTCTGCGGGAACTCCCAGATATACAGCATCAGATAATTGGTCAGCGCAAAAGACAGCCCCTGATTGGCAAAGGCGCATATGCCCGCAGCGAGCAGGATCTGGAATGGCCCGAAACGCAACGCTGCGGCAAAATCGCTCAGCCCATGCGCAGCATGTTTTTCAGCTGTGTGGTTGGATTTGGCGATCAGACGGTGCGTACCCAGCGCCGAAACGACCACTGACACCAGCATGACAATTGCCCCGACCAGCGCATAACGATGATAGCCATTCGGGTTGAGCACGCCGTTTTCATACCCCGGCTCGGGCACCAGCAGCAGCGCATAGGCGGCATAGAGCATCACCAGGCCGCCCAGCCAGCCAAACAGGAAACGATAGCGCAGCACCTCGGTGCGCTCGTCATAATCGCGGGTCAGCTCAGGCAGCATCGCCAGCGCCGGAACCTCGTAGGCGGAGAACGAGAATCGCACCGCCATGGCCACCGCGATGACATAAAAAAACATCACGCCATCGCTGACCTGCGGTGGGTTCCACAGCAGCAGCCACGAGAGGGCAATCGGCAGCGACGCGCCATAAAGCCAGGGATGACGCCGCCCCCAGCGGCTGCGCGTGCCATCTGAAAGATGACCGACAACCGGATCGAAAAACGCATCGGCGACCAATGCGATCAGCACGGCGAGGCCAACCTGCTCGGCGGGCATGCCGATGACCTGATTGAAAAAGATCAGCAAAAATACGGCAAAACCATTGTCCTTGATGCCATAGGCAACCGAACCGAACCCATAAGCCAGCTTGGTCGACATCGACACACGCCGATCATGTCCCTGCGGCGGCAGGCCCACAGCTTTATTCATGCGTAGCGATAGCCTTGCTGAAAGGAATATTGCACCCGGGCGCGTCCCGTCGCCCACGATGCGATGGACCGTAAGGCCCGCTGCATTGATTCTCTCCTGCGTCTTTTTGTTACCGCCACCATATGGAAGCTACCGTAAACGTCAACCACCGCGACGGTGACGTTACGGCATGCAGCCTAGGATTCAACAGGCTTGCAGGCCGCTTCGCGTCACCTTAGACTGAATTGCATCAGACGGTTTTGGCCAAGTTAAAAACTATCTGGCCAGGGCGCGTTGCAAGCGCTTGCGGGAGAGGACACGACAATGAGCGATCTCGATCAGTTCAGAACAGAGGCGCGCGCATGGCTGGAGGCAAACTGCCCCACCGAGATGCGCGAGCCGGTACGCAATGAAGACGACGTGTGCTGGGGCGGGCGCAACTGGACGTTCAAGAACGAGGCGCAAAAGCAGTGGCTGGAGCGCTGTGTGGCCAAGGGTTACACCGTTCCTGACTGGCCCAGAGCCTATGGCGGCGCAGGTCTTACAACCGAACAATCAAAGGTTTTGCGGCAGGAGATGGCGCGCATCGGTGCACGTCCACCGCTGTCGAGCTTTGGCATCTGGATGCTTGGCCCCGCGCTGCTGCACTTTGGCGCCGAAGACCAGAAGGTGCATTATCTCGGCCAGATAGCACGCGGTGAAATCCGCTGGTGTCAGGGCTATTCGGAGCCGGGCTCAGGCTCTGACCTGGTATCGCTCCAGACTTTCGGCGAGGATAAGGGCGATCACTGGATGGTCAACGGTCAGAAAGTCTGGACCAGCTATGCCGACAAATGTGACTGGATCTTCTGTCTGGTCCGCACCGACAAGACCAACAAATACCAGGGTATTTCCTTCCTGCTGTTCGATATGGAAACACCCGGCGTGTCCACCAAACCGATCAAGCTGATCAGCGGCAACTCGCCGTTTTGCGAAACCTTTTTCGACGATGTCGTGGTTCCCAAGGACCAGATCGTGGGGCCGCTTAACCGGGGCTGGGACGTCGCAAAATATCTGCTGGGCCATGAGCGCGAGATGATCTCGGGTGGCGGGCTTGGCGATGGCGCGCCGTCGCTGGGTGCGCAGATGCTCGAGTCGATCGGAACGAACGGGCTGGGCCAGCTTGAAGACGGCATCTTGCGCGCGGAACTGGCGCAGTTCGATGTCGATGCCTTGGCGTTCAAAGCGATGGCGGAGCGGTTCACCGACGAAATGAAGGCGGGCAAGGGCCATCCTGCGCAGCCCAACATGATGAAATATTCGGGCACCGAACTTAACAAGCGCCGCCATGAGTTGGTCATGGCAGGCAATGGTTCTGACGCGCTGGAATGGGAAAACGATGGTTCGCGAGGCGGTGCCAAAGCCCGCAACTGGCTGCGCACCAAGGCAAACAGCATCGAGGGTGGCACCAGCGAGGTGATGCTCAATGTGATCGCCAAGCGCATCCTGGACCTGCCTGGGGCGTAACAGCCCGCCAGACCCTTTGCTGTCTCCCCTGCGGAGGGCAGGGGTCCATCACCCGACCCCGCCGCACCACGCAGTGTCTGGAGATGGGTCCTCGCCCTTGCGGGGAAACCAGCCTGAAATAGCGAGAACCTCTGATGCCACTTTACCTCAATGACGACCAAACCATGCTGCGCGACAGCGCGCGCGAATTCCTCAGATCGGAAGCGCCGGTCAGCCATTTGCGCAAGCTGCGCGACGACGATTGCCAGGATGGCTTCCGCCACGCGCTCTGGAAGCAATTTGCCGAGATGGGCTTTACCGGCATCCTGATCGGTGAGGATGATGGCGGGCTGGGGCTTGGTCATGTCGAGGCTGGCGTGGTGCTCGAAGAGGTTGGCCGCAACCTGTCGCCATCGCCGTTCCTGACCACCGCGATTGCCGGAGTCGCCGCGCTCAATGAGGGCGGGCGGCATCTGAAAGACAAGTTCTTCCCCGGCATCCTGTCGGGTGATACCGTGCTCGCACTGGCCATCGATGAAGGCGCCAGGCATGGCCCCGCCAAGATCGCTACCAAAGCCGAGCGTTCGGGCAATGGCTTCAGGCTCAGCGGCAAAAAGCAGTTCGTCATCCAGGGCGCAAGCGCCGATGCGCTGATCGTCGCGGCACGCACCGCAGGCGCTTCTGGTGAAACCGTTGGCATCACACTGTTTGCGGTCGACAAGCATGCCGCCGGATTGAACATCGAAAATTCGCGGCTGCTCGATAGCTCGATGGCGGCGCATGTCACGCTCAACGGCGTCGAGGTCGATGGCGATGCGGTGATCGGTGAAGTCGATCAGGGCTGGAAGGCGCTCTCGGCCATGCTGCGTGCGGGGCGCGCAGGGTCAGCGGCTGAACTGGTCGGCGTTGGCGCAGGTGCGATGGACATGACCGTGGATTACCTCAAGCAGCGCAAGCAGTTCGGGCGGCTGATCGGCGAGTTCCAGGCGTTGCAACACCGCGCCGCGCATCTGTACAGCGAGATGGAAATCGCGCGCGCAGCTGTGCTGAAGGCGCAGCAGTTGCTCGATGAAGGCAAGGACAGCGCTGAACTCTATGTGTCGGTCGCAAAGGCCAAGGCGGGCCGGACCACCAATCTGGTCGTGCGTGAGGGTGTCCAGATGCACGGCGGCATTGGTATGACCGATGAATATGACATCGGCTTTTACATGAAGCGCGACCGCGCGCTCAACGAGTTCATGGGCGACGCCAATTTCCACGCCGGACGCGTCGCCGAGATTTTTGGGTATTGAGCCTGCGACCCTTGCGCTTGATGGCAAGGTCTGGGTTGGGGAGTTTGTTGACCATGGCACTCGATCCAGACATTTTTGAAGCCTTGCTTGACGGCGTTCGTCGTTTCGTGGCCGAACGATTGCGGCCGCTTGAGGCACAGGTCTCCGAAACCGACGAAATTCCGCCAGAGCTGGTCGAGGAGATGAAGGCGCTGGGCTTGTTCGGTCTCTCGATCAGCGAAGAGTTTGGCGGGCTGGGGCTCAACATGGAGGAAGAGGTCCGTATCGCCTTCGAGCTGGGGCGGACCTCGCCAGCGATGCGCTCGACCTTTGGCACCAATGTCGGCATCGGCAGCCAGGGGCTGGTGATGGATGGCAACGATGCGCAAAAGGCAAAGTATTTGCCACTGATCGCCTCGGGCGACATCATCACATCGTTCGCGCTCACCGAGCCGGATGTCGGGTCGGATAGCGGCGCTGTCAAAACCCGAGCCGAACTGGATGGCGATGCCTATGTGCTCAATGGCACCAAGCGTTACATCACCAATGCCGACAAGGCCGATCTGTTCACCGTGATGGCGCGCACCGGCGGACCGGGCCCCAAGGGCGTAAGCGCGTTCCTGGTCTCGCGCGACCTGCCCGGCCTGTCGGTGGGCAAGCCCGAGCGCAAGATGGGCCAGCAGGGCGCGCATGTCTGCGACGTGATTTTCGACAATGTGCGAGTGCCCGTCGAAAACCGCCTCGGTGCCGAGGGCGATGGTTTCAAGGTCGCGATGCGGGTGCTGGATCGCGGACGGCTGCATATCTCGGCGGTATGCGTCGGCGCTGCCGAACGGCTGATCGCCGATAGCGTGGCTTATGCCAAGCAACGCAAGCAGTTTGGCAAGCCGATCGCCGAGTTT
>JBBQXX010000069.1:0-11536 GCA_038209235.1 Sphingomonadales bacterium | reverse complement strand
CGCTCAAGGCGCGGTCGGAAGGACTGCGCGCGGGGATTTTCATAACCGGTGCGAATCTCGGCGATGACGAGCACCGACAGCAGCAGCCTGGTCTCGTTGTTCGTGAGCCAGGCGATGACGCCCGGCTCACTTTTGCGGCTTACGGTTTCGCTCCAGACGTTCGTATCGACCAGGATCACTTAAAGTCCTCGGGATCGAAAACGAAGTCCGTCAGCGGTTCAGGAACGCGCGGTTCAGGCTCCCAATCGATACCACGCCCCAGTTCGATCAGCCGTTCGATCCGGGCCCGGCTTTCCGCCAACGGATCAGGATCAAAACCCTTGAAGTTTGCCGATGCATCGCGGACCAGCGGATCTGACGTACCCATCCCAGCCTCGACGACCATCACGCGCAGATGTTCTTCCATCGAACGCCCATGCGCGGCGGCAACCTGCCGGAAGCGCAGTTTTGCGTCATCGGGAAGGTTGCGAACGGTAAGGCTGGCCACGGATCATCTCCTTGTCACGTCATCAATGCAATCATTGTATGCAAAGAGAGCAAAATAAGCAATGCCCAAACGCACCGACATTTCGTCCATCCTGATTATCGGCGCTGGCCCCATCGTCATCGGCCAGGCGTGTGAGTTCGACTATTCGGGCACACAGGCGTGCAAGGCGCTGAAGGAGGAAGGCTACCGGATCGTTCTGGTCAATTCCAACCCGGCCACGATCATGACCGATCCCGATATGGCCGATGCCACCTATATCGAGCCGATAACACCCGAAATCGTCGCCAAGATCATCGCCAAGGAACGCGCCGAACGACCCGATGACAAGCTGGTGTTGCTACCCACGATGGGCGGGCAAACCGCGCTCAACACCGCGCTGGCGCTTGACGCCGATGGCACGCTGGCCAGATATGATGTCGAACTGATCGGCGCGAAGGCCGAGGCCATCGACATGGCAGAGGACCGGCAGAAATTTCGCGAGGCAATGGACCGCATCGGGCTTGAATCGGCGCGATCGACGATCGCCCACACGATCGACGAGGCGCTCGCCGGGCTGGAGATTACCGGACTGCCAGCCATCATCCGCCCAAGCTTCACCATGGGCGGCACCGGCGGCGGGATTGCCTATAACCGTGATGAGTTTGTCCAGATCGTCACCGGCGGCCTCGATGCATCGCCGACGACCGAGGTTCTGATCGAGGAATCCCTGCTCGGCTGGAAAGAATACGAGATGGAGGTGGTGCGCGATAAAAACGACAACGCGATCATCATCTGCGCGATCGAGAATGTCGACCCGATGGGCGTGCACACCGGCGACAGCATCACCGTAGCGCCGTCGCTGACGCTGACCGACAAGGAATATCAGATCATGCGCTCGGCGAGCATTGCGGTGTTGCGCGAGATCGGCGTGGAGACCGGCGGATCGAACGTCCAGTTCGCGGTCAACCCCACGGACGGCCGCCTGATCGTCATCGAGATGAACCCGCGCGTGTCGCGCTCATCGGCGCTGGCGTCGAAAGCGACGGGATTTCCCATAGCGAAGGTCGCGGCCAAGCTGGCGGTCGGCTATACGCTTGACGAGATCACCAACGACATCACCGGCGCGACGCCTGCCAGCTTCGAGCCGACAATCGATTATGTCGTCACCAAGATCCCGCGGTTTGCCTTTGAAAAGTTCAAGGGCGCCAGTCCGCTGCTCGGCACCGCGATGAAATCGGTCGGGGAAGTGATGGCGATCGGCCGCAACTTCCAGGAATCGATGCAAAAGGCGTTGCGCGGGCTGGAAACCGGGCTCAGCGGCTTCAACATGATCGATCATCTGGTCGGCGCGTCGCATGATGATATCGTTGCCGAGCTTGCCCAGGCGACACCTGACCGGTTGCTGATTGCGGCTCAGGCGATGCGCGAGGGCATGAGCGTCAGCGAAATCCATGCCATCGCCAAATACGACCCGTGGTTCCTCGAACAGATCAAGGGCATTGTCGATGCCGAAAACGAGATCATCGCCGATGGCCTGCCGCGTGATGCCGATGGCATGCGGCGGCTCAAATCGATGGGCTTTTCGGACAAGCGGCTGGCGTATCTGGCGTTGCAATCGGCCAACCTGCGCCCCGGAATGGATCGCGCGCTGGCACGCGGATCGGGCATGGTGCACGATGCCGTCGTCGCGATGACCGGCGGGATTACCGAAGACCAGGTGCGCGCGCTGCGCCACAGGCTGGGGGTGCGCCCGGTATTCAAGCGGATCGATACCTGCGCTGCCGAGTTCGAGGCGAAGACGCCGTATATGTACTCGACCTATGAGGCCCCGAGTTTCGGCGAGGCCGAGTGCGAAAGCCAGCCGACCGGGCGGCGCAAGATCGTCATCCTGGGCGGTGGGCCAAACCGGATCGGACAGGGGATCGAGTTCGATTATTGCTGCTGCCACGCTTGCTACGCATTGGGTGCCAAGGAACAGGGGGGGGCCGGTTTTGAAACGATCATGATCAACTGCAATCCTGAAACCGTCAGCACCGATTATGATACATCTGACCGCCTGTATTTCGAACCGCTGACCACCGAAGACGTGCTCGAAATCCTCGATGTCGAGCGCGCCAATGGTGAACTGGTCGGCGTGATCGTGCAGTTTGGCGGGCAAACCCCGCTCAAGCTGGCGCAGGCTCTGGCCGATGCCGGCATCCCGATCCTGGGCACATCGCCCGATGCCATCGACCTTGCCGAGGACCGCGAACGCTTTGCCAAGCTGGTCGACAAGCTGGGACTGAAACAGCCCGCCAATGGCATCGCGCGCAGCCGTGACGAGGCGATCGCGGTGGCCAATCGCATCGGCTATCCGGTGCTCATCCGCCCGTCTTATGTGCTGGGTGGCCGCGCGATGGAGATCGTCGATGGCCAGGCGCAGCTCGATTCGTACATCGCCACTGCGGTTCAGGTCTCAGGCGACAGCCCGGTGCTGATCGACCAGTATCTGCGCGATGCGATCGAGGTCGATGTCGATGCGATCTGTGATGGCCGCGATGTCGCGATTGCAGGTGTGCTCCAGCATATCGAAGAGGCCGGCGTGCATTCGGGCGACAGCGCCTGCACTTTGCCGCCCTATAGCCTGTCCGACGAGATTATCGCTGAAATGGAGCGCCAAACAAGGCTGCTGGCGGAAGGCTTGCAGGTGCGCGGGCTGATGAACATCCAGTTTGCGGTCAAGGGCGGCGAGGTCTATCTGATCGAGGTCAACCCCCGCGCCAGCCGCACCGTGCCGTTCGTCGCCAAGGCCATCGGACAGCCGGTCGCCAAATACGCAGCGCGGGTCATGGCAGGTGAAATGCTCGCCGATATGCCGATGATCGACCGCCAGATCGATTATATGGCGGTCAAGGAAGCGGTCTTCCCCTGGGCGCGCTTCCCCGGTGTCGATCCGGTGCTGAGCCCCGAGATGAAATCGACCGGCGAAGTGATGGGTATCGCCAAGGATTTCGCCACTGCCTTTGCCAAGGCGCAGATCGGAGCGGGGCTGATCTTGCCCAGCAAAGGCACCGTGTTCATCTCGGTCAAGGATGGCGATAAGCCGGTGGTGCTCGAAGCGGCACGCGGGTTGGTCGAATTGGGCATGGATATTGTTGCAACCGGCGGCACCGCGCGCTTCTTGAGCGACAATGGCGTGCCGCTGACTCAGGTCAACAAGGTCGCACAAGGGCGTCCGCATATCGTTGACCGGATCAAGGATGGCAAGATCGCGCTGATCTTCAACACCACCGAAGGCTGGCAAAGCCTAAAGGACTCGCAATCGATCCGGGCCAGCGCGCTTACCGGCAAAATCCCGTATTTCACCACCGCAGCGGCGTGCGTCGCAGCGGTGAAGGCCATGGCATCGCTTGCCAAGACCAGCCTTGAAGTAAAGCCGCTTCAGGCTTATTATCATTCGCCTGACGCTTGAGCCCCCCGACAAGTCGTTGCCCCGATGCGGCCCTGATCACGGGCCGCTAGAGGACGTTTTACCGGGCAAAAGGGCGCAGGTCAGCCAAAGAAGAAGGGAACTGCCGAATGGCAACCGTCGAGAAGCTGCCGATGTTGGCAGAAGGTTATGAAAAGCTGACGCGCGAGCTCAAGCTGCTGAAAGAAGAGCGCCCGACCATCGTGGAAGCGATCGAAGAAGCGCGTGCGCATGGTGATCTGTCTGAGAATGCTGAATATCATGCCGCCAAGGAACGTCAGGGCCAGGTCGAGGCCACGATTTCCGATCTGGAAGGCAAGCTCAGTCGCGCGCAGATCATAGATCCCACCACGCTTTCTGGCGACAGGATCGTTTTCGGCGCGACCGTGACGCTGATCGATGAGGACGACAAGCCGGTGAAATACCAGATTGTCGGCGAGGCAGAGGCCGATGCGCGCAAGGGGCGGATCAGTTATTCGAGTCCGATGGGGCGCGCGCTGATCAGCCGGTTGCTCGACGATGAAGTCGAAGTCAGCGTCCCGTCCGGCGACAAATTCTACGTCGTCTCCAAGATCGAGTTCATCTAGAAAATGCAACCCGTGCCGCGCGGTGCGGTAACCATTGCGCTGGTGATCACCAATGTGCTCGTCTGGCTGGCCGGGTTGCTGACGGGCTGGACCGAGCGCATGCAGGTCGAGGGGGGCTTTTGGTCCGCGCGGCTGTATGACAGCCTTTACGGTCCTGGCAGTCCCTTGCCAGCCGATTACCCATGGGCGGTGCCGACATGGCTGACCCCGATCACCTCGGCATTCCTGCATGCCGGGCTATTTCACCTGGCGATGAATATGCTGGTGCTGGCGTTTATCGGTCGGCTGATCGAGGCAGCGCTTGGCCCGCAGCGGTATCTTGCGCTCTATGCCGCCGGCATCGCGGGTGCAGCAGCGGTGCATTATCTGGTCGATCCGCTGTCGGTTACCCCGGTGGTTGGCGCCAGCGGGGCGATCTCGGCGCTGATGGCGGCGTATTTCCTGATGTTCTCGCGCCGCCGCCCGCCTGCCATCGGACCGCTTCCGGGACTGTTTGTGCATATGGCGTGGCTGGCAGCGGCGTGGATCGGCATCAACCTGCTCAGCCAGCTCGCCTTTGCAGGATCAGCCCTGGGGATTGCCATATGGGCGCATATCGGCGGGTTTCTTGCCGGACTGGTGCTCGCGGTACCGCTTGCACGCAGCTATGCAGTGCGCAGGCCGCGCCATGATATTCCCTGACCGCCTGCTGAACTGCGCAGGCCAGGCTACGCCTGCTCGGGCACCTCTGGATCGAGCAGCCGGTGCAGATGGACGATGACATATTTCATCTCGGCATCATCGACGGTGCGCTGCGCATTGCTGCGCCATGCCTCTTCGGCGCTGGCAAAATCGGGATAGATGCCGACCAAGTCCATTTTTTCGAGCTCGCAGAAATCCAGCGTCTGCGGATTGCTGACCCGTCCGCCCATGACAAGGTGAAGTTTGCTCATATCGTTTTGCGTCCCTGTGGGTGATGCGATCGATGCTCGCAGGCATGCTTGCTGCCGGGGGCTTTGCCAGCCCTGATCGCTTGGGCATGCCCTTAATTGTAATCGTAACGATGTGCCAGCCCTGACGACGATGCAGCTGACCGCAATCAGCGTTTCAAGCGGTTTTTCACGGCATCGGCCGCATTTTGCATCGCCTTGGTGCCGCGCGCAGCAAGCGGCCCGGCGGCTTTGCCGATTGGTTTGCGCGCAAGGAACAATCCCCCCAGCACAGCAACCAGCGCAATCTTGATGCGATGCGGCCATGCAAGCGCTGCGGTCTTGTCTGCGGCACCTCCGATGGCATCGGCAGTGCGGTCGATCATTTCACTGGTGACATTGGGCGGAGCGAAGCGCTCCTTGGCGCGCGCCAGCGCCTTTTGCCACTGCGTGCGCGCCGCAACCCGGCGCGCTGCGCTTGCAGCAAGATCGGGGTCGTGCGTTTGTGTTGG
The DNA here is from genome assembly GCA_038209235.1 of Sphingomonadales bacterium. Taxonomy (GTDB): domain Bacteria; phylum Pseudomonadota; class Alphaproteobacteria; order Sphingomonadales; family Sphingomonadaceae; genus Blastomonas. The sequence goes on along the minus strand of JBBQXX010000069.1, from coordinate 5,615 downwards.
CGCGATGTCATGGTCGTGCGGAGGATCGGTCATGCGCCAGCCTTTGTATCGCCAGCCTTTGTATCGTCTGCGCTTGTATTGCCGGCTGGTGCCTCGCCGTCAGCAGGCGCATCACTCGCAAAAAGCGCGGTCACCCTGCCGATCCTGCCCGCAGCCAGCCAGAAGCATATCGCCGCCAGGATCAGACTTCCCGCCACGGTCGCGCCCATCGCACCCCATGGACCCAGCAGGGCCATCAGCGAGATCATCGTGCCAACCGTCAGCGCGATCAGCGCGCAGCTCAACAGCACCAGCCCGACAAACGCGAGCGCCGCCATGACGCGGACCTGCCGCCCTGCTGCTGAAAGCCGTGCGCGCTGAAAACCGATCTCGGCATCGACCAATGAGCGGCCATCCTGATACAGCCCGTTGAGCTGCTCGATCATGCCCGGGCGATTCACATCGTCGCCGTACGCCGTCGATGCTGCGTTGCCATGGTCAGGCATAGCTTCGTCAACAGCCAGAAACGCGTCGTCGGCAGGCGCAGTGTCCGTGGTGGAGGTCAAGTCGGTTTCCGGTCTGGAGCCAGCCAGCGATCAGCGCTGCTTGCCGAAGACCGCACTGATGATTCTGGCAAGCACCAGGCTGGTGACAGCCGCGATGCCCAGCGCGGTGCCGGGCTTGTTGCGGATGAACTCGCGCGTATTATCCGCGATTTCATCGACCGGCTTGGCGCGAAGGCGATCTGCCGCCTCCGTCACCGATTGCGCAGCGCTTCGGGCGTAATCGCCGTATTTGGGGCCGACGTTGTCGTCGATCGCCCCGGCGCTGTCGTGGATCAGCTTGGCGAGACCTTCGACCGCATCGCTCGCCTTGTCCTTGACTTCGCCAGCTATTTCTTTGGCCTTGTCGCCCATGCCTTCGGGGATCATCGCGGTGACCTTGCTGGCCGCAGTGCTCAGCGCGCTGGCGCTGGTGTTGGCCGCAACGCCTGGCGTGTCGGCGCTTGTGCTGGCCCCAACGCTTGGCGTGCTGGCCAAAGTGCTCAACGCGTTGTTTGCTTCTGTCGTTAACGCTGCTGCCGGTGCCGCAACTGTTTCGGGCGCAGGCTTCTTGGGAGCAGACTTTCGCTTTGGTGCGCTGGTGTTCGTCGGTTCGCCGCTGCCGCTAAGCTGCGCGGTGGAGACATCCTCTGCCGGAGCAATGCTGGCCGGGGATTTCTCGATATCAGGCATTTTGGGCGCGGCGTTTGCAGGTGTGGCAACCGGTTGTTCTTCGTCGGACATGATTTCCTCCTCAAGCTGATCGGCAAACGCACAGGGCAGGCGACAGGTTCCGCTGGACCAGCGCATATTCTGAACAGTCCGGCAGTATTTTCAAGCAATTTCGCTTGCCCGGCATGGCGTGCTGGCGGTTGCCATGCGTCAGCCCAGCGCCTAGAGGGTGCGCCGTTCCCTTCACCTGCCAGACCCGAACCAGACCTGAAAGAGTGCCGCATATGACCGCGATCATGGACATCCACGCCCGCCAGATTCTTGACAGCCGCGGCAATCCCACGGTCGAAGTCGATGTTCTGCTCGAAGATGGCAGCTTTGGCCGCGCGGGCGTGCCTTCAGGCGCTTCGACAGGTGCGTACGAAGCAGTCGAGAAGCGCGATGGCGACATGGCCTATTATCTCGGCAAGGGCGTCACTCAAGCTGTCGATATGGTCAACACCGAGATTTTTGGCGCGATCGTTGGCCTTGATGCTGAGGACCAGCGCGACATCGACCTGGCGATGATCGGTCTGGATGGCACCGAAAACAAGGCACGTCTGGGTGCCAACGCGATCCTGGGTGTCAGCCTTGCGGTCGCCAAGGCCGCAGCAGACGCGCGCGGCATGCCGCTGTACAGCTATGTTGGCGGGGTGTCCGCGCACGTTCTGCCGGTGCCGATGATGAACATCATCAACGGCGGCGAACACGCTGACAATCCGATCGATTTCCAGGAATTCATGATCATGCCGGTCGGCGCCGACAGCCTGGCCGAAGCTGTGCGCTGGGGATCGGAAATTTTCCACACCCTGAAAAAGGGCCTGCACGAAAAGGGCCTGGCGACCGCAGTGGGCGACGAAGGTGGCTTTGCCCCCAATCTCGCCTCTACCCGCGCCGCGCTCGACTTCATCATGGCGTCGGTCGAAAAGGCTGGCTTCAAACCTGGCGAAAACGTGGTTTTGGCGCTCGATTGCGCCGCGACCGAGTTTTTCCGCAACGGCAAGTATGAAATCAGCGGCGAGGGGCTGTCGCTCAGCCCGCACGAGATGGCTGAGTATCTGGGCAAGCTGTGCGCCGAATATCCGATCCGCTCAATCGAAGATGGCATGAGCGAGGACGATTTCGAGGGCTGGAAGGCGGTCACCGAATTGCTCGGCGACAAGGTGCAACTGGTTGGTGATGATCTGTTTGTCACCAACCCGCAGCGGCTGGCGATGGGGATCGACATGGGGCTGGCCAACAGCCTGCTGGTCAAGGTCAACCAGATCGGTACGCTGACCGAAACGCTCGAAGCCGTCAGCATGGCGCATCGTGCGGGATACACCGCAGTGATGTCGCACCGTTCGGGCGAAACCGAAGATGCCACGATTGCCGACCTTGCCGTCGCCACCAACTGCGGCCAGATCAAGACAGGATCGCTTGCCAGGTCCGACCGGCTGGCAAAGTATAATCAGCTGATCCGTATCGAAGAAGAGCTCGGTGCGAGCGCGCATTATGCAGGCGCGTCCATCTTTCGTTGACACTATGCACACCTTACGGCGTATTTGCGATGAGCTGCCCGGTTTCGGCTTGTCAGCCACCGGTAACTATGATTCACATGGCTAATGCCGTTACGTAAATCCGTCATGAGGCCAAGCAGGTCGGCCATCGCCCCGGGCATCTCGCTCGTAGCGCTGCTTGCAATCGCCGCCTATGCGCTGCTTGGGCCGACCGGTGTGCTGGCCTGGGGTGACTATCGCCAGCGGCTTGAGGTGCAGAAAGTCGAACTGGCCCGGCTGCAGGATCAGCGCGACGCATTGAAAAACCGTGTGAAGCTGCTCGATCCGCGCGCCGTGGACCCTGATCTGGTCAGCGAACTGGTGCGCCGTGATCTCAACGTTGCACACCCCGATGAGATCATCGTGCCGCTGAAATAGCACGCTGAAACGGCGGTCGGTGTGAACCGCGCTCGCCGACCGGCCCGATTGCTTCAAATGCAGGCAAATGATGCGTTCGCCGTTGCGTAAACCGCACGCTTGCTTCTATACTCTGCGGACGCTTGATCATCCGCGCCGTCCGGCATCGATCCTTATCGTGAAAGGCTCCCGTTTTGGCCAAGACTCCCGCAGCAGAGCCAGCTAACAAGGCACCTGCCAAGCCCCGCGCCGATGCCAAGCCTGGCGCAGCTTCTGCAGAAGCAAACGCTCCGGTGCTCGATGATCCAGGAGTCAGCCACCCAAGTCCGCGCCAGCCCCAGCGGCACCAGACGACGCGCGAGGGACTGCTGCACTTCTACAAGGAAATGCTCCTCATCCGCCGCTTTGAAGAGCGCGCCGGTCAGCTTTATGGACTGGGCCTGATTGGCGGGTTCTGCCATTTGTACATCGGTCAGGAAGCCGTCGCGGTCGGTCTGCAATCGGCGCTTACGCCGGGCAAGGACAGTGTGATCACCGGATATCGCGATCATGGCCATATGCTGGCCTATGGCATCGATCCCAAGGTGATCATGGCAGAGCTTACCGGCCGCGCTGCGGGCATTTCGCGCGGCAAGGGCGGATCGATGCACATGTTCTCCACCGAGCACCGTTTCTATGGCGGCCACGGCATCGTCGGCGCGCAGGTGGCGCTGGGCACCGGGCTGGCGTTCGGTCACAAATATACCCAGGATGGCGGGGTTTGCATGGCCTATTTCGGTGATGGCGCGGCCAACCAGGGCCAGGTCTACGAAAGCTTCAACATGGCGGCGCTGTGGAAGCTGCCGATCATCTTCGTCATCGAAAACAACGGCTATGCGATGGGCACCAAAGTTTCGCGCAGCAGCGCAGAGACCGAGTTCTACCGTCGCGGTGATTCCTTCCGCATCCCGGGGATGCAGGTCAACGGCATGGACGTGCTCGAAGTGCGCGGGGCAGCAGAGGCGGCGCTCGAATATGTGCGCGGCGGCCATGGCCCGCTGCTGATGGAACTGAAGACCTATCGTTATCGCGGCCACTCGATGTCCGACCCGGCCAAATATCGCAGCCGTGAAGAGGTCCAGAACGTCCGCGAGAAATCCGACCCGATCGAGGCGGCCAAAACCGAGCTGCTCAAGCTGGGGGTCAGCGAGGACGAGATGAAAGCGATCGACAAGGAAATCCGCGCGACGGTCAGCGAAGCGGCAGACTTTGCCGAAAACTCGCCCGAGCCGGAGCCTTCCGATCTTTATACCGATGTTCTGGTGGAGCAATACTGATGGCCATCGAACTGAAAATGCCCGCGCTATCCCCCACGATGGAGGAAGGCACCTTGGCCAAGTGGCTGGTCAAGGAAGGCGATGTCGTCGTATCGGGCGATATTCTGGCCGAGATCGAAACCGACAAGGCGACGATGGAGTTCGAGGCGGTCGATGAAGGCACGATCTCGAAAATCCTGATCGCCGAGGGCACCGACAATGTGAAGGTCGGCGAGGTCATCGCGCTGATCACCGCCGAGGGCGAGGATGCATCAGCAGCTTCGGCGGCACCGGCGCCTGCGCCAACTCCTGCAGCCGAGCCCGCCAAGGCGGATGCCGCGCCGCAGAAGGCCAGCGAACCTGCGCCGATCGTTCCGGCAACGCCCAGACGCGCGCCCGTCAGCGATCCTTCGGTTCCCGAAGGTACCACGATGGTCGCAACCACGGTACGCGAAGCCTTGCGGGATGCGATGGCGGAGGAAATGCGCCGCGACGAGCGCGTGTTCGTGATGGGTGAAGAAGTCGCCGAGTATCAGGGCGCCTACAAGGTCACCCAGGGGCTGCTCGCAGAATTCGGCCCCCGCCGCGTCATCGATACGCCGATCACCGAATATGGTTTTGCCGGGATTGGTGCGGGCGCTGCGATGGGCGGGCTGCGCCCGGTGATCGAGTTCATGACCTTCAACTTTGCGTTGCAGGCGATCGATCACATCATCAACTCGGCTGCCAAGACCAACTACATGTCGGGCGGTCAGATGCGTTGCCCGGTTGTGTTTCGCGGACCCAATGGCGCGGCCAGCCGCGTTGGCGCGCAGCACAGCCAGAACTTTGGTCCGTGGTATGCCAATGTTCCCGGGCTTATCGTCATCGCGCCTTATGATGCAGCCGATGCCAAGGGACTGCTGAAAGCGGCGATTCGCACCGAAGATCCGGTGGTTTTTCTGGAGAACGAACTGATCTATGGCCGCAGCTTCGATGTGCCTGCGCTTGATGATCATGTCCTGCCGATCGGCAAGGCGCGGATCATCCGGGCCGGGGCAGATGTTACGATTGTGACCTATTCGATAGGCGTTGCGGTCGCGCTGGATGCAGCAGAAAAGCTGGCGGGCGAAGGGATCGATGCCGAGATCATCGATCTGCGCACGCTGCGCCCGCTCGATACCGCCACCGTTCTGGAAAGCCTCAAGAAAACC
>JBBQXX010000068.1:0-11624 GCA_038209235.1 Sphingomonadales bacterium | reverse complement strand
CAAGGCGCGCGACTGGCAACGCCGCCGCGCCGTGCGGCGGCTGGTCTGGACGCTGCTGCCGACCGGCGAGCCACCCGACACCCCCGATGCGACACCAACCGCTGAAACGGTGATGGCAGATCGCGAGGAACTCGCGCACGTCGCCGGGGCGATCACCCGGCTGCCTGCTGCGCTGCGCGAAGTGCTGGTGCTGCGCACCATTGAGGGCATGGCGCAAGCTGAAGTGGCCCAGATGCTGGGGATCAGCACCAAGGCTGTCGAGGTGAAACTGTATCGTGCGCGTCTTAAGTTGATCGCGCTGCTGGGCAGCCCATATTGAAGCTTGAGCTTGCCATCATGTCAAACCCGAAAGGGTGTTCGGAGATCGGCCTGGCAATGAGGGCACGAGCGCTTGCCTGCGTATCCTACACACAAGCGATAAACGCACAGGATTGAACATGACCGCCACAATTGATCGTCGCAATATGTTGCGTGGTGCTGCGCTGCTCGGTGGAAGCGCTGCACTTGCGCCCTGGTTTCCGGCATGGGCACAGACCAATGCAACGGGGATCGTACGCGATCTGCCGACGGTATCGGGCGAAGAGATTCGCTTGAAGATCGCACACCAGATGATCACCATCGATGGCCGCGCCAGCCACGCCATCGGCATCAACGGTACTGTGCCCGGCCCGTTGATCCGCCTGCAGGAAGGCCAGAATGTGCGGCTTTTCGTCGAGAACACGCTCGATGAGGACAGCTCGATCCATTGGCACGGGCTGATCCTGCCGTTTCATATGGATGGCGTTCCGGGCATCAGCTTCCCCGGCATCAAGCCGCGATCCACGTTTGTCTATGAGTTCCCCATTCGTCAGGCAGGCACCTACTGGTATCACAGCCATTCAGGGTTGCAGGAGCAGATGGGGCATTACGGCCCTATCGTCATCGACCCGGCAGGGGCCGATCCGGTGCAGGCCGACCGCGAGCATGTCATCGTGCTGTCCGATTACAGCCCGCTGCATCCGCACATGATCTTCAAGAAGCTCAAGCAGATGGGCGGCTATTTCAACTATCAAAAGCAGACCCTGGCCGATCAACTGCGCGGCGATAACCAGAGCACCGCAGAACGTGCCGAATGGGGCGCGATGCGGATGGACCCCACCGACATCGCCGATGTTACCGGCTCGACCTACACCTATCTGGTCAACGGCCATGGCCCGCGCGACAACTGGACCGCGCTGTTTGCGCCCGGCGAGCGGGTGCGGCTGCGCTTTGTCAACGCATCGGCGATGACGACGTTCAACGTGCGTATTCCGGGGCTGAAGATCACCATCGTCCAGGCCGACGGTCTGCCGGTCCGGCCGGTGACCACCGACGAATTCCAGATCGCGGTGGCCGAAACCTATGAAGCGATCGTCGAACCGGCCGGCGACCGTGCGTACACCCTGGTGGCCGAAAGCGTCGACCGGTCAGGCATGGCGGTGGCGACATTGGCCCCGCGCGCAGGCATGCTGGCAGAAGTACCCACGCTGCGCAAGCGCCCGCTTGCCGACATGAAGGACATGGGCATGGGTGACATGGGCGGTGACATGGCAGGCGATATGGGCGGCGATATGGCAGGCATGGACCATGGCAGTCCGGCCGTAGATACCTGTGCGCCTGAACATGCCGCGATGGGCCATTGCACCCCGGCAGCGGCCACAGACTCCGCAGCGATGGCCCCTGCGACGATGGATCACGCGACGATGGATCACGCGACGATGAACCATGCCAGCGGCGGCATGAACCATTCGATGCGTGATTTCTCGGTGGTTCCCGACAGCGTCAAGAAAACCCCCACCGTGCAGACCATCTCGCCGATGCCGGTCGATCGCACCGGTGAACCTGGCCAGGGCCTCAGCGATGTCGCGCACAATGTGCTGGTCTATCGCGATCTGGTCGCGCTGGAGCGCAACCCGGATGTGCGCGCGCCGCAGCGCGAGCTTGAGCTACACCTCACCGGCAATATGGAGCGCTATATGTGGGCGTTCGATGGCGAGAAATTCTCTGAGATCAAGGACCCGATCCCGTTCATCGAAGGCGAGCGGGTGCGCGTCAAGCTGGTCAATGATACGATGATGGCGCACCCCATTCACCTGCACGGCCATTTCTTTGAACTGGTGACCGGCCATGGCGATCATGCCCCGCGCAAGCACACCGTCAATGTCCAGCCCGGCGGCACCGCGACGTTCGATTTTACCGCCGATGCGCTGGGCGACTGGGCGTTCCATTGCCACATGCTGTATCACATGCACGCCGGCATGATGCAGGTCGTCTCGGTGCGCCCGCGCGAACAGCAGGCATGATGATGCGTGTGTTTGCACTTGCTGTGGTGCTTGTTACTGGGATGCTTGTTGCCGGTGTGCCCGCCGTCCAGGCGCAGGATCACAGCCAGCATCAGATCGCGCAACCACAAGACAGCGCAGCGCAAGTGCCTGAGAATGCTTGCCCGCCCGAGCATGCCGCGATGGGCCATTGCACCCCCGATGCATCGCCTGCGCCAGCCAGCCCGGCGCCTGCCGATGATCCCGATTGCCCGCCCGAGCATGCCGCGATGGGGCACTGCACGCCCAAGGCTGCTCCGCCCGCAGCGATGCCAGGGACAGATAACGCGCCGGATAGCGCGCCGGATAGTGCATCCGATACTGCTTCGGGCACCACCTTGCCCGCCGGCAACGCGCCTGCCCCAACGCCACCGGAGGCAAATTACGCCGACCGCATCTGGGGCCGTGAGGCGATGGCACCGGTGCGCGATGCGATCCGCAAGGAACACGGCGGGGCCAGCTTCAGCCAGATCATGATCGACATCGCCGAACTGCAGATACGGCAAGGGCGCGAGGGGTATCGCTGGGAAGGTGAGGGCTGGTTCGGCGGCGATATCAACCGGCTGGTGATCAGGACCGAGGGCGAGGGCAACTTTGGCGAAACCATCGAAGACGCCGAGGTGCAGGCGCTCTACAGTCGCGCCATCGGGCCGTATTTCAACCTGCAAGGCGGGGTGCGGCATGATTTCGAACCCAAGGCGCGCAGCTATGCCGCGTTGGGCATCGAAGGACTTGCGCCCTATTGGTTCGAGATCGAGGCGCACGCCTTCGTGTCTACCAGGGGCGATGTGCTGGGCCGGCTGTCGGCCAACTATGACCAGCGCATCTCCCAGCGCCTGATCCTGCAACCGCGCATAGAGTTCAATCTGGCGGCGCAGGATGTGCGCGAAAGCGGCATCGGATCGGGGCTTTCCGATGCCGAGCTGGATCTGCGTCTGCGGTATGAAATTGCGCGCGAATTTGCGCCCTATATCGGCATATCGCACAGCGCGAAAATTGGCCGGACCGCAGATTTTGCGCGGCTGGCAGGCGAGGATCCCAGCACCACCAGCGTCGTCATCGGCGTACGCGCCTGGTTCTGACCTTACCCCGATGGGGCTGTCGGCGGTGATCTGCAGATTTGGCAAGGCTCATCGCCTTGAGCTGGGATTGTGGATATATCCCTGCTGCGATTGCCCCCCCCTCAAAACCCGTCTAGACCATCGGCCCAAAGACCGCGTGCCAAGTGCGGCGCTATCAGGAGCCTGATGACGGTGATCTCAAACACTTCTCTGGGCCAGTTTGCCCAGTTCGACAATCTGGTGGCGATGTTCTTCACCCGCGCCGATGAGCTGGGCGATGCCCCGTTTTTGTGGGCCAAGCGCGGCGGGATGTGGGTCTCGGTCAGCTGGAACGAGGCCGCAGGACAGGTCGCAGAGCTGGCCCACGCGCTCAAGGACATGGGTCTGGTTCGCGGCGACCGGGTGATGCTGGTCAGCGAAAATCGGCCCGAATGGTGCATATCCGATCTTGCGATCATGGCGGCAGGCTGCATCACCGTGCCCACCTACACCACCAATACCGAGCGCGATCACCAGCACATCCTCGACAATTCAGGTGCGCGCGCGGTGATCGTTTCGGATGCCAAGCTGGCCAGGACGCTGCTGCCTGCGGTGCTGCGCGCGGGCAATGCCTGGCATGTCATCGGCATGGAGCCGCTCAAGATCGGCCAGGCCAGCCGCTTTCGTGCGCACAACTGGGGCGATCTGGTTACCGGTGATGCCGCGCGGCAGGCGCAGCTGATGCCTGCGGTGCGTGCCGATGCCGCACAGTTCACCCGCAATGACACCGCCTGCATCATCTACACCAGCGGCACCGGTGGCGCGCCGCGCGGGGTGATGCAGCACCATGGCGCCATCCTGCACAATGTCGCGGGCCCCAGCCGTGTCATCTCCGAGGATTTCGGCTGGGAAGACGAGGTGTTCCTCTCGTTCCTGCCGCTCAGCCACGCCTATGAACACAGCGCCGGACAGTTTTTCCCGATCGGGCTGGGCGCGCAGATCTATTATTCCGAAGGGCTGGACAAGCTCGCCAGCAATATCGAGGAGGTCCGCCCGACCATGATGGTCGTGGTACCGCGATTGTTCGAGGTGCTGCGCACGCGGATGCTCAAGCAGATCCAGAAACAGGGCAAGGTCGCCAATTTCCTGCTTGAGCGCGCGCTGGTGCTCGGGGACAAGCAGCTCGGCGGCCGCGCCGGGCTGATCGACAAACCGCTCGATTTTATTTTGTCCAAGAGCCTGCGTCCCAAAATTCGGGCGCGCTTTGGCGGGCGGATGAAGGCGATGGTGTCCGGCGGGGCACCGCTCAACCCGGAGATCGGCGTGTTTTTCCATTCGCTGGGGCTAACGCTGCTGCAAGGCTATGGCCAGACCGAGGCAGCGCCGATCATCGCGTGCAACCGCCCCTCTGTCGGCGTGAAGATGGACACCGTCGGCCCGCCGCTTGCCGACACCGAGGTCAGAATCGCTGCGGATGGTGAGATTCTGGTGCGCGGCGAACTGGTGATGCACGGCTATTGGCAAAACCCTGAGGAAACCGCGCGGGTGCTTGTCGATGGCTGGCTGCACACCGGCGATATCGGTTATATCGATGAAGCTGGCCGGATCGCCATCACCGATCGCAAGAAGGACCTGATCGTCAACGACAAGGGCGACAATGTCTCGCCGCAAAAGGTCGAAGGGATGCTGACCCTGCAACCTGAAATCCATCAGGCGATGGTCGCAGGTGACCGGCGGCCCTATGTGGTCGGGCTGGTCGTGCCCGATCCCGAATGGGCGATGGAATGGGCGACGGCGCAGAACATGAAGCTGGATTTTGCCGCGCTGCAGGCCAACCCCGCATTCAAATCTGCGGTGCGCGCTGCGATCGACCGGGTCAATTCAGACCTGTCGGTGATCGAAAAGGTCCGCCAGTTCGCCTTTGCCGATGAGCCGTTCAGCATCGACAACGGCGAGATGACGCCATCGCTCAAAATCCGCCGTCATATCATCCGGGGCCGCTATCAGCCGCGAATGGACTCGCTTTACAAGGGATGATGCGACCCATCAGCGCGATGCCAGCTGCCGTCGCCATTGCCACAGCGCCGCTTCGGCCATCAGCAGCGGAACGATCCAGTAAAGCCATACACCCAGCGCCGGAAATATGCCTTCAAAGTCCTCCACCCGCTGGGCGAGGCGGCAAAATACGAAGCTCCAGGTGAGCACCATCGAGCGGATCATCCACATCTGATGCGCGCGCCATTGCCGCTGGCTGCCGCGCCGCCAGCCCATGATGGTAGCGCCCAGCCAGAACAGCGCCAGAGTGCCGGTGGCAGCAGCAAGGCTGGGGCTGGCATGATCGTTGCTAATCGCCATGAACAGCGCGATGAACGCCATCGTCATCCCCGCCCCCACATAGGTACAGCCGGTGTGGCGGTGCCAGCCAAAGCCGCGCCGGGTCCACCCCATCCACAGCGCAAGAAACCCCGAAGCAAGCGTGATCAGACCGGTTAAGCCGTGCAGCAGTACCCACAGCCAGTGGCTTTCATGCGCGATCCGCGCGCCACCGGCGAGCGATGGGCCAACGGTAATCCACAACACCGGAAGCGTCGAGAGGATGGCCGCCCAGAACAGGATCGCGGCGAGCGAAACGCCCGGCTGATGGTCGGCAGGTGGCCATGGCTGAGTAGTCAACGGCGGCTCCCCCCTCGCAGCTTCGCATCGATCCTGCCGCATGTCCCGGATCGCTGCAACCGTCGTGCGCCGCTCCCAGCCCGTTTTGCGTTCCAGCACATAACAAAACCCCGGATCAGCCTGCGCCGATCCGGGGTTTTGTGTGATGACAGCTACGACAAAGGCTGCTTACTCAGCGACCTCATAATATTGCGGCGCGGCTTCATTCAGGATCTCGAGGATCTTCTTGAGCGCGGCAGGTTCGTCGGTCTTTTCCATCGCGGCCAGTTCGCGCGCCAGACGGCTGGACGCGGCTTCGAAAATCTGCCGTTCCGAATAGCTTTGTTCAGGCTGATCATCAGGACGGAACAGATCGCGGGTCACTTCGGCGATCGATACCAGATCACCCGAGTTGATCTTGGCTTCATATTCCTGCGCACGGCGCGACCACATGGTGCGCTTGACCTTGGGCTTGCTTTTCAGCGTTTCCATGGCCTCACGCAGCGTCTTGTCAGACGAAAGTTTGCGCATGCCGATGCTTTCGACCTTGTTGACCGGAACCCGCAAGGTCATGCGTTCTTTTTCGAAGCGTAGCACGTACAGTTCAAGCTGCATGCCGGCAATTTCTTCCTTCTGAAGCTCCACAACACGGCCGACACCGTGCTTGGGGTACACCACATAATCGCCTACATCAAAAGACAGCGCTTTGGCGGCCATTCAAAAACCTTTCTCAATTCAGGGGAAGCGGGAGCCTTTTCGAACTTGCGAGCCTGCCGTCCGAGCCCGGTCTCCTCATGCATGTGCCGGTTGAAGGACAGATGATCGATGCTGCCATGCAACATCAATTCGCCGCCTTTAACAGATTCGTCACAAAATGGCCACCCTTAAAGGCCACTCCGGTCCCAAATGGGGTTTCTGACGGCGTTATACAACCGGCAGCGGGGCCATCGCTGCCCCCGCTGCTCCAAAAATCATGCGCCCGTGTGGTTCTGGCCGGGCGCGTTCAGTCGCCTTCGCCGGGCTCTGGCGAGAAGAACGCTTCGTATTTGCCGTCCTTGCCCTTGTACTCGTCAGCGTCGGCAGGCGAGTCCTTTTTCTGGGTGATGTTGGGCCAATCGGCGCTGAACTTGGTGTTCAGTTCCAGCCACTTTTCAAGGCCATCCTCGGTATCGGGCAGGATCGCCTCGGCGGGGCATTCAGGCTCGCATACGCCGCAATCGATGCATTCGCTGGGGTTGATGACCAGCATGTTGTCGCCTTCGTAGAAGCAGTCCACGGGGCATACTTCCACGCAGTCCATATATTTGCATTTGATGCAGGCGTCGGTGACTACATATGTCATCGGCTGTGATCGCTCCCCTGAATGGCGTCCCGGACCTGATCTGGCCGGATGCACGTGATGATTCTGGCGCCTTGCTATTGCGATAGCGCAGGTGCGTCAATATCGCGCTGCCTTAGTAGGCGAAAGCGTGGCTTTAACCGGATGGTTCGCTGTAACATGCCAAAGCCTCATTGGCTGGGCCGCGCCGCCAGGGAAGCTGGTCGATCTGAAGGACCAGCACCCTCGCTTCCTGAGGAACGGTGAGGATATCGCCGCAGCGTACCGCATGATGCGCCTTGACGACGCGCGAACCATTGCTGCGGATGAGGCCCTGCTGCGCCAGCGTCTTGCCCTGCGAGCGGCTGCGCACCAGTCGCAGATACCAAAGCAAGGTATCCATGCGCATATGCCCGCCTGATCGGGCTGGTTCAGCCAAGCGCGGCCCGCAAATCAGCCAGTGCCGCAAAATGGCCGTTGCGGTTCACCGGTGACCCGGCCTCGCCCGTCTTCTTGCGCGCCAGTCCGCGCCAGCGCCACAGCGCCGCTGTGCCGGGTTCTGCAGGTCTTGCGCCATCGCGGCGGAAGCCGGCGGCGCGCATCAGCTGTTCGGCATTGGCGGGGCTCAGCCCCATTGAGGTGGCAAGCGCCGGATCGATGGCAAAGCTTGCCGTCTGCCCGCGCCGGTCATGCGCGGCACAGATCAGCTTTTCGGCCATGTCGATGCGCAGTGCCTGATCGCCTAATACACGATAGGCCGGATGACCGCCCGGTGGCAGCGCGGCAGACGCCACGACGGTGCGCAGGCTGGTGACCTGCGCGCCGGCTGCTGGCGGCACCGGCTGGCCTGCCCAGATCGCGCGCATCACGACCAGCTGGCGCTGGCATTCGGGCCTGATCATCGCTGCGCAAAATATGTCCAGACTGCCCAGCTTGACCCCCAGCCGTTGCAGCACCTGCCGCCCTGCCGGATCGAGCGAGGCCAGCAACGGCTCGGCCTGCACGCGCGGCATCGCGCCGCCTGCATCGACCAGTTGCACCAGCAAAGCCCGCATCGGCCCGCCACAGCGTCGGTCCGCCGCCGCCTTGGCCAGCGCGCGCACCGGCGCGAGCGGCTGGTGCAGCTGTGCTGCAAGCCAGGCCCCGACATGCGCCAGCAGCGCATCGTGTTCGGCGCGCGGCAGCGCCTCCAGCGCGCGGTCGGGCTGGAAACGCGGCGCAGCAAGCGCTGAACCCTTTGCCGCAAACCCGATGCGCTGGTCATGCCACGCCAAGGCCGGCCGCCCGCGATCATCGGCTACGATGGCAAGCGACTTAACATCATCGGCGATCAGTTGCCGCGCCCGCTTGGCGAGCAGCCCGGGCAGATGCCGATCGGCCGCCGCGAGCAGCAGCTTGCGATCTGCCAACCGCGCCTGCGCATCGACGGTGAAGGCAAAACCGTGCAGATGCCCGATCGGCTCGCCATCGACACAGATCGCATCACCCGCCTCCAGCGTCACCGGCAACAGCGACGCATCACCGCCCAGCCCGCGCAGCAGCACCGCAGTGCGCCGGTCGACGAACCTTTGCGCCAGCGCCTTGTGCAAGGCATCGGACAACCGTTCTTCGACGGCGCGCGCGCGCCCCGCCATCTCGGCAGGGTCTGCCACCCAGTCGCGACGCTGCGCGACATAGGCCCAGGTGCGGATCGCGGCGATGCGCGCACCCAGCTTTTCGACATCGCCCTGCACCTGATCGAGATCGGCGATGCGCTTGGCTATGAAATCAACCGGGATGTGGCCGTTTGCGGTGCCCAGATGCTGCCACAGCTGGCTGACGAAGCTGGCGTGATGCTCTGCCCCGCGATGCTGGAAGTCGGGCAGGCTGCAGGCCGACCAGAAGCGCCGCACCGTGGCTGATCCGCGCACATTGGCGGCGACCTGCGAATCATCGGCCAGCCGCCGCAACACCGCCAGGTCGATCGCTTCGGGCGCAGCCTTGAGCACAGGGTCGGCGGGCAGCCGCTCAAGATCGGCGATCAACGCCCCCAGGCTGTCGAAGCGCAACTGCGATTCGCGCCAGAACAGCGACTTGAGTGGCGGAAACCGGTGCGCCTCGACGCGTTCGATCTCCTCATCGGTAAACTGCGCGTCATGGTGTCCGGCGACCGAGCCGAATGTGCCGTCGCGCTGATGCCTGCCGGCGCGCCCCGCGATCTGCGCCATCTCGCTCAGCGTCAGCCGTCTGCGCCGCTGGCCATCGTATTTGTGCAGCGATGCAAAGGCGACATGCTCGACATCCATGTTCAGCCCCATGCCGATCGCATCGGTGGCGACCAGATAATCGACCTCGCCGGCCTGATACATCGCAACCTGCGCATTGCGCGTGGCGGGGCTGAGCGCGCCCATCACCACCGCTGCCCCGCCGCGAAACCGGCGCAGCATCTCTGCCACCGCATAGACTTCCTCGGAGGAAAACGCGACGATCACGCTGCGCGGCGGCAGGCGCGAGAGCTTCTTGATGCCCGCATAGGACAGCGTTGAAAAACGCGGCCGGGTGATGATCTCGGCATCGGGGACCAGCGATCGCACCATCGGTGCCAAAGCCTCTGACCCCAATATCATCGTCTCGTCGCGGCCGCGTGCATTCAGTATCCGGTCGGTGAAGACATGGCCGCGTTCGGGATGCGCGCCAAGCTGCGCTTCGTCTATCGCGACAAACGAGAAATCGCGCCCATCATTGAGCGGCATGCTTTCGGCGGTGGACAAGAACCAGCGCGCGCCCGGCGGGACGATCCGCTCCTCGCCGGTGACCAGCGCCACCTCGCCCGGCCCCTTGATTGCCACCACCCGGTCATAAACCTCGCGCGCCAGCAATCGCAGCGGAAAGCCGATCAGGCCGCTCGAATGCGCACACATCCGCTCGATCGCGAGATGGGTCTTGCCGGTATTGGTCGGCCCCAGCACAGCAGTGACCGGAACGGGCGAAAAACGGGTCATTCTGCCTGCCTTTGATCCCTACATCATGGTACGTCGGGCAAGATGCAAGAGGCATTCGGCAGCGCACGCAAACAGCTGTGGACAGGTTCCGCCGCTGGTCGGGGGAAATGCACCGCTCATCCCGGTGAAGCACATTTGTGCGGCGGGTTAATTTGACTTTAACCGGTATTCTCCACAAGATTTTCGGGCGAGGGGAAATCGCCATCGTGCACGCCTGTCCGGCGTGTCGCGGCAGGATATGGCGGTAAGGGTCGAACTTGTTTCAGCAACGCGAACAGATTTTCGGGAATGGCGCTGCCACCGCCAGGTTGTCGATGGCCGATGCGCTGCCGATTCCCGCGTTGCCGGTTCCCGCGCTGCCAGCGCCTTCTATCGGACTGAAAGCGCTCGGCCAACGCTGGGCGCAGATCAGGTCGATTGCGCAGGACACCAACTGGACCCCTGATCTGGGGCAGAATATCGGCAGTCTTGAATGGTTTCGCGGGCTGGCAAGCTTGTGCCTGCTGTGCACCGGTGCCTATGCGGTGTGGCCGGGCATCCAGCCGCTGGGTGCTGCTGCCATGGCGCCTGCCCCTGTTGCGCTGGAAGAATTGCGCAGCCAGATGATCATGCCGATGGCGTTCGGCAGTGATACCGGGCGCGCGATGGCCGCAACCGATGCCGTCGTCGCGCTGCGCCAAGCCCCCGAACGCCCGACCATCGAGCTTGCCGCCGTCATCGGGCGCGGCGACAGCTTCATGCGCGTCATGCAGCGCGCCGGTGTCGGCGGCAGCGATGCCCAGTCGGTCGCCAACCTCGTATCCTCGGTGGTTGCGCTCGATGCGATCCGCGATGGCACCCGCATCGATATCACCTTGGGCCGCCGCTTTGCGCGCAACCAGCCGCGCCCTGTCGAAGTCATCGCGTTTCGCGCCCGCTTCGATCTGAACGTCGAGATCATCCGCGCGGGCAGCGCGCTCGATCTGGTGCAAAAACCGATCATCGTCGATGCGACACCGTTGCGGATTCGCGGCACCGTCGGCTCCAGCCTGTATCGCTCGGCGCGCGCTGCAGGCGCACCACCGCGCGCGATCCAGGCCTATCTGCAAACATTGGGCGGCCAGCTTTCGATCGGCAACGACATCCGCGCCACCGACCAGTTCGATATCATCGTCGATTACAAACGCGCTGCAACCGGCGAAGTCGAGATGGGCGATCTGATGTATGCGGGGCTGGAACGCGGCGGCAAGCCGCGCGCGCAGATGCTGCGCTGGAAGGTCGGAAGCACCAGCCAGTGGTTCGAGGCTTCGGGCGT
>JBBQXX010000067.1:0-11719 GCA_038209235.1 Sphingomonadales bacterium | reverse complement strand
ACCATCAGCGTTGCCACCGCACCGCACAGCATCAGCGCGCCTGCCAGCAAGATCGCGTTGCGCGGATCGGAGCCGAGCAGCGGCGCGTAGATCAGCGGCATGGTCATCGTCTCGATCAGCATCGGCACGACGATGAATATGTTGAATATGCCCATATAAACGCCGGTGCGTTCGGGCGGGATGCAATCGGCGAGCATCACATAGGTGTTGCCCATCATCCCGGCCCAGCCCAGTCCGATGCCGATCATCGGCACAAACAATGCCGCGCGGCTGTCGAGCATCGGCAGGCTGAGCATCGCAATCCCCGACGCGACCAGACAGGCGGCATGCACCGGCTTTGCCCCCAACCGCCGGACGATGGGGATCAGCGCCAGCGCGCCGACAAAGGCGACCGCGTTATAGGCAACGCCGATCTGCTGCGCGATCAAGGCTGCGGAAATGAAGTCGGCGCCGTTGGCATCGCTTCCCGGAAACAAGGTGCGCGCCACCGCCAGCGAGATGAACTGCCAATAGACGAACATCGCATACCATTGGCACAGCATCGCCCAGGCCAGCTGGCGCATCGGGCGCGGCATGGCGATAAAGGCGTCGCGGATTTCGGCCAGCGCCGCGCCAAAGCCTGCAGGTTTGGCCGCCATCGCGGCCAGCTCCGCCTCGCTCAGCTTCAGCTCGGGGACGCGCACCACCGACCAGACGATGGTCGAGATCGAAAGGATCGCCCCGATCACGAACGCAATCCGCACGATCACCGGAATGCCGTTTGCATCGACCAGATTTTGGCTGATACCAAAGCCGACAAGTAGGCTGGGGGCGGCATAGGACAGGCATTGCGCCAGCCCGGTGAACGCGCTTTGTATCAGAAAGCCCGCAGGTCGCTGCGCTGGTTCCAGCCGGTCGGCAACATAGGCGCGATAGGGCTCCATAGTGATGTTATTGCCCGCATCGAGCAGCCACAGCAGGCTGGCCGCCATCCACAAGGCGCTCGAATAGGGCATCAGGAACAGGCAGAGCGAACAGATCACCGCGCCGATCAGAAAATAGGGCGTGCGCCGCCCCAGCCTGGAGCGGGTGCGGTCTGATAATGCACCGACAATCGGCTGAATGATCAGCCCGGTCATCGGCCCCGCCAGCCACAGCAACGGCATCGTCGCCTCGTCAGCCCCCAGAAATCTGTAGATCGGCGTCATGTTCGCCTGTTGCAGTCCGAAGCTGAACTGCAGCCCGAAGAACCCCAGGTTCATCTCGACGATGCGGCGCAGCGACAGGCGCGGCGGGGCGGGCAGCGTCACCGTAAAACCTGGGGCAGGTGCGTGCGTGGCGCTGGTCATCGGCGCAATATCCTCATCCTCAGGCGTCTTGTCACGCGCCTTGAGCTGCATGCTAAAGCGCGTGCGACGCCTTTGGCAAGCCTTTTTGCAAACGATTGCAGAATCCTGTTGCAATCGATTGCGGTGGTTATTAGCATCGGGCCTTGAAGCCGGATTACCGGCATGTACAGGAGAGGTCTTATGTCGATACCGAAGGGCATGCGCGTCCGCAGCGCATATGCAGCGATAGCCGTTGCCACCACCACCATTCTCACTCCGGCTGTTTATGCTCAGGATGCAGCAGCGCGGGATGAGTCACCCGATGAAGACCTCATCGTGGTCACGGCCGTGGCGCGCGGCACCAATGTTCTCGACAGCTCGATCTCGGTGAGCACGCTCAATGCCGATCAGATCGCCACCACTGCGCCGCGCAGCACGGCAGAAATCTTCCGCAACATCCCGGGAATCCGCTCTGAATCATCGGGTGGTGAGGGCAATGCCAATATCGCGGTGCGCGGGCTTCCCATCGCATCGGGCGGCGCAAAGTTCCTGCAATTGCAGGAAGACGGTCTGCCGATCCTGGAGTTTGGCGATATTACCTTTGGCAACTCGGATATCTTCCTGCGCGCTGACCTCAATATCGAGCGGGTCGAGGCGATTCGCGGTGGCTCGGCTTCGACCTTCGCCTCCAATTCGCCCGGCGGGGTGATCAACCTGATCTCCAAGACCGGCAAGGGGCAGGACGGTGGCACCATTCAGGCAACGCTGGGCCTCGATTTCGACGAAAAACGTTTCGATTTCGATTATGGCGGCGGTCTGGCGCCAGACCTGTATTTCCACATCGGCGGTTTTGTGCGCCAGGGGGAAGGCCCGCGCGAAATTGGCTATGATGGCAACCGTGGCGGCCAGATCAAGGCGAACATCACCAAGGAGTTCGCCGGCGGCTATGTCCGCTTGTACGGCAAGTATCTCGATGATCGCGCGGTCGCCTATCTGCCCAACCCGGTGCTGGTCACCGGCACCAATGCCAATCCGCGTTACAGCAACGTGCCCGGCTTCGATATCAGCAGCGACAGTCTGCATTCGCGGTTCTTCCGCTCGGCGCTCACCCTCGACGGCAACAACCAGCCGCAGCGTTTCGACATCACCACCGGCCAGCGGCCGCTGGTTAAGGCGTTCGGCTTTGAAGGCGAGTTCGAGGTTGCCGATGGCTGGACGGTGACCAACCGCTTCCGCTTCTCCGATGTGTCGGGCAGCTTCGTCTCGCCCTTCCCCGGATCGTTCGATACCGCCGCCAACACCGCAAGGGCGATCGGCGGGGCAGGATCGCGGCTGTTGTTCGCCAATGGCCCGCAAGCCGGCCAGGCGGTACCCAATGGCAGCCTGGTCGCCAGCGTGGTGCTGTTCAACACCCGGCTCAACAGCCTCGACAACATCACCAACGATCTGCGCGTCACCGGCGATTTTGCGGTGGGCAGCGGCACCGCGACGCTGACTGCGGGCTTCTACAAATCGCGTCAGGATATCGAGACTGACTGGCTGTGGACCTCGCATCTCCTCGAAGTGCGGGGCGGCGGTGACGCAGCGCTAATCGATGTCGTCAACGCTGCCGGAACCCCGCTGAGCGATGGCGGGCAGGTTGCTTTTGGCGCCAGTTTCTTCGGCAATTGCTGCAGGCGGACCTATGATCTGCAATATGATACCAACGCGCCGTTCGCCTCGCTCTCGCTGGCGTTTGACAAGCTGACGCTTGATGGCAGCATCCGCTATGATTTCGGCGATGCCAGCGGGCGGACATTGGGCGCTGATCTGGGGGGTGGCCGCGTCGGCGTGACCAGCTTCGACTTCAACGGCAATCGCGCGATCAGCGCGGCAGAATCCCAGACCTCGATCATCCCGCTCGGCAGCCCGGCACTGGTCGATTACAGCTATGATTATTTCAGCTATTCGTTCGGTGTAAACTACCGCTTCACCGACGCTCTTGCAGCGTTTGCGCGGTACAGCAAGGGCGGCCGCGCCAATGCCGATCGCCTGCTGTTCAACAATGACAATGTCAACTTCACCACCGGCAATGTCGTCAGCGAGGGGCTGGCGATCGACTTCGTCACACAGGCCGAAGCGGGTATCAAATATCGCTCGGGCGGCCTCGCGATCTACGCCACAGCTTTCTATGCCGAAACCGAAGAGACCAATTTCGAGGCGACCAGCCGCCAGACCTTTGACCGCCAGTTCAAGGCCAGTGGGCTTGAGGTCGAGGCATCGTACCGCACCGGGGGCTTCTCACTCAGCGCCAGCGGCACTTACACCGACGCCGAGATCAGCCGCGACCGGATCAACCCAGCCAATCAGGACAACACCCCGCGGCGTCAGGCCGATTTCATCTATCAGCTAAGCGGCCAGTATGAGGCGGACATGTTCAGCCTTGGCGCGAACATGGTCGGTACCACCGACAGCTTTGCGCAGGACAACGCCATGCTGGTGCTGCCCGGCTTTGCGCAGGTGAATGCGTTCATCGCGGTCCGCCCGATCGATCGGGTGCAACTGTCGGTCAACGCCAACAACCTGTTCGATACGCGCGGCTTTACCGAAGCAGAGGAAGGCGCGATCCCCGCCAACGGCTTTGTCCGCGCGCGCGCGATCAATGGCCGCACCATCTCGGCAACGTTGCGCTACGATTTCTGATCTCGCCATGACGTCTGTCTGGACCGCCGCGCATGTTGCTGCCATCGCCAATCAGAGGTTGCCCGCTCCGGCTCTGATCGATGCGGCAGCAGCGCGGCGGATATTGCCCGATATGTTGTTGTGGGACATGTGGCCGCTGCAGCGTCCCGATGGCTGCATTGCACAGGTGTGCGGCGGCAGCCTGTGGATGGTGCTCGCCGCGCCGGACCGGGGCGCGCCGGTGCTGCGCCACTTCAAGGCGCGCATCCGGCTGTTGTTGCTCGATGCCGATGGCTGGCACGATCGGGGCGACATGCTGCCGCGAGGACTGGGGGATTTTGAGCGCGAGTGGTCCGGTTCGGCGGTGCTCGAAGGCGACAATGTCACATTGTACTTCACCGCAGCAGGCTATGCCGACCGGCCCGGCGGCTTTCAGCAGCGGCTGGCGCAGACTAGCGGGCGCTTGCAGGCCGATGGCCGGATTACACGGTGGAGCCAGGTGCGCGAAAGCCTTTGCGCCGATGGCACGGTCTATCTGCCCGCCGACCGGCACGAAGGTGCACCCGGCACGATCAAGGCGTTCCGCGATCCGGCGTTCTTTGTCGATCCGGCCGATGGTGCGCGCTATCTGGTGTTCACCGCCTCGCTTGCTGCTTCATCGAGCGCGTTTAACGGCGCGGTCGGTCTTGCCCGGCAGGATGCGGCGGGCAGCTGGCAGCTGTTGCCACCGATCGTTCACGCCGATACGCTGAACAATGAACTGGAACGCGCGCAGATCATCGTCCATCAGGGGCTGTATTATGTCTTGTGGTCCACCCAAGCCAGCGTGTTCGCCCCCGATGGTCCATCCGGGCCGACCGGCTTTTACGGCATGGTCGCCAGCAGCTTGGCCGGGGCGTGGCACCCGCTCAACGGCACCGGGCTGGTGATCGCCAACCCGGACGACGAGCCGATGCAGGCCTATAGCTGGTTTGCCAGCGCCGATCTGCTGGTGTGCAGCTTTGTCGACCACTGGGGGCTGAACGGTCGCAATCCGGTGGGCAATGCGTCTGTTGCGACCGCGACCTTTGGCGGCACTCCAGCGCCGATGGTGCGTATCGCGCTGGAGGGCGACACCAGCGCGATCGTGGAGACTTTTGCCATGGGCCAGCTGCATGCCCGCTAAGCGCCCGCTGTTGGGCGCGATCGAGGCAGGGGGCACCAAATTTGTGCTTGGCGTCGGCTATGGCCCCGGCGATATCATCGACCAGACTCACATTGCGACGCGCGATCCTGCAACCACGCTCGCGCAGGCAGTGGCGTTCTTTCGCCCGCATGACAAGCTTGCCGCCATCGGCATCGGATCGTTCGGGCCGCTGGAGCGCAACCGCCAATCCCAGCATTGGGGGCACATCCTGGCAACACCCAAGCCGGGCTGGAGCAACTGCGATCTTGCCGGTTCGTTTGCGCGCGCGCTGGGTGCACCGGTGGCTTTCGATACCGATGTCAACGCGGCCGCTCTGGCCGAAGCGCGGCTGGGCGCATCGCGCGATGCCAGGGTCAGCGTCTATATCACCATCGGCACCGGCATCGGCGGCGGCGTGATCGCAGATGGGCGGATCGTCGGTGGGGCAGGCCACCCCGAGCTTGGCCATATGATGCCGCGCCGCCCGCTACATGATACGCAGTTTGCCGGAATATGCCCGTTCCACGGCGATTGCCTGGAAGGGCTGGCAAGTGGTCCTGCAATTAAAGCCCGCTGGGGCGAATCGCTCTCCAACCTGCCGCCCGAACACGCCGCGCATAGCATTATCGCAGCCTATCTGGCCGACGCCTGCAACACGCTGCGGGCGGTGCTGGCCCCCGATGCGATCGTGCTGGGCGGCGGCGTGATGGAAACGCCGGGTCTGTTCGGGCGCATCGTTGCCGCCGCCACGGCATCGGATGGCGGCTATTTCGCAGCGCCCGCTGCCCGGGTGATCCGCCGCCCCGGCCTTGCCCCGCACTCGGGGCTGGCCGGAGCGTTTGAGCTGGCGGCGGACCTGCTTGTCGGGGCCGGTTAACGCTTACTGCGCCGTTGCAGGCTCGCCGATCTTTTCCGCAATCTTGTCCCCAATCTTGTCCTGCGTGCGCAAATCGAAGTCACTTGCATCATGGCGCTCGTGCAACTGTTCTTCGGGTTCGCCCCAGTTGCGGTTGACCATCTTGCCGCGCTTGACCGCCGTCCGCTCGCCGATCTGCTCGGTCCAGCGCAGCAGGTGCGGGTATTCTTGTACCTGCAAAAATTCGCCCGCGTTGTAGACGGTGTTCGATGCCACCCCGCCATACCACGGCCAGATGGCGATATCGGCGATCGAATACGCACCACCAGCCATATACTCGTTGTGCGCCAGATGTTGGTTGAGCACATCGAACTGGCGCTTCACCTCCATCGTGAAGCGGTCGATGCAATATTCGATCTTGATCGGCGCATAGGCATAAAAATGCCCGAAGCCGCCGCCCAGATAGGGCGCGCTGCCCATCTGCCAGAACAGCCAGTTGAGCGCTTCGGTGCGCCCGGCCGGGTCGGTGGGAAGAAACGCGCCGAACTTTTCGGCCAGATACAGCAGGATCGATCCCGATTCGAACAGCCGCGTCGGGGCAGATGCGCTGTGATCGATCAGCGCGGGGATCTTGCTGTTGGGGTTGATGCCGACAAAACCGCTGCCGAACTGCGCACCGCTGCGGATATCGATCAGCCAGGCGTCGTATTCCGCGCCCGAATGGCCCGCAGCGAGCAGTTCTTCGAGCATGATCGTTACTTTGACGCCGTTAGGCGTTGCCATCGAATAGAGTTGCAGCGGGTGCTTGCCGACCTGCAGCACAGCTTCGTGGGTCGAACCGGACACCGGGCGGTTGATGTTGGCAAAGGCCCCGCCGTTTTCCTTGTCCCAGGTCCAGATGGCAGGCGGCGTGTAATCGGCGGGCATACTGTTCATCGCAAGGCTCCACGAATTTGGCCGGGAGTCAGGCAATGCTGCCCCGGCGGCAAGAGTTAACCGACCCAAGATGATGCCGTGGGCCGCGCAGTCAAGGGAAACGGCACGTCTGCACGAACAATCTGCCCGTAGCTAGGGGCAGGCCACCCACACCCACGAAAAAAGGCGACCATTTCTGGCCGCCCCTGTTCGTTTCAGTACCTGAAAACCCGTTTGGGATCAGGGGCTGTTGGGTTCATCTTCATCAGCGATGATGATGATGCCGCCGATTACGGCGGCAGCAGCCACGATACCAATGATGATGCCCGTGCTGCCCTCTGCGTCGCTTTCTTCCGCCGCAGTGCTGGCGGTACGGGCCGCGACGTTGGTCGTCGCAACCTGAGCCAGAACCGGGGCGCTGACCATCGTGGTCAAAGCGAGCGCAGCCAGTGCGGTCTTTGCAAGTTTCATAAAAATAATTCCTCCGGATAAGCTGCTAGCATCCGTCTTATTCCATAGGCGGTTTGCAATTGCAACATGCGTTCGGCGCAAATTTCGGCAATTTCATCGCTGTTTTCAGATGCTTGTTACAATCAGATGACGCTGAGCAGCCCCATGACGGCAAGCTGCGCAGGCTGCAGATAAAGCGCCTGATCAAAAGGAACACTGTTGGAAAGCGTGTAGAACCGCCGCGCGACATCGTCGCCAAGGCCCATATCGCGGTAGAAATCGAGATACTCGCGGTGCACCGGATCGCTGTCATTGAGGTCGTTGGCCTCGCGGCCAAGATCGTCGCGCCAGCTGTGCACCGCAAATTCAGCGCGCGAATCAGCCTGACGGTGCACGCCTGCCAGAAACAATTCGACCGCTCCCGAGCGCACCGATCCCCCCGCCGGCACGATGGTATCGATGTTTGCTGCGCGTACCATGCGGGCAAGTGCCAGGTTCGCCTCATCGTCATCCGATCCGGGGCATTCGATCATCCGCAGCGCGCGCAGGTCCGGGTAAGCGGCACGCATCGCGGCAAACTGCGACGGCGTGGCGCTGCCGACGGTGCCGTACATCTCGGCGGTGAAAGCATCGGTGACGCGGAACGGGCCGAAAATGGCCAGCGGCGGCGCTTGCGGGTTCTTGGCCAGTGGCGCTTCGCCATCCAACGTCCAGTCGTCCAGCGCATAGTCGAGCGCGGCATCTGCCGTGCCGATCTCGACCGTCTCGATGACCGTCAGCGTCACCACCTGCGCCTGTGCAGGCAGCGCCGACAGCAACGCCGCTGCCAGAGCGGGCAACACGGCAATGGCCTTGAAGATGCAGGACATGAGGCTGGGCAACCTGTGCGAGGAGCGATCCTTGCAGCTTTGCCAGCATGCGATTGCGCAGGTGTTGCCCAACACGGTAACCGGGCATCGTTAAGGCCGCACTACCTTGATCGCACCCCGCCCAAAAACCCCTATAGATCAGTGGCGTGCGACAAGGATATGGTTAAACGCAAGTCGCACGACACGCGTGGCCCTTGAGCCGTCTGGCCGACCAGCAGGAACGCTGCGCCCTGTCGATTGAGCCCGTCGATGATCAAATCGCCGCCGCGCACTGCTGACGGGCCGAAAGGGTGATCCGGGGCGGGCAGCGCGGTTCCTGACGCTAGTTTATTGTTACCAGCCAAGCTGCAATTGCCTCCAGAATGACGGGAAACGCCGATTAGCTCTCGACTCCGTAGCTGCAACGCGCCAGTGTTGGCGCAGAACAAACAGGGGGCAAAGATGGTCGCTATCGTTCAGACCGTGGCGTATCTTGGGCTTGAAGCGCGCAGCGTCGAGGCGCAGGTGCAGATATCGCCGGGGATGAACAAGGGCATCGCGGTCGTCGGCTTGCCCGACAAGGCGGTGGGCGAAAGCCGCGAGCGGGTGCGCGCCGCCATCGCTTCGCTGGGCCTGTCGCTTCCCCCCAAGCGTATCACCGTGAACCTCTCGCCTGCCGACCTGCCCAAGGAAGGGTCGCATTATGATCTGCCGATCGCGCTGGCCTTGCTCGCCGCGATGGGGATTATCGATGCCGAACTGGTCGGTGAATATGTCGCGGTGGGCGAACTGGCGCTCGACGGGCGGATTGCGCCATCGCCCGGGGTGCTGCTCGCCGCGCTGCACGCCTCGGCCACCGGGCGCGGGCTGATCTGCCCGGCAGCGCAAGGGTCAGAAGCCGCATGGGCAGGCGGTATCGATGTCATCGCCGCACCCGATCTGCTCAGCCTGCTCAATCATCTCAAGGGCAATGGCCGCCTCAGCCCGCCGGTGCCGGGCATCGCGCAAGAGCCGGTGCGCGGGCCTGATCTCAAACAGGTCAAGGGTCAGGAAACCGCCAAGCGCGCGCTGGAGATCGCTGCGGCCGGCGGCCACAATATGGTAATGACCGGACCGCCGGGGGCGGGAAAATCTCTGCTGGCCTCGTGCCTGCCGGGGATTTTGCCGCCGCTGACCCCCGAAGAGGCGCTCGAGGTCTCGATGGTTGCATCCGTCGCAGGCACGCTCACCGATGGCCGGATCAGCCGCGCCCGCCCGTTCCGCAGCCCGCATCACAGCGCATCGATGGCAGCATTGGTCGGCGGCGGGCTCAAGGTGCGGCCCGGCGAGGTCAGCATGGCGCATCTGGGGGTGCTGTTCCTCGATGAACTGCCCGAGTTTCAGCGCGCTGTGCTCGATTCGCTGCGTCAGCCGCTGGAGACCGGCGAGGTCTGCGTGGCGCGCGCCAATGCGCATGTCACCTTTCCGGCGCGCGTGCAGATGATCGCGGCGATGAACCCGTGCCGTTGCGGCCATCTGGGTGATCCGGCGCTGGGCTGTTCGCGCGCGCCGCGCTGCGCGAGCGATTATCAGGCCAAGGTTTCCGGGCCGCTGCTCGACCGCATCGACCTGCATGTCGATGTCGAAGCCGTCACCGCCGCCGACCTGACCTTGCCCCCGCCCGCAGAGGGATCGGAGCAGGTCGCCGCGCGCGTTGCCGCGGCACGAGCGCTACAAACCGCGCGCTACGCCAGCATCAAGGCCCGCACCAACGCCGAGATCGACGGCGAGGCGCTGGAGCAGCACGCCACCCCCGATGAACCGGCGCGCCAGTTGCTCGCCCGCGCTGCCGAAGCGATGCGGTTATCGGCGCGCGGCTACACCCGCGTGCTACGCGTCTCGCGCACGATCGCAGACCTGAGCGGCACCGAGACGGTAGGCCGGGTGCATGTAGCAGAGGCTTTGAGCTATCGCAGACGGGCACCGGTGGGGTGACAAGCATCCGACTCTATGAACGTTTGCATTTCACAAATTGACAACGTGAAATCTATATGTCAATCCAGGGTTGGAGGTTGTCATGACAGCGAAAATTCACAGATTGCATAATTCAAGCCCAATTGCGGGTTATCTGCGAGGAGGGCACCGCGAGAATGCCGTTTTTGATCATGGCGATGACAAAGCATTAAAGGTGATTCAGAACGAGAAGAAGAGATTGACACTGATGAACGATGTGTTCGCTGATATGCTGGTGGACTGCGCAAACCGAACCCGGTCGAATTCGCCACTTTTTCGCGGAAACTCCAACAGCCTGGCAATTCTAGGTAGGGGTGCGTGATGGCAACGGCTGTATCAAAACTCATTGATCACCTCCGCGATAAGGGCGGCCTCAAAGGGACAGATGTGGCAAATATTGCAGGCGTCTCCCCTGCAACGGCATCGCGTTGGGCGCAGGGGCGGATCACCCCCCATCCTCGCACCGAATTATTGATTTCTGACCTCCGGTACGTCGTTGACCGACTGAGTGAGTTTTATGCGGCGGATGAAACCCGGGTTTGGCTTTACTCCAAGCACCGACTCTTGAATGATCAACGAGCAATCGACTTGATTCACGATGGAAAAGCAGATGAGGTTCTCGCCGTCATTGCCAGCCTTGACGAAGCAACATTCAGCTAAAACATGGCGTTCAATGACCGCGTCCATGATCGAGAAATGCTCGACATCCTCGAAGATTGCGAAGCACAAACCTTTGTTGGCGACACTTGGCGGATAGTGAGATCAGGGCGCGATCCTGCGAGGGGATCAACGGCAAACGGGCGATGGGGCGCCTCGGGGGAGTTTGAAGCACTTTACACGGCTTGCGAACGTGAGGGGGCGTTAGCAGAAGTAGGATACAGGATGAGCCTTGAACCGCTCTGGCCGAGCAAAATCCTGCATGACATTCATCGGCTGGAAGTGACGCTGGAGCGTGTGCTTGATTTAACCGACTTTTCTCTGCTGGCAAAGTTCGGTATCGAAGAGCACAGCTTTGAAAGTCACTCCTATGAAGTGGAGCAGGCGATTTCGTCAGCCGCAAGGTTTTTGGAATATCAGGGCATACTTGTTCCTAATGCCCGGTATCGAGGCACTAATCTGGTGGTGTACCCAGACCTGGAAGGCGCGTTGAACGGTCTCAGTCGAGTGGCAAGTGAACCAGTGGACTGGTCTTCCTGGCGTGCCCAGAATGGAAAGCGACCCAGCCGTCGTCAGGTGTAAACACAAAAACCAACTCGCTCCATAAAAACCGGGGTGGCTTGCACCAACTTTTATCCGAAACTGTCAGCTAATTCACAGGCCCTCATCGAGTGATTCCTAGCCCTCATCGAGTGCTTCGAGCACCCAGAACCTCCGCCTGCGTCTCGCTCGGCTGGCACAGTTTCACCTGCGCATGCGTCACTACGATCGGGCGGTTGATCAGCGCTGGGTGGGCGATCATTGCAGTTGCCAGCGCGGCGTCGCTTGGTGTCGCGTCATCCAGGCCGCGCCAAGTTAACACCGGTTC
>JBBQXX010000066.1:0-11828 GCA_038209235.1 Sphingomonadales bacterium | reverse complement strand
AGGTCGCGCACCTGCGCCACATGAACCACAGCGCCGATTTCTACGCATGGCTCGACGAGCTGTTCGAAGACGACCGCAAATCCGCCGACCGCTGGCTGAAAGCGCATGGCCGCGGGTTGTATCTGGTGGGCAGCAGCGCCTGACGTTTTCCGTTTTCCGCCCCGGTCGCGCACAAACGATCCTACAAGTGCCGCTGCGTGTCCTGTCTGTTGTGCAGCCTCCGCACGATCTCGATCCGGTCACCATGGTCTCGAAAATACACCATGTGTGATCCAGCCGCGAACTTGAGGTAGCCGGGTCTGACATCGAATGGCCTGGCTCGCTTGGTACCGACGGCCAATGCGTGGCTCACATCGCAGATGTCGTCTGTATAACGATCTGCCTGATCCGGGCCCCAGATGTCAGCGGTATAATCCCATATCGCTTCGATATCGGTTTGCGCCGCAGGGGAGAAGGTTAGTGCCTTCACTTACCCCCGTACTCGGCACGCTTGCGCGCCTTCAATGCCTCGAAATCCAGCGGCCCAGGTTCGCCCGACTGTTCGCCTGCAATCAAGGCTTCCTGCAATGCACCAACCTTGATTTCATGCTCCTCCAGCAGCCGCAGCCTGGCCCGCACGACATCACTGGCAGAGCCATAACGCCCTGCCTGCACCTGCTGGGCGATAAAGCCGGCGAAATGGTCGCCGATCGTCACGGATGTGTTGCGCGCCATCGTCGCTCCTGCTTCGTTTACGGATCATGGGCCTTATACCAAAAAGTATTACACGGTAATCAGAGCATTTGGCCGCTGGGCATTACACCGTCATCGAAGTCCCGCGATAAATCCGCGCGCGATACCGCGAATCCTGTGCGTCGGGCAGCGGCGCGCCGACCAGCATGACCGCGCGGGCGAAGCGTTTGAGTTCTTCCTGATGCTCGACCGCATTGCGCGGTTCTTCGGAGCGCACCCTGCGCGTCAGGTTGATCTGGTTGGTCGGCACATCGTGCACCAGCCGCTCGTTTTCCACCGCCAGAGTAGCGGTAAACGCGTGCAGCGTCGTCTTGACGAAATTGGCCAGCGCAAACGCAGGCCCGCTTTGGCCGAAGGGCACATCGGGCGAGACCAGCACCAGTTGGCAACCGTCATACAGCGAGGCCTTGCGCGCGACGCGGAAATGGTGGGTCAGATTCTCCTCGCACAGCTCGCGAAACTCCTCGGCGCTCAGCATCGCGCCTTCATCGAACAACCGGTCGGGAAGCGCCGCCATCGGGGTCGAGACAACCGTCGTCGGGCGGCCAAAATCAAGCAGCGCCTGATCCATCGCAGATTCGATATCCGCCCCGCACACGCGCACCGTCACCTTGGCAGCGATCGCATCGCCGAGCAGCGCGATCACACCTGCGCCGCCCTGAGCGCTGCGTGTCAGCAGCACGAACCGCGCGACATCCAGATCGCCGATCAGGTGGCTGGCGGTTTCGGCGATGTAATCGGCCAGATGCTCACCGATGATCCACACCGTCTTGCCCGCCATCTGGTCGAGCCGTTCCTGCTTGGGGCTGCCAAACATCTCGCGCTCGGTGTACGAGCGTTCGACGCTGAGGCCGCCTGAAGGCATGAAGGTCTCGCCGCTCACCGCGCGGTCTGCCAGATAGAACACCGTGGCCTGCGCAACTTCGCTTTCCTTGGGCATCGCGCCCAGATGGAGCTGCGAGAGCACACCCCTGCCGACCTTGTCCGCCTCCTTGCCGATACGATCCTGCGGCAGGAACGGCATGTCATCGGGCGGAGTGACCATCAGCCAGCCGGTCAGGCCATCGGTGGTCCCGCTGCGCGCCTGCCAGTCGGCGTTTTCGAGCAGATAGCCCGCCGACCGCAACCGCCCAAGCAGCCGCCCGGCGATATCCGAGGTCAGCAGATAACGGTCCCAGGTGCAGATACCATCACCCTCGCGCGCCAGTTCAAGGCACAGCAGCCGCAACGGATCGGGGGTCGAACGATCATGGCTCAGATACCCGGTATCGTTGCGCGCCAGCCGGCCCAGCACATGGGTGACCTCTGCGCCCTCGCGGATCGATTCAATTACCGCGCCGTAAATCGCATTGAGCCGCTTGTTTTCGAGGATCAGCCGCGCGCGGCGCAGGAACAGGCCAGGCTTGCCGCCGATGCCCGACAAGCGGTCGCCATCGACCGGCCCGGGCGCGATCGCATTGACCTGGATTTCAGGGCCTAAAAAGCGCGAGAAGCTCTCCACCATCGCGCGCTGCCCGGCCTTGGACACTGCATAATCGGCACGGTTGGGATAGGCGACGGCGAGGAACTTTTCTCCGCCGAAATAGGACGAGACGTTGAGGATATAGCCTGAACCCTGCTTCTTCATGATCGGCACGACATATTGCATCAGCAGATAATTGGAGATCAGATTGGCATCGAGCGTCCAGCGCCAGGTATCGAGCGGCATGTCGATCACCATGTCCTCGGCACCGGCGACGCCTGCATTGTTGATCAGATAGTCAATCCGCCCGAACTCGGCCATCGTCGCATCGGCGGCGCGGCGCAGCGAATCGAAATCGCTGACATCGACATCGGCCATGAACTTGACGCGGCGCTCGACCCCTGAAAAGCCGACATCCTGCAGTTCGCCGACGATGCGTTCGCGCGCCGCTTCCAGCTCGCTGGCGCGTCGTGCGACCATCATCACTTTTGCGCCCGCCAGCGCAAGCAGCCGCGCGACTTGTCCGCCGATCCCTGCAGAGCCGCCGGTGATCAGCGCCACCTTGCCCAGATGCAGTCCGGTGATGTTCTCGGCAAAGCCCAGCATCGCCTTGCGCGCACCGGTTTCCTCGCCAATGCTGGCGGGCAGGTAAAGCGAGGTTTCGGTGATCTTCTGTTCCTTGAAGACGATTCGCGTCGCGTGCCCTGCGGCAAAGCGCGTGTTCTCGTCCTCGGCATTGGTATAGCGCACGATCTGGTTGCCCCATGCGGCGCGCGCCTGGCGGCCCTGCGCAAAATCAACCCGCGATTCATCGCGCCAGATGGTGATCAGTTGCGCAATCGCTGCGGTCATAATGCGCGCCGCCTTGTCGCCCCTGCCATCGCTGGGGCTGGACATGAAGACAAAGCGCGGGTCCTGCAACAGATCGGTGCGCGCCTTCCAGTAGCGCCGCAAGGTGCGCGCCACAGCGATCGTTCCGGTCAGTTCGACATCGATCAGCGTGTCGACATCGGCATCGCTTGCCGCGACCAGCGAATCGCCAAAATGCCCGGCGGACTTGACCGGCAGGACGATGGCGCTGTGGATTGCACCATGCGCGTCCGAATAGGCGCGGATTGCCGCTTCCATGCCATCGGGCTCGGCGCGGTTGAAGCGCATGATCGTCAGGCCGTCCCCGGAGCCTTGCGCCTTGACCCGCGCTTCGGCCTGCGCAACATCGACCTGGCGGGTCATGCCCAGCAGCACGCGTGCACCGCATGCGGCCTGGATCTTTGCCATCTCCAGCGCGTCTTCCCATTGCTCTCCGGCTGCGATCAGCACGGTCAGCCCGGCGCCATCGAGCGATCGCATCGACGGGCGCGCCATATAGGTGGAGCGCGAATCCTTGCGCACCTGCATGCCGTGGGTGACATCGATCTCGTTGCCGTTGAGCGCGGCGGATTCGTCGCTGGCGAGGAACAGGCAGGCATCGGCAATATCGCCCGGCACCGGCAGTGTTTTTTGCCTGGGCGCATCGCCAACCGCGCGTTCCAGCGACATGCGGCCCATGAAATGGTTGGCGGTGGTGTTCTCAGGCTCGCCCTGCAACGAATCCATCGCGGCAAACACGGTGCGGATGCGCTCGCTTTCGATCGGTCCGGGAAAGACGGTGTTGACACGAATGCCTTGCGCGCCAAGTTCGCGCGCCAGTTCCTGGCTCAGCGCATTCAACGCCGCCTTGGGCACGACATAGGCGGTGCGACCATAATAGCGGGTGTGCGAGAAAATCGTCGAGATGTTCACCACCGATCCGCCCACCGGCATGATCGGTGCAGCAGCGCGGGTCAGGTTCCAGCTGACCCCCAGCAAGTTGCGCATCGCATCGGCGACGGTTTCGGTATCGCCGTTCGCTTCCATCTCGGCGCGGGTCAGCGGCACGTTTTCGAGCGTCTGGCGCGGCCCTGCCGACCCTGCATTGTTGACCAGCACATCGATACGGCCAAGCGCCGCCTTGACCTGATCCATCGCGGCGCGCACCGAAACGGGATCGCCGCCATCGAGCAGCACGGTAAAGACACCCGCCTCATCGACCCCGGTTTCGGCGAGCAGCGCCGCCTTGGCCGCCTCCAGCCGTTCAGAGGTGCGTCCGGTCATCACCAGCGTGGCGCCTTCGGCGATGAAGCGGCGGATGATCGCGCCGCCCAGATTGCCCGCAGCGCCGGTAACCAGCGCCACCTTGCCTGCCAGCCGCCCGCCTGCCAGAGGTCCGCCCGCCAGCGGTCCGGATAGTTTGCCTGTGCCCGCTGGATCGGTCTTCACGGCTTTGCCCCTGCTTGTCGTCATGGTCTTGTGTCTCTCCTGCCGATCAAAATGGCGGCTGATATTGGTCAGGTGCTGGCGGCCCAGTATTCGAGCAGTTCATCGCGGCTGCGCAGGCCCATCGCTGGCAGCGCGTGGTTGACCACATAGGTTGCGCCCGAATGCCGGTTATCCCACATCGCCTGATGCGCCTCAGGCAACCCGTCCCATTCGACCACCACAGGTTCGGTGACCGAGAGCAGCCCGCCTGCGATCATGTTGTTCATCATCGTCACCTCATTCGCGTTGCACAAATGGGTGCCGAAGATGTTGGCGGTGGGCATGATGATCCGGCGCTGCCGGGTCCACACCTGCGGCGCATAGAAGGTGTAGCGACGCCCCGCCATCTCCTCGGCATAGACGACACGCCCGCCGAACGGCTTGACCAGCGAGGTCGATACCCCCAGCGAATCCTGCCCGGCGCGCTCGATCACCAGATCGGGCACACCGCGCGGGTTGCCCGGCGAGCCCAGGATACGACCCACGGCGGTACCAAACGGCTTCAAGGTATGCTGCTGATAGCTGCGCACGCCTTCCTTGAAGCGTTCGATATCGACGCGCGCATCGGGCAGGCGCGGCAGCGTTTCGGGCCAGATGAACTCGCTGTCGCGGCGCTTCAGCCCCTCCAGGCTGATGATCCCCTCGACCGATTCTTCCAGCCCCAGCGATTGCAGGAACTCGCGCTGGCCATCGGTGGTGGTGACAATCACGGTGCGCGCCTTGTACAGCCGCGCCGCCTCGATCATTTCGAGCCCCAAAGGATCGGCCAGATCGCGGCTGCCGGGGCCATAATAAAGCAGCACCGATTCGCCGCCGCGAAGCTGCGCCCGCGCCAGCATAGCAGATGGCGAGGCGCTGCCGGTCTTGCCCATGAAGCTGAAATGATAGCCCGACGATGCGCCGTAGAACGCAAGCGTGCCGTGCTCCTCGAGCAAGTGGAAGCTGCGCGGGAAAGCGCTTTCGCCAGCGTGGCTGACGACACAATCGGCCAGCTTGCCATCGTTCATCCGCCGGTATTCGGCCAGCAATGGCGCGCCATCGGCTTCCCATGCGCGCGCTGCCGCAGGTTCATCGGGAACGGCGGTGAACAGCGCGGCAAAGCGCGGGTCCTTGCGATTGAGCGCTCCGACTGCGCCTTGCGTCCGCACGAATTCGGCGCGGTCCTGGCTGGAGACCATACCCGTCGCCTTGAGCCCGGTCTTGACGCTGCTCTTGAGAGCATCGAGCCCGGTGCCGGTGGCCGATCCTTCGACGAAGATCGTTTTTCCCGGAACAATCCCCAAAGTTGTGAACAGGCAGCGGGTGATCGTGCCCAGGTTCAGCACATAGCTTCCCGCCTGTTCCAGCGTCAGATCGGGTGGCACACGGTGCAACTGCGGCCCCTGGACATTCAGGAACTGTGCGTGACTGCCGGTCTTGGTCTCATAGCCCTGAATCGCAAAGCCTGCGAACATCGGATCATCGCCCGCCTGCGGGGAGAGCAGATCGGAGGTGCCCGAATAGACCACCACCATATCGCCGACGCGCAACCGGCCCTCGCCCTTGACCTCGCTGCCCAGCGCGGCAATCAGCGCCAGTCCGCCCGACCCGGTGATCTGCACGTCCTCTTCATGGCTGTCGAAGGGTGAGACGGGGATGCCGGTCAGCGCCCAGATATCGTTGAAATTGACTTCGCTGGTCAGCATGTAGACCAAAGCCTCGTTCGGCTCGGGTGCGACCACGGGCACGATATGCTCGCGCTCGTGCGATGCAGGCGGACCAAAGCGTGGGCTCCCGGTATCGGGATCGCGGCTGATGCCAAACGCCAGTTGCTTGCCCGGAATGGCCGTAACCCCCGGGTAGAACGGCGCGCCGACGGGTAGCAACTGGCCCGATGCGATCATCTCGGCCTTGTTCGCCTCGTGCTCGCCGTCGATCCACACGCCGTTGCGGCGCACCGGCAGCGGCGGGCTTTGCTTGTCCATGAACTGGCGGATACCGGTCTTGCCGCCTTCAGGATCGATGATCGCCTCGGCAAAATGCTCGCCTTCGCGCACCAGCCCTGCGGCCATGCCCTCATTCCATCCGGTGCGCACCGCATCGAGCGCGCGCCTGCCCGCATCGCCGCGCCCGGCCCACTCCAGCTGCTTGAGCATCCGCTGGAGGAACGGGTCTTCCAACGCCGCATCCAGATCGATCCGCGCCGGTTCCGCCCAGCGCTTGGTCATCGCCTTGCGGTCGGCAAACGCCCTGCCCAGCGGGCATTCCGCGCCATGCCGCGCATACTCGCGGACCATCGCATGCGCCAGCGAGAGCACGTCGTTGGAGGCATCGGCGACCTGTTCGATTGCACCGATTTCCAGCGCCTCATCCGCGCTGATCGACCGGCCGCCCAAAATCAGGTCGAGCGCATCACGCAAACCCTCGGCAGCGCGCCGTTCGGCAAGCAGCCGCGGCAGCCGCTGGGTGCCGCCATAGCCGGGCAGCAGCCGCAGGTTGATCTCGGGCTGGCCAAAGCGCGCCACCGGTTCTGCGATCCGGTAATGGCAGGCAAGCGCGAATTCCATGCCGCCGCCCAAGGCCACGCCCTGGATCGCCGCGATGCACGGCTTGCCCATCATCTCGATCTTGCGGAACGCCAGCTGCGCATTGTTGGGCAGCACGCCGGCTTCCTCGACGCTGTTCACTTCCTCGAGCATTTGCCGGATATCCGCCCCGGCGACGAACGAGGCGGTGCCTTGCCCGGTAAACACCACCGCGATCACATCATCCTTGCGCGCCAGATGCTCGACAACGATGACCAGCTCGTCGATAGCGCGTTCGTTGAGCGCATTGACCGGTGCGTTGGTGACGGTAACCGTCGCCACCCGCCGGTTTTCACCCAGATCATTGTACTGGATCAGGAAATAGCGATAGCGCTCGAACAGCGGCTGGTCTTCGGCGAGCTTCTGCTTGCGCTGCCATGCGGTAACCGCGGTTTGCAGTGCATCGATGCTGCCCGGATTGCGCAACGTGCTGGTGTCGCCGATCTCGCTGCCCTCGACGATGGCGCGGACCATGCGGCGCATATATTTCCCAGAGCGCGTTTCGGGGAATTCGGCGACCTCCAGAAAGTCCGATGGCACCGCGACCGCGCCCTTTTCGGTGCGCACCAGATCGGTCAGGCGGCGGCGGTCATCTTGCGTCAGCCTGCGCCCTGCGACCGGAGTGATAAACGCAATCGGAGTTGCGCCCTTCTCGCGGTGCGGCGCGCCGACGACCAGCACATTGCCGACCGGCGAATTGGGATCGAGCGTCTTGTCGCGCAGGATCGCGCCTTCGATCTCCTCGGTGCCGATGCGGTGGCCAGAGACGTTGATGACATCGTCCGACCGGCCATGCAGCGAGAACGAGCCATCATCATGCCGGACCGCAAAATCGCCCTGAGTGTAAGCCCAGGTGCCACGCCACCTCTGCCAGTAAGTGCTCGAATAGCGGTCTGCATCGCCGCGCCAGTGCGGATTGATCCGCACCCCGCCCGGCGTTTCTTCGAGCAGGAAGTTGTCGGTATCGCCCCAGATGGTGCGGGTGAGATACGGATAAGGCAGCGCGATGACGATCTCGCCCTTCTCGCCGTTCTTCGCGCGCCGCCATGGCACACCGCCCTGGCCTTCGCGGACCAGTCCGAAATCGGCATCGGGTGCATCGGCATCCTCGACCCAGACATCGCCGATGATCCACGGCAGCGGATAGGTGTGTGCATCAGCGCGCAGCGGGAAATCGGTGTTGCCGTAGAAATGCGTCCAGGCGATACCGCCGTGCTCGGTCGCCCAATAGCTGTTGATATACCACGGCGTAACATGCTCCATCGCGAACGCCTGCACCGATGGCGATGTCGGCTCCGCACAGAAGGTTGCGACCTTGAGCGAGGACATGTCGTAGGTCTGGATGTCCTTGAGGTTCTCCGGGTCCTGCATCACGCTCTTAAGGAAGGTGACGCCCGCCTTGAAGATCTGCACCTTGTGGCGCTCGATGATCGAGGCAAAGCGGCCTGCGTGCGGGAACACCGGCGAGCCTTCGGTGATGATCGTGGTGACCCGGCAAAGCAACGCGCCTGCGATCAGATAGCTTTGCCCGGTGATCCAGCCCGGATCGGCAACGACGAACATCACATCGCCAGGTGAAGCATCGAACGCCACCGGCATGGTCGCGGCAACGCCTGCGCAATAGCCGCCATGGACATGCACGACGCCCTTGGGCTTGCCGGTCGAGCCTGAGGTGTAGATGATGAAATTGGGATATTCGGCATCGACCGGCAGCGGCTTGGACGCTGTCCAGATCGCGCGCACGAAATCTGCATCGGGCAGCGCCAGCAATGCGGCTTCGTCGGCGACATCGAACCCGGCTGCACGCGCAGCCGACAGGATCGTCTCGCTGGCCTGCCCGGTCAGATCATGGCTCCAGTGATCGCGCCCCGCATTCCAGACCAGATCGGGCTGCGTGGTGTGGCGCACCACCACCACTGCATCGACGCGCGGCGGCGAATCGACCAGCGCCGATGCGATCGCCATACGCAGGTTCGCCGCCTGCGCCGCGCTCAGGCCTGTCCCCTGCGCCAGATCATCGAGCGCACGGCCCACGCCGCGCATCACATCGGACCGCTCCACGGTCACCTCGCCATCGAGCAGTTCGGCCACCGTCTCGGTAATCCTGGCGCGCGCCGCGCCATCGGCTTCGAGCGCCGGATCATTGAGCGCACCTGCCAGCAGGTCCATCGCGGTGCCGACGCCGATGAAATTATCAAGCGCCGGATCGGTATAGCTGGTCTTGAACGGCACCATCTGCGCATTGCGATAGCTGCCATCGGCGGTGATGACGATCTTTGCGCCCGCATCGGCAATACGGTCGGACAAGGTCTTGTCGCTGAACCCGCCGAACACCGGGGTGTAAATGATCCCGGCGCGCTTTGCGCCTTGCGTCCAGTAAATCTGCGCCGGAATGCTCGGCATGTTGAGCGCGATGCGGTCGCCCGCTTTCAGCCCCAGCGCGGCCAGCGCCAGCGAACATTTCGCGCTTTCGAGCAGCAACAGCTTGCGGCTGACCGGATAGCTATCGACCGGGCCACCGCGACCGTTGTCGCTCGACATGTTCCAGCGGTCGCCTTCAAAGATCAGCGCCGCCTCGTCGCCATGGCCAGAAAGCACATGCCGGTCGACCTCGTTGAAGCCGCTGCTGGTCAGCGCGCCGTCAAACCAGCGCCAGCAGGGCGCATCATCGGCGTTGAGGCCGCGTTCCCATGGCATGAAGTCTGCCGCCAGATCGAGGTTACGCGCCGCTCCGCTATCTGCGTCCCAGCCGGTCCAGCAACCCGCCTCACGGTCGAAAAACGCCCAGGCGTTATGATCGGGCAGAAACCAGCAGATCGCTGAGCGGGCCTGTTCGCCATGAAAGGCTCCCGGATCGGCAACACACGCCTCGCGCATGGCATTCCAGCTTGCGGCGTCAGTGAGCGGATTGCTGCGGGGCGGCACGGGGCAGAGCGCAGTCAGCGGACGCGCCCGGAAAACGGCTGGCTGAAAAACGGCGGGCTGAAAAACGGCGGGCAAGGTGTCGGCAACATAGGTTCGATACTCTCCTGTCAGTGTGCCCCGGTGCGGTTTACAAACCGTGCAAGGCCGTTCTGAAGCACGAAACTAATGTATCCTGCCGGGCAGATAACACATTATTTCTTAAGCGGGTAAAGTATCTGCTACTGCGGGTGCCAGCGCCCGACCGCGCGCGAAACCGACTGCATCAACTGCATCCGGGCCGGAATACCTGCGGTCGTTTCGCCCAGCATGACCGCTACGGCATAGCGGGTTCCATCGGGCGCGGTCATGATCCCGACATCGTTATAACCGGTTGAAACCGGCGGCAGATCCTGCCCGGTTCCGGTCTTGTGGAGGAACCGCCAGCCCATCGGAACGCCCGCCTTGAGGCGGTTTGGTCCGCTTCGGGTGCGGCCAAGCGTGTCCAGCATAAGTCGGGTTGAGGCAGGCGACAGCAGTTGGCCCAGTGCCAGCCGCGCCAGCGCATCGACGATGGCTTCCGGGCTGGCACCATCGACAGGGTCTGCGACATAAGCCGACAGCAGGTTGCGCCGCCGGTCGATCGGCACCCGTTCGCGCTCGGCCTGAAACGCGCGTCCGGCCGAAAGCTCCTGCCGCCACTGCACCCCGGCGATGCCGCTTTGCAGCAATCGCTCACCCGGCCCGAAGCGGATACTGGTCAGCCCCTTGCGGGCCAGGAATTCGTTAACCGCCTGAGGGCCACCTGCGGCGCGCAGCAGCGCATCATTGGCGCTGTTGTCGCTGGCGGTCAGCGCCTCATCGATCAGCGACTGCACGGTCGAGCGCACGACCCCCTCACGCACCACCCGCGCTGCCAGCGGCTGGTGAAACAGCGTCAGGTCATCGCGGCCGATCGTTACCGGCGTATCGAGCGCCAGTTCGCCGCGATCGACCTTTTCAAGCACGGTCATCGTCACCCACAGTTTGGACACGCTTTGCTGTGGGAACAGATCGCCGCCGCGCTGGCCGATCACCCAGTCGCCATCGATCCGCCGCACCGCGATCCCGGTCTTGCCCGGAAAGCCGCGCCACAGCGCGGTCAGTTCATCGCGCAGCCCTTGTGGCACGGCATTGGTGGCGCGCGGCGCGAGCGGCGGTGGCACCTGTTGGATGCGCGCCGGTGCAGGCGCAGCGCGGGGCTGCGCGATCTGTCGCGGGGTCGATACACACGCGGCAAGGGCAGCCGTGGCCAGAATGAGGGTCAGCGCGCGAACAAACATGCAATGGCTTTCTGGTCAGAAGGTGGGTTCGTCATCTGGCGGATCGCAAATGTATGCGCGGTTAAGGTTTCTGCATGCCTCAGAAATATGCACCGTTTTCCGGCGAAAGCTAAAAACCCAGGGCGACGACAGTGCTATCCGGCTCCTGGGCTCCGGCTTTCGCCGGAGAACGACTTCAGTTGAATCTGCAGGAGGTCGCTAACCGTAGCATCTCTCCAAGGGCAAGTTTTGCGGTGAACAAACCTGCCTGCGCGGTCAATGCACTTATGGCACCAGCACCGTGTCTTCTGCCACCGGCAGCATGTCCGGAAAATCGCTGTTGTAATGCAGCCCGCGGCTCTCCTTGCGCTCCAGCGCCGAGCGGACGATCAGGTCGGCGACCTCGATCAGGTTGCGCAGTTCGACCAGATCGGGGGTGACGCGGAAGTTGCCGTAATATTCCTCGACCTCGCTGCGCAGCAGTTCGATGCGATGGCGCGCGCGCTCCAGCCTTTTGGTGGTGCGCACGAT
>JBBQXX010000065.1:0-11915 GCA_038209235.1 Sphingomonadales bacterium | reverse complement strand
GACCTGTATCAGGCGGTCTATGGCCGCAACGGTGATGCGCCGATGCCCGTCATCGCGGCGCGCTCGCCATCGGATGCGTTCGATTGCGCGATCGAGGCGTGCCGCATCGCGGTGCAATATATGACGCCTGTCATGCTGCTGACCGATGGCTATATCGCCAATGCCGCAGAGCCGTGGAAGGTGCCCGATATGGACAGCTACACGCCGTTCCCGGTCACCTTTATGGACAAGGCGCAGAATGGCGGCTTCCTGCCCTATGCGCGCGACGAGAAGCTGGCGCGGCCATGGGTCAAGCCGGGCACGCCGGGCCTCATGCACCGCATCGGCGGTATCGAAAAAGCGCTGGGCACCGGGCATATCGATTATTCGGCAGAGACCCATCAGGCGATGACCGATACGCGCCAGAACAAGATTCTGGGTGTTGCCGATGCGATCCCCGATCAGGACGTGCTGGTGGGTGCGGCAGGCGGCAAGCTGGCGGTGGTCGGCTGGGGATCGACCTATGGCCCGATCCATCAGGCGGTGCTGCGCGCCCGGCGCAGCGGGCTGGACGTCAGCCACATCCACATCCGCCACATCTGGCCGACGCCGAAAAATCTGGGCGAATTGCTGCACAGCTATGACAAGGTGCTGGTGCCCGAAATGAACACCGGTCAGCTCAAGACGCTGCTGCGTGACCAGTTTCTGGTCGATGCCCGGCCGCTCAACAAGACATCGGGCCAGCCCTTCACCATCGCGGAAATCGGGGCGGCGATCGAGGCGATAGCGGGATAATGACTTATCCAAAAGGACATCGCGGTTCATGGTTCGCTGATGTGGATGGTGAGTCTCTGCCGTGTGTTTGGGTTCATTGGAAAAATAGCCTGCGTTACAATGACAGGGGGCATTTGCCGGGGATTGGTCGATGGCCCCGATTTGTCAATGCAATCGAAGACGGTGGGAAAGTTTTGCTCACCGGCAATACCGTAACCAACGCTCCCGGC
This sequence comes from Sphingomonadales bacterium, assembly GCA_038209235.1. Classification (GTDB taxonomy): domain Bacteria; phylum Pseudomonadota; class Alphaproteobacteria; order Sphingomonadales; family Sphingomonadaceae; genus Blastomonas. The sequence goes on along the minus strand of JBBQXX010000065.1, from coordinate 10,932 downwards.
TACAAGAGCGGAGTGGCGCTTGCCCGCAAAGGATATTTGGGTATTTGGGAAGTTGATAATGTCGAAGCTGATGACGCGAGCTTGAGGTTTGAATTCCTGCGCCGACTTAAAAGATTCGACTGATTGGAAATTCAATGAACGAGATGGCCAAGATCGCGCCACGCGCGCACACCACGATCAAGGATTGGGAAACCAATCAGCAAGCTCTCGTGCCCCGGTTGAGTATATGATTCTTGAACAGTCGTGACGTCCTTAAGCTCCTTGGAGCCGATGGGTGGAACCCCACGCACCAATCAGGCAGCCATCTGCAGTTGGAACACGCATTGAAGCCCGGTAAGGTGACAGTGCCGCACCCAAAGAAGGACATTCCGCTGGGTACGCTTCGCAGCATTGAGCGGCAGTCGGGCGTGTCGATGAGGAGACAGTAATGACGCAACGTGTTTATTATGGATCAGTCTGCAAGGGGCCGCGTTCGTTCGGTATTTCCTTTATCGATTTTCCAGGATGCGTGTCTGCTGGCGATACGATGGAAGAATTGATCGCGATGGGCCATGAAGCTTTGCAGTTGCACGTGGATGGCATGGTTGAAGATGGCGCGCCGATCCCGGAACCGGGTCAGGTGACGTTGGAGCGCACTGTCGCGCAATACGACGATCCGGAGGACCCGATTGAAGACGAGGCATGGGTTGCAGTTGTCCCGATCCTTATCGATATACGGGCGCAGGATGCCGATGTGCGCGTGCCGATCAAAGCATCTTTGTTCCGCAAGGTCGGCGAAGTGGCGACCGACCGGGAAAAATTCATCATGGATGCCACCCTTCGCGAACTAGACCGCCTGAGAAAGACCGCCTGAAATGAACGAGATGACCAAGATCGCGCCGCGCGCGCATACCACCATTAAGGATTGGGAGACCGATCAGGAAGTGCGCTGGTGCCCTGGTTGCGGCGACTATGCGATCCTCAAGGCGGTGCAGAAAACCATGCCCGAAATCGGCGCGGACCCGGCCAACACCGTGTTCGTGTCAGGCATCGGCTGCTCGTCGCGCTTCCCGTATTACATGGAAACCTATGGCTTCCACACCATCCATGGCCGCGCGCCTGCGGTGGCAACGGGGCTGAAGCTCGCCAATCCCGAGCTCGACGTGTGGATTATCACCGGCGATGGCGATGCGCTGTCGATCGGCGGCAATCATTCGATGCATCTGCTGCGGCGCAACCTCAACTGCCAGATCCTGCTGTTCAACAACGAGATCTACGGCCTGACCAAGGGCCAGTATTCGCCCACCAGCCGCGAAGGCACGCGCAGCCCATCGACGCCGTATGGCTCGGTTGACCGGCCCGCAAGCCCGTGCGCGTTTGCGCTGGGCTCAGGCGCGCGGTTTGTGGCGCGCAGCATCGATGTCCACAAGAACCTGCCCGATGCGCTGAAAGCCGCCTATGCGCACAAGGGCGCAGCCTTTGTCGAAATCTTCCAGAACTGCATCGTCTACAACAAGGACGTATTTGCCGACTTCACCGAAAAGAAGAACGCCGCGCAAAGCCAGCTGTGGCTGGAAAACGGTAAGCCGATGCTGTTTGATGGCGGCAACAAGGGCATATCGTTATGCCATGATGATCTGACGCTGAAGGTCGTCGAAATCGTCAACGGCGATTGGCAGGCGGCAGGCGTGATCGTCCACGACGTCACCAACCGCTCAGTCGCACACATGCTGGTCGAACTGCCCTTCGGGGCCTTCCCGATGGCGCTGGGCGTAATCTACGACGATCCCCGCCCGACGCTCGAAGACGGCGTACGCGCCCAAGTGGAAGCTGCCACCCTGGGCAAGGTGCCCAACCTGCAAAAGCTGGTCAGCAAGGGCCAGACCTGGCTAGTGGAAGAGGACGGGTTTGCGCATTAAGGGGGCGCATGCCTCGTGATGCTGTAAACAAGCCCGTCGCGATTCGCCTTCAAGGAAAGGCGAGATAAATCCAGACCGGGCGATAGAGAAAATCGCCGTTTGCGGTTAACGGTGTTACCGCGTCGACCACCGGGGAACTGTGCATAGGCGCGGGCACCGGACTGGGCGGATTGGGATTTGGCGCGACGCTGGTGATCAATTGCCTGCTGTTACCAAAAGGCGACACCGCCCCATCGACCGACACTGGCGCACCGAACGCCGCAAGCCCGATTGTTCGCCAGTTTGATGTCACCAACGCCAAGGGCACCAGTTCGTCTGCGGTGTGCGTAAAGCCATATTGACGCGAAACCGGTGTGATGTTGGGCAGGCTGAGCCACAGCGCAACGCTGCCAGGCGCGATGCCAACATCGCCAGGCGAGGAAAACATCACCATGCGGTCGAGTGGAAAAAGCTTGGCCATATAAGCTGCATGACCGCCCCCCTGCGAATGGCCTGCAACCGTGATCAACGCCCAGTTTGGCTGCCCGCCGATCAGGAACTGGCCCCAGCCTTCGTTGGGAAAGGTCGCATTGAGAAAGGTCAGCAAAGCAGAGAGACGACCGCCAATGGCATTGGCGCTATTGACTGAGACGACCGGGCTGGTGTCCTCCCCGAGGACCACCTCACGCCGCGCCTTGCCGGCACAATCAGGGTCGGTGTTTGCTGCGCACAATGTGCCCACCGCTTCATCATTGGGATAGGTCAGCCCAATCGCGTGATAACCGCGCGATGCTCCGGTCCGCACAACCTCCCGGTAAAAACGCGGAACAGCGCCGGTTCCCGGCAGCATGATGAATAACCTGCCCCGCGCTGTGACCGCAGCATTGGGATTGACCGCAAAATGGGGCGACAGGTTGCCAGCAATCTGTCCGCTGGTCAGTGATGGGCTGATGTCGCGCTCAACCGATGGCAATGTTTGCGGCGGCGGCGGTGCCAGGGGAGGCACCGGGGTGGGTGTTGGTGCAGGTCCGGGGGGTAGCGCGACTATCGGCCCAGGCTGCGGCGCGCTGGACTCTGCGTCGCCGCCGCACCCAGCCATCAACACCAGCGCAACACACGCGACTACTAGCCTTAGCCCGTTCATGCATGGCCTCGTGTGTCAGACGCGTTATAAAACCGTCGGCCAGTCCACAGGCGTTTCGAACGCATCATAACCCTCGATCCTGCGTGTGATCCTTACGCAGGTTATACCCGCCGAAGAAACAACATCAAATGAATAGGGCAGGCTATCGGCGAACCGCTCTCAATCCTTCGCCGCGCTCAACCTGCTTGACGAAACGGTTATCGCTCAGAACATGCAGCGCCATCGTCATCAGGAGTTCAGCCGCTTCCTCAACCGGATCGAGCGTGAAATGCCCAAGGACAAGGCCGTCCACGTCATTCTCGACACCTACGCGGCGCACAAGAAAGATTAGGTCCGGCAATGGATCGCCCGCCATCCGCGCTGGATCTTCCACTTTACACCAACCTCGTGCTCATGGCTCAATGCCGTCGAAAACTTCTTCGCCAAGCTGACCCGGCGGCGGCTCAAGCACGGTATCTTCCATTCGCCCGTCGATCTCCAGGCCGCCATCAATCGCTTCATCCGGGAATACAACGCAAATGACCCCAAGCCCTTCTTCAGGAAGGCCGATCCAGGCGAGATCATCGCGGCGCGTAACCGTGGGTTCCAAATGTTGGGGTCAATCCACTAGTCGACCGACGCGAAAGCACATGGGGGAATGCTAGGCAAGCATGGCTTGCGCGTCGGCTTTGCACGAAGCACCGGAGGCGCAATCGAGGAAATCGCCCCAAATGTCGGCCCTTGCTCCGTACTCTTTGGCCATTTTGGTAATTATGTATCATAGTGTAAAATAGAAATTACGTTGACCTGCGATAGATGGAAACTATCACGGAACGCGCGCTTTTTCCTCATCGCGGCTTCGGTCCTGATCGGGTGTGCGCTGCTATTGCCAAACAGCATCCCCGACCTGCGCCATTCGGCCTCCTCGCACACGGTTGACGCAAGAATTGATCTATTTGCGGTGGGCCAAGCATTGGGCAAAGCACTGGGCCAAGCCGCTGGTGACGTGACCCCCAACCTTCATCCGGTGATCGGCTTAGAGCGTTTTTCGATCAGTCCGGATCATATCCGCAGAAGCTGAAGTCGTTGGCGCATTTGCGTGGCTACAAGATATCGACCAGCCTGCCGATCAGGTGCCACAGTCTATTGATGGTCCGCTCCCCGGCCTTTCGGAGCATAGCGTTGAGTTTGGAGAACGCTTTTTCGATGGGCCCTTCGACTTCGCTCAGGAGAGCATTGAAGTCGGAGCCACAGGGCGGGAGGAAGCGTAAGTTTGCGCCTACCGCCTCAATGCGTTCGCGCACCGATACACGCTTGTGGCTCGACAGATTGTCCATGCCTGTCCTGAGCCAAGTCAAAGGGATCACGACATCGCCGGGTCGCAGTTGGGGAATAAGGATCTGGGAAACACAGGCTTCGAACCAGTCGCCGTTGACGGGTCCGTCCAGCACCATCGGCGCGACCATCCCGGTCATGCGAAGTCCCGCTACCAGCGTGGTGGTTTTACGGTGGCCGTGCGGACAGCCCATCTGCAGGCGCTCGCCTTTCCGGCAGCGGCCGTGGCTGCAGGTCATGTTGGTGGCCGTCCAGAGCCTGCCCCTGCGAAGGCGGGGGTTTCATCGATGAACACGCAGCGTTCCAGGTCCAGATCGATCTGGCCCCACAGAGCATTGTCGAACCGGTCGTGCCGTTGCTTCAGGACATCTGGCCGGTCTTGCTCGATTGCATGGGCAGCCCTTTTTTGCGCGTCATGCCGTGACGCACGAAGAAGCGGTGAAGTCCGGCCACAGTCCCGTTCAGTCCGACATCACCAGCGCCAGTCGCGACTCTTCGAGTGAGCAAATCCTCGAGTGAGAAGTCCTTGCGCGCTTTTCAGCGCGCGAGGATTTCTGTCCGGCGCTCCTCGGCATCGCCGCCAAAAGCCGGCCACGCAAATCCATCGAAAAAGGTCTGCCCATCTGTGCTGGCCTCCTCAACCAGCACAGATCCTGAATCAGAACATCACCTCCATGCGAATCCCGCGCGGTTCCTAACGGTCGAAAACCGCTCCAAACCAAGTTAAGGTCAGCGCGGTTTCATCAGCGCGTAGCTTCATCGCCAGCTGGTCGATTGCATCGGCGGGATACCCGTGATCCTGCAAAACTGTTGTGTGTTTGCGACCCTTGGGGAAACAACCGCCCCCCCGGCGCGTATCGGAATTCTCTCACCGATGGAGCGCGCCGCCATGTCAGACACCAAAAGCAACACAGGCACGCTTGCATATACCAGCGATGATCAGCCCGGAATGAGCCGCGTCAGGCGTGGCAAGGGCTTTAGTTATCACACCGCAGAAGGTGCCCTGGTCCGTGACCGCAGGACGCTGGATCGCATCCGCGCGCTTGCCATCCCGCCGGCTTACAGCGATGTCTGGATCTGCCTGAAGGCCAATGGGCATATTCAGGCGATCGGGCGGGATGCAAAAGGGCGCAAGCAGTATTGCTATCATCCCGCCTATCGCGCCGCGCAGGATGGCGAGAAGTTTGCGCGGCTGGTGCGTTTTGGAGAGCGGCTGCCAAAGATCAGGGCACAGATCGCCAAGGATATGCAGGCACGCAGCACCAGGCTCGGCTGCGTTGTTGCCACGATCATTTACCTGCTCGATTCCACCGCGATCCGGATTGGCAACGCCAGCTATGCACAGCAGAACGGATCGTTCGGGCTGACCACGCTGCGCCACCGTCATGTGGACCTTGATGCCTCGACGATCCGGTTCAGGTTCAAGGGCAAAAGCGGACGCAAGTGGGATTTGTCGGTGCACAATCGCCGCGTTGCACGTGTCCTTCGCGGGCTGCAGGAATTGCCGGGGCAAGAGCTGTTCTGCTATCTGGACAAGGGTGAGGTCAAGCCGGTCAGCTCTGACGACATCAACCGCTATCTGCGCGAAATTGGCGGGGATGGTTTTTCTGCCAAGGATTTTCGGACATGGCACGGGACGGTGCTGGCGGCGGTCGCACTGGCGCAGTTGCGGCAGGATGATCCGGCACAAAAACCTCAGGCGGCGATCCGGCAGGCGATGATCGAGGTTGCCGCTGCCCTGCAGAATACGCCCACCGTCTGCCGCCAGTCTTATGTTCACCCCGCGCTGCTGGAGGCGTTCGCGCACGACCATCCGATGTTCACCGCGATGACGCTGCCATATCAAACGGCATCGGCGCCGTCTCATTTCGCTCCAGCCGAGCGCGATGTGCTGGAGTTCCTCACTTCAGCTGACACCGCGCCAAAGCGCCAGCGCAAGGCGGCGGCCAGGACACGCCGATCGGCAGGCAAAGCCTGATGTTGGTCAGCCGATCAGCAGCGGTCGTAATTGCATCCAGTGTTCCAGCTTGGCGTTGAACGGTTTTGTATACGCCGCGCTGCTGGATGGCAGATCGACGATCTTCCAGTCTCGGGCATCGATCTGCGCGCGCACCATCTGTGCAGATTGTGCGCCGTTGCACCCGATCGTTTGGCAGTCGGGCACACTGCGCAGCATCGTTTCAAGTGCATTGGGAACGGCATCGCGGATGTCGCTGTCGAGGCTGGTCTTGCGCCGCGCCGAAGCAAGCACATCCCATAAACCGACGCGGAGTACCGTCAGGGCAGAAAGCCGGTCTGCATAGCGCATCGATAACAGCGGACGGCCCGATACCGCCTCCAGTAATGCCCAGAACTGATTGCGGGGATGCGCGTAATATTGCTGCGCCGCAAGCGAGCGGTCACCCGGCAGACTTCCCAGTATCAGCAACCGGCAACCGGCGGGAATCAGAGGCGCGAGGCCAATTTTTTGCACGTGGTCCTCACCCTGCCGGTCAATCCAGTATCGCATACTCGATCGGCTTGAACGATCCGTTATTGGATTGCAGCGCAGAACATGCGGTCAGGCCGATGATCAGGTCTTCACGCGCCACAAACGTAATGCTGTCGCCCGCTTTGCTCAACGGCGGATCGACACGCAGCTCGCCTGTTTCGCCGTCGATCGGAACATTCATGAAGCAGTTGAAGGCGACCGGTATCATGTCTGGCAACACACCATATTGTTGCAACGCGTTGGCCAGGTTGCCAAAGCAACCCTGATGCGGATCGGTATCGCCGTAGATGATACGGAACGTGTCTTTCGAACACGGCGTCAGCAGAAAATCATGCCGTCCAACGTCGTCGGCGATGATCTCGAGCATCACATTGCTGCGGTTGGAATACAGCTTGTCGCCGGTGGTCAGGTAGATGCGGCTGGCGTAATCCAGCGTTCGCCCCGACGAGATGACCTCGTGGATATCGTGGCGGTTGAAAGCCAGCAGATCAGCCACCTGTTCACCGCGCGGATCGATGACCTTGAGCCGCTGGCCTTTACGCAGTTCAAAAGCGGTGCCTGACCGGGGCGCAACCTCAATAGTCATCCGCCACCTCGCCTCGTGTCTTGAAGGGGCAACCCCATTCAGGTCCAACCGCGCGGCCACTATACTGCCGTGCTTCGGATACCGACCCGTGGCGCGCGAGCATGGGGTTCAGATCGCCTGCCAGCGCAACATCACGCGTCAGGATCGCGCCGCGCATCTTTTCGTAAATCCCCGATTTGCGTAGCTGCTCGAACTGGTCGTGCAGGTTGAACACCAGCGCCGGGCGTTCGAAGCGGCGTGCAGGCCGGCTGGCATTGGGGTGCAACCCGACGACAAAAAACGCCTCGCCGGCAAAGCTCAGCGAGAAATGCGGATCATCGGGGTCGGCGCTGACGCGCGGATCAAGCGGCTGGCCAAGCCAGTCGTCCTTGTCGCTCAACGACTGGAGGCGCTGCCACAGATGGCGCTCGAACTGCTCTTCTGAAAGCTGCGCGTCCTCCTCGAATACCACCACCAATGACTGGAACGGCACCGGATCGCGGGCGTAATCCTGCGCAATGGACATCAACGAAGGGTAAATCCGAAGGTCATCCCACGCAGAGCGCAGATCGCGGCCGACGACGGTGCGGATCTGCCCCTTGCCAAGCGCCGACTTGGCCCCGACACACGGAAATTCCTTCGCCTGAATAAACGCGAAAAGCCGCTGGGCGAGCGGATGGTCTTCATCATTGCATGGTGTAAACATGCCCACCCTACGCGGTGACCAACAGCTGGTTGCAGCATTTTTTTACCGGGAATGGCAACACTTTCATCCGACCAGAGACTCAATTAACCCAGGTTAATCCGCAATTTGATCCACGAGTTTTTTCGCTTTTGCAAGAACTGCGACAAAGGCGGCGCGCTCATGCTTGGCGCGTTCGCGGTCGGGCAATCTCAAAAGAAATGACGGGTGGATGGTGGCGATCAGTCGCTGTCCGCCGTCCAGCAGATGTACTGTGTCGCGCACCGAACTGATGCTCGTGGTCTTGCCGGTGAGGCCGCGAAGCGCGCTTGCCCCCAATGATATGATCAGGTCGGGCTGAACCAACGCGCGTTCTTTGTCGAGCCACCAGCGGCAGATGTCGATTTCGCCTGCGCTGGGGTTCTGGTGCAGGCGGCGCTTGCCGCGGGGCTCGAACTTGAAATGCTTGACCGCGTTGGTGACGAACAGCTGCGCGCGATCCAGCCCGGCCTCCTCCAGTGCATCATTCAGCACCTGTCCGGCAGGGCCGACGAAAGGCCGTCCTTCCAGATCCTCCCGATCTCCCGGCGCTTCGCCGACCAGCATTATACGCGCGGTGGCGCTGCCTTCGCCTGCCACCGCCTGTGTCGCATGACAGTGCAGCGGGCAGCGGGTGCAGCCCTTCACAGCTCTGGCCAGCGCTTCAGGCGTCGCCATATCGCCGGTCATCGGCGCATCATCAACGGGACGACCCTGCCACTTGCCGGTGCGCGGGTTGGCTGCGGAGACTGCTGCGGTGCGCATCTGGTCGACGCGTGCATCTGCGCCTGCCAAAAGCGATGCGATGTCCTGCGCTTCGGGGAGGTTGTGCCAGTATTTCTTGGGCATCTCGGCGCGCATCGCGGCGATCTTGACCCGCGCGGGATTGAAAATCGCGCCATAATAAGTGCGCCACTGGTCCTCGACCACATCGCTTTCAGGCACCTCGGTGCGCAAGCCGCCGGGGCCGAAAGACAACCGTTCCTCTTGCCAGATGGCGCGCGCATCCGGGGTGATGATCGCCCAGTCCATGCCAAAGAAACGCCGCTGAAAAAACGGTGCGGTCAATCGCAAGATACGATGCTCCGGCTCGAACCAGGCGACATAGGATTCGCGCTGCGCTGGATCGCTGCCCAATCTGCGGAAGCGGACGAACGCGTGCATCTTGTGGATATCGCGGCGGATGGTCTTGTTCACTTTTGCCAGCCAGTCGATGTCGCCGTCGGTGCGCCGTGCGAGCAATTGCCGGTCGCCCAGAGCGCGCCAGAATATGCGATACAATCGGCCGGCAACGGCTGGATCGCGATGGCAGATTACGCGGTCGGCCATCGTCACCAGTGCGGCGGGCAGAGCGACCGGATTGGCGGGCGGGAGCGGCATCTGATCGGCAAACAGCAATGCGCTTTCACCTGCTTGCCGCCACGTAACGTCCTCGGGCGGCACACGCGCAGCCAGCAGCCGACGCGCCGCATCGCGCCATTCGGCGAAATCGCCGGGCCGGTGCAGCACGATCTCCCTCACAGCCTGTCTCCCCGCCTACCTTAAACTTCGCTCACAGCCGTTTTCACAGCGCCAGCGCAAGCTGCTCAGGCGGCGGCGCAAACCGGGCGTGCAGATTGGCGCTGTCGGTCAGTCCGCCGGGCCGCCAGTCGGGCGTGGTGATGAACGGCAGCACCTTCTTCACCGACGCGGTCAGCCGCGCCAGATCGCCGATGCGCAGCTTGCCCAAACGGCGTGCGGCAACGATCCGCTCGACCGCGCGCGTCCCCAGACCAGGCACGCGCAGCAGCATTTCGCGCGGCGCACGGTTGATATCGACCGGAAACGATTCGCGCCGTTGCAATGCCCAGGCAAGCTTGGGATCGATCGCCAGATCAAGCATCCCGGCGCTTGCCCCTGCCATGATCTCGATGCGCGAAAAGCCATAGAAACGCAGCAGCCAGTCGGCCTGATACAGCCGGTGTTCGCGCATCAGCGGTGGGCGCACAGGCGGCAGATCGCTGCTTGCGTCGGGGATGGGGCTGTAGGCTGAATAATAGACGCGGCGGAGGCGATAGCCCGAATACAGGCTGGTCGCCGATGTCAGAATGTCATCGTCGCTTGCGCCGTCCGCACCGACGATCATCTGCGTCGATTGACCAGCCGGAGCAAAGAGCGGCGGCTTGGCCTTTTTCAGCAATCGCCCACGCGCCGCTTCGGCGGCATCGTCCACCCCGACGCGAACCACGGCCATCGTCTTGCGAATTGTGCCGGGCCTCTTTTCCGGAGCAAAGCTGCTCAACCCGGCTTCGGTGGGCAGTTCGACATTGGTCGACAGCCGGTCGGCAAAAAGTCCGGCGCGGGTTATCAGTTCGGGCGACGCTCCGGCAATCGTCTTCAAGTGGATATAGCCCTGAAACCGGTGGTCCTCGCGCAGCATCCGCGCCACCTCCACCAGCTGCTCCATCGTATAGTCTTCAGACCGGATGATGCCCGACGACAGGAACAAACCCTCTATGTAGTTGCGCTTGTAGAAATCGAGTGTCAGCCGCACGACTTCGGCAGGGGCAAAGCGCGCGCGCGGCACGTTGCTTGATGCGCGGTAGATGCAGAACCGGCAGTCATACACGCACAAGTTGGTGAGCAGGATCTTGAGCAGCGAGATGCACCGACCATCGGGCGCATAGCTGTGGCAGATACCCATGCCTTCGGTCGAGCCGATGCCCTTGGTGCCGGTGGAGTCGCGCTTCACCGTGCCCGACGAGGCGCACGATGCATCGTATTTGGCGGCATCGGCCAGAATCGCGAGCTTTTGCAGAATCGGTTTTTCACTCATATCGC
>JBBQXX010000064.1:0-12001 GCA_038209235.1 Sphingomonadales bacterium | reverse complement strand
GGTCATCCGGATGGCTTTGCCCACCGGATCGGTGCTTGGCGCATCGCGCAGCATCACCGAATACCGGCTGACCGGAACGCCGCCTGCCCGCATGACGCCGCAGCGCCAGCTGGCGTATGCAAAGCTGGGCGATGCGCAGGCAACTGTGCGCGAACTGGCAGCGATGGCGTGCGTATCCGAAGCGGTGATCCGCGCGCTGGTCCAGTCCGGCGCGATGCAGGCCATCGAGGTTCCGGTGGACCGGCCCTATCCGCTGCCCGATCCTGATCACACCAGCCCACAGCTCAACCCCGAACAGCGCGCCGCTGCTGACCGGTTGGTGCAGGCGGTGCGCGCCGGCGAATCGACACCGTTTCTGCTCGATGGCGTAACCGGATCGGGCAAGACCGAGGTGTATTTCGAGGCGATGGCCGAGGCTTTGCGGCAAGCGCGTCAGATCTTGCTGTTGCTCCCCGAAATAGCGCTGACCCAGCCATTCCTGACGCGGATCGAAAACCGGTTCGGGGCAGTGCCGGTCGCGTGGCATTCGGGCCTCAAGCAGACCGAGCGCCGCCGGGCGTGGAATGCCATCGCCAGCGGGGACGCGCGCATCGTCGTCGGAGCGCGCTCAGCGCTGTTCCTGCCCTATGCCGCGCTCGGCGTGATCATCGTCGACGAGGCACACGAGACCAGCTTCAAGCAGGAGGACGGCGTGCGCTACAATGCGCGCGATGTCGCGGTGATGCGCGGCCAGTTCGAGCAATGCCCGGTGGTGTTGTCGAGCGCGACTCCCGCGCTGGAAAGCCGCGTGATGGCAGACGCAGGCCGCTATGAGGCGCTGGTGCTGACGCATCGCTATGGCGGCGCGCAGATGCCGCAGATTGCGCTGATCGACCTGACCAACGATCCACCGCCACGCGGCCAGTGGATCGCGCCGCCGCTGCTCGCAGCCATGCAGGACCGGCTTGATCGCGGCGAACAGACGCTATTGTTCCTGAATCGGCGCGGCTATGCGCCGCTGACGCTGTGCCGTAACTGCGGGCATCGCTTCAAGTGCCCCAATTGCACCGCGTGGATGGTCGATCATCGGCTGTCGGGGCGGCTGGCATGCCACCATTGCGGCCATGCCGAACCCCAGCCCAGCGCCTGCCCGGACTGCGGCGAGACCGATTGTCTGGTCGCCTGCGGGCCAGGTGTCGAGCGCATCGCCGATGAGGTCGCGGCGCTGTTTCCCACTGCACGGCGTGCGATCGTGACATCCGATACGATCTGGTCGCCCGACAAGGCGGCCGAGTTCGTGGCAGCGGTGGAAGCCCGCGCGATCGATGTGATCATCGGCACGCAACTGGTCACCAAGGGCTATCACTTCCCCGAACTGACGCTGGTGGGCGTGATCGATGCCGATATCGGGCTGGAGGGCGGCGATCTGCGCGCCGGCGAACGCACCTTTCAGCAGATCGCGCAGGTTGCAGGCCGCGCCGGGCGCGCCGCCAAGCCGGGGCAGGTTTTCGTGCAGACCCGGCACCCCGATGCGCCGGTGATCGATGCGCTGGTCAACGGCGATCGGGAGGCATTTTACGCTGCCGAAACGCAGGCGCGCCGCGATGCGAACGTACCGCCGTTTGGCAGGCTGGCAGCGATCATCATCTCGTCCGAGGACCATGACGAAGCACGCGATGCTGCCCGGCAGGCCGGCGCAACCGCCCCTGATCTGAACGGCTTTCAGGTCTATGGCCCCGCGCCTGCACCGCTATCGCTGCTGCGCGGACGCCACCGGTTTCGGTTGCTTGTCCACGCGAGGCGCAATGTAGAAATGCAGCGGATCATCAGGGCGTGGCTCGACCCGATCCGCTGGCCGCCCGGGGTGCGTGTCGCGGTCGATGTCGATCCCTACAGCTTCGTGTGAGCGCCAGGCTGGTTCGCACTGGACCCACCCGGCAGAGCGACTATAAAGTTCAGCCTATGACTCTCACCCGCTTGCTCGCAATCTTCATTGCCGGTTTTACAGCCATTATCGCAGCGCCGCTGGCCGCTGACCCCAACGACATCCAGGCAGCGAGCCGGTCGGTGGTGCGGGTTGTGTTGATCGCCGAGCAAGACGGCGAGACGTATTATGTCGGGCATGGCAGCGGCTTTGCGGTGGCACCCGACAAGATCGTCACCAACGCGCATCTGGTCGCGCCGCTGCGCGACGATGCCAGCATCCGCATCGGGATCATCCCGTCGGAAGGGACCACAAGCTATGGCGGCGTCGTGACCGCGCTATCGGTGCGCAATGACCTGGCGCTGATTCAGATGCAGAAGGGCCGCCTGCCCACCATCGCATTGCTCGCGACGCCGCCAGACGATGGCGCATCGGTTGTCGCCATCGGCTACCCGGCTGCGGTGGATCGCGCACAGGGGCTTGATGCGCGCGAGACCGTGGCACCGATGGCCCCGGTCAAGACCCCGGGGGTTGTTTCCGGCGGGCGTACGACGCGCGATTTCGATACCATCCTGCACACCGCCGCGCTCGCCAAGGGCAACAGCGGCGGGCCGCTGGTTGATCTGTGCGGGCGGGTGGCAGGCGTCAACAGCTTCGGTTCGCTGTCGGATGGCAATGATGCAGAATACGGCTTTGCCGTCTCGAACCGCGAACTGCTCGGCTTTCTACGCTCGGCCAAGGTGAATTTTCGGCTGGCCGATACGCCCTGCCGATCGGTCGCCGAGCTTTCCGCGCAAGAGCGTGCCCGCGCGCAACAGGCGCTCGAAGATGCGCGCAATCGTCAGCAGGCCGAGACTGCCGACCGGCGCGATCTGGAAGAGAACGCGCTGCGTGAAGCCGAACATGCGATCATCGCGCGCCGCGAAAACCACCTGGCCTTTGCGGGCCTGATGCTGGTTCTGGCGGGAATGGCCGGCGGCGCGACGTTTCTGATGCATGAGCGCGGCGACCTCCAGCGCCGCAAGATCGCCGCCTTTGCTACGGGCGGTCTGCTGGCTGTCGCGCTACTCAGCTTTGTGCTGCGTCCAGGCTTTGGCGATGCCGAAGACATCGCGGTCGCCGCACTCGAAAACCAGGGTGATAAAGCCAACGCCAAAGCCACGTCCGGCCCCACCGATGGCGCATATATGTGCAGCATAGTGCCCGAGCGCAGCCGGATCACCGGTACCAGTCCGCAGCCGGTTGACATCGGCTGGAGCGCTGGCGGATGCGTCAACGATCGCACCCAATATGGCCGCGATCCAGTTGGCTGGACACGCATATTCGTCCCGAACGAAGATCAGGTGGTGGCGATCAACAGTTTTGATCCTGAAACCCGCGAGTTTCGCACCGAGAACTTTCAACTGGGGCTGACCCAGATGCAGAATGCGCGCAAGATCAGGGGGCGCTATACCAACAACGCCTGCACCGCAGAGCCTGAAGCGCTGGCCGATCTGGAGGATATGCAAAAGGCGCTGCGGCAGGCGCTGCCCGCGCAGCCCAATGAGGTGCTGGTCTACAGCTGCACGCAAAAGCCGACCAGCAAGAGATAACGCGGGGCTGCGGCAACCGGGCCGATCACTCGCCCGCGCCGCGCTCCCGTTTCAGCAGCTCGGTCTTGATCGCCAACCCATAGGCATAGCCGCCCAGCGACCCATCGGTGCGCAGCGCCCGGTGGCAGGGGATCAGCACCGCGACCGGATTGGCCCCGCAGGCAGACCCCACCGCGCGCACCGCCTTGGGCTTGCCGATGCTGGCGGCTATCTGGGCATAGCTGCGCGTCTCACCTGCAGGAATGTGCGACAGTGCCTTCCACACTGCCTCCTGAAACGCGGTGCCCCGCACGTCGAGCGGGATATGCGCTGCATTTGCTGGCGACTCGATCAGGCTGATGACAGCTGCGATCATCTGCGCTGCTCCATCGCCGCCCGGCTCAAGCGTCGCCGCAGGAAACCGGCGTAACAGTTCGTCTGCGCCTTCCTCGAAAGACAAACGGCACACGCCGTGGTCGCTCCATGCGACCAGTAACTCACCCAGGCTGGTTTGCGTCTGTGTCCAGTGGATGGACACCCCCAGCCCGCCGTTTTTCCACACCGATGGGTCCATGCCGATCCTGCCTTTCATCGTCCCGTAAAAGCGTGACGGGGCGCTGAACCCCGCGTCATAAATCGCATCGACCACGCGTTTGCTGTGGCTGAGCGCATCGCGCGCGCGTTCGGTGCGCAAGGCGCGCGCATAAGCTGCCGGGGAAAGCCCGGTGTGCCGGGTGAAGACTCGCTGGAAATGCGCAGGCGAATAGCCGCATTGCGCCGCAAGCGATGCCAGCGCCAACGGCTCCTCGCTGCCCTTGATCGCCTTGATCGCGGCCAGCACCGCCGATTCATCGCGCGCGACATCATCGGGCAGGCACCGCTTGCAGGCGCGCAGCCCGGCCTCCCGCGCTGCTTTGCCGCCTTCAAAAAAGCGTACATTGGCGCGTGCCGGGTGCCGGGCCGCGCAAGACGGACGGCAGTATATGCCGGTGGTGAGCACTCCGGTCACGAACCGTCCATCGAAGCTGCGGTCACGGCGGATTACGGCGGACCATGCTTCATCATCGTCAAAACCGGGGTCCAAGATCATGTCCTGTCGATCCTTGCCACAAAACAGCCGTGCGCAGCGTTATGGGCGTGGATATAGGCGATTGCCGGATTGGCAAACAGCTGGCCAATAGCAGCATCAGCCTCGCCAGCTGCCGCCAGCCTGGCGTCAAGCAGCATCGCGCCCGAGTCGAAACCGCGCAGCCCCAGCGGGCGTTCCCTCATCACCGGGGGAAGGCAGTCGGCAAAACTGGCGCAATCGCAGGTGTCACGGACATAGATCGCATAAGCAGCGCGGTACGGCGTCGCGACGTCATGGCTGACATGGTGCAACACTATCACCGTCTCGCCAACCTGTGCATCGGCCAGGCTGATCCGGCACGGAAAACCCGGATTGGCTGTCGCGACAACGCGCATTGCGCCACGCTCGGCAAGCTCAGCATCATTCAGCTTGAACAGCCGGGCAAATTGCGATGGCGGCAATCCGCTGATCGTATAGGTCATCGGGCATTTCCTTATGCAGGTGGTGCCTGGGTCCTAGCCGTCCATCGCGACGCGCGCGTCCCGGATCATGCGTTCAAATGTAAAGCGTGCAACCGGGCCCGTAACCCGGATCCGGCACTAGGCCGAGCGCACGGCGCGCGACAGTTGCTGCATCTGTTCGCGCAGTTCTTTTGACTGGCTGGCGACATTCTGGGCGGTCTGGCTGAGCGAGTCGGCTGATAGTGTCGCGCGCGATGACTTGTCCTTGAGCTCTGCCATTTGCGAGACGACATGCTGGTTGCCGGCCAGGACCGCGCGGATCGCATCAAGGATATCGCTGCTCGCGCGATGCTGCTCTGAAACTGCCTGATCGATGCGATCGGCATTCTGGCGAATCATATCGACATGGCCATCGACGGTCACGATCGTGCCCGACACCTGCCGGGTCATGCTGCCGATGCTGCCCAGGCGCTGCTCGACCGAGGCGGCTGCACTTTGCGTCTGGTTGGCCAGATTCTTGACCTCCTGCGCCACCACCGCAAAGCCGCGTCCGGCATCACCTGCGCGCGCCGCCTCGATCGTCGCGTTCAGCGCCAGCAAGTTTGTCTGCTTGGCAATATGGGTGATCAGCGCCAGGATATCGGAGATTTCGCCTGCCACCATCTGTAACTGGTCAGCTGTATCCCGGCTCGACCGGCTGGCGCTGTGCGCGTCATAGATGTTGCGGGTGCTGTCAGCGACGAGTCCACGCACTTCGCCCCCGGTGGTAAGCAGGCGGCGACCATGCGAATCGATCGCCTGCATCGAATTTACCGACTGGTGCGCATTCTCAGCGATAAACATGCTGTAATCCTGCGTCTGCGCAGCATTGCGTTTCATCATCTGGGCACTGTCATGCATGCCTTGCGCGGCTGACGCCAGATCGTCGGACAGTTCCGACAGCCGCGCTTCATAGATCGCAAACAGGCTGTCGAGTTCGATCGCACGCCGGTCACGTTCCTGTTGCCGATCGAGCTGTTCGCTCTGCAACTGCAATCGCGCCGCCTGACGGTCCTGCTGCGCCAGCAGCTCACGGTCAGCCTTGGCATGCGAGCGATGGATTGCCCGCGCAATGGCCCCGATTTCATCGCGCCTGCGCAAACCCAGATCACGCGCTACAATCTTTTCGCGGTTGTCCGGAAGCGCATATTGCCCGAGCGCGGCCAGCGGCTCCAGAAAATCCTTGTTGGTATAGCGCACGCACCAATGCACGAAAAGCCCGGCAATCAACATCAGCAGGGCAGCAAAAACCAGCGCCGCGAGGTAGACATAGTGCAAATACGCGAGTTGAGCTTCTGCGCGGCTTCGCATGGCGTCGATGATGCTGCTGCTGGTGATCAGCATGGGATCAAAGCCGCGATGCAGGTCATTGGAGATGAAATATTCTATCTCATCCAGCGAATTGCTTGCCAGAATACCTCGCAATTTGGTCTTGGCCGCATCGGCAGTCTTCCGATGTCGCACCAGTTCGACCATCTGCGGCGCAAACTCGCTGGCAAAGCTGCTCTGTTGCAGATCAGCCCAATTCTTCTCGATATCGCGTTCCACCGCATCGAGTGCGCTCAACCCGCTTTCAGGCGGCATCACTTCAGATTGCACCTTGCTGGAAACCGACAGCGCCTCGCGATAGCCATCGATGATCGCCTGCATGCGAATAGTCGGCTGGATTTTGCCGGTGACCAGTTGACTGGTGGTATACTGCGTCATCGCCACGACACCGATTGCCGCAGTCGCCAGCAAGGCAAGCAGCGCCAGCATCACAACCAGTCCAAAACGGACCTTGGCCTGGACGCTGAGCCCGGCGAGCCGATGGGCGATTTCAGCGCGGTGGCGTGACAGTTTTAACATAAATACTGGTGATTCCGTTGGGTGACCGTCGTCTTGGTTTGCTCCTCGAACTCCTGACCGATCACTCCCAACATTTGGTAAACAATCCTTTCATCAAAGTGTCGCAATCGCCACTTTTCAGAGCGGTTGAGCGTTTTCCATTCATCGCCAGCCGCGATCTTGCAATGCAGCATGATGAGTGCTAACCGCCGCGCCGACAGGTAGGAGTGCGATGGCATTCAATTGATACCTGCGGCAAAAAAACCTCACGGCAAGGGAAAGCATTCGCGTGGACATTTCCGGCGGGATACGGGCCAGTCTGGCAGGGCGCTACGCCTCTGCACTTTTTTCGCTGGCGCTCGACGAAAAGCAGCTTGCCCAGGTCGAGACCAGCGTTGCCACCCTGCGTGCAGCGCTCGCCGAATCGGCTGATTTCACTGCGTTGACTCGCAGCCACACGATCAGCAGGGGCGCCGCAGAAAAAGTCGTTGCCGCACTTTCCGACACCTTCAAGCTCGACAGGATGACCGGCAACCTGCTGGGGGTACTCGCGCACAATCGCCGCCTTGGCCAGCTGTCATCAATCATTGCTGCATTCGATATGATGGTGGCTGCGCATCGCGGCGAGATCAGCGCCGAAGTTACCTCCGCCTTCCCGCTTTCCGATGCGCAGATCGACGAAATCCGCAGGCAGCTAAAAGATCGCGCCGGACGCAGCATCAAGATCACCGCCAAGGTCGATCCGTCCATTTTGGGCGGCCTGATTGTCCGCATGGGCAGCCAGATGATCGATTCCAGCATCAAGACCCGTCTCAACACGCTCAGCCAAGCGATGAAAGGCTAACATTCTCATGGACATTCGTGCCGCAGAAATCTCCAAGGTTATCAAGGATCAAATCGCCAATTTTGGCACGGATGCGCAAGTATCCGAGGTGGGCAGCGTGCTCAGCGTCGGTGACGGCATCGCGCGCATCCATGGGCTGGACAATGTTCAGGCGGGTGAAATGGTCGAGTTTTCCAATGGTGTGCAGGGCATGGCCCTGAACCTTGAAGCAGACAATGTCGGCGTCGTGATTTTCGGGTCGGATTCTGAGATCAAAGAAGGCGATGTCGTCAAGCGCACCGGCACCATCGTCGATGTTCCGGTTGGCAAGGGCCTGCTCGGCCGCGTGGTCGATGGCCTTGGCAATCCCATCGATGGCAAGGGCCCGATCGTCGCTGAAAAGCGGATGCGCGTTGAAACCAAGGCACCGGGCATCATCCCGCGCACCTCGGTGCACGAACCTGTGCAGACCGGCCTCAAAGCTATCGATGCGCTCGTCCCGGTTGGTCGCGGTCAGCGCGAACTGATCATTGGTGACCGTCAAACCGGCAAGACCGCCGTCGCCATCGATACCTTTATCAACCAGAAGCAGGCCAACGCGGGCGACGATGAGAGCAAGAAGCTTTATTGCATCTATGTCGCCATCGGCCAGAAGCGCTCGACCGTGGCGCAGATCGTCCGCCAGCTCGAGGAATCGGGCGCGATGGATTATACCATCGTGGTTGCCGCGACCGCTTCGGAGCCCGCTCCGCTGCAGTTCCTTGCGCCGTACACCGGGTGCACGATGGGCGAATATTTCCGCGACAATGGCATGCACGCGCTGATCGTCTATGACGATCTGTCGAAGCAAGCGGTGGCCTATCGCCAGATGTCGCTGTTGCTGCGCCGTCCTCCGGGCCGTGAAGCCTATCCCGGCGACGTGTTCTATCTGCACTCACGCCTGCTCGAGCGCGCCGCAAAGATGAACGCGGACAATGGCAACGGCTCGCTGACCGCGTTGCCGATCATCGAAACCCAGGCCGGCGATGTGTCGGCCTATATTCCGACCAACGTGATCTCGATCACCGATGGCCAGATCTTCCTTGAAACCAACCTGTTCTATCAGGGCATCCGTCCGGCGATCAACGTCGGCCTGTCGGTGTCGCGCGTTGGTTCTGCAGCGCAGACCAAGGCGATGAAGAAGGTTTCGGGATCGATCAAGCTTGAGCTGGCGCAGTATCGCGAGATGGCGGCGTTCGCGCAGTTTGGATCGGATTTGGATGCATCGACGCAAAAGCTGCTCAACCGCGGCTCGCGGCTGACCGAATTGCTCAAGCAGGCGCAGTACAGCCCGCTGCCGTTCGAAGAGCAGACTGTATCGATCTTTGCCGGTACCAATGGTTATCTCGACGCGCTGCCGGTGAACCGCGTCGGCGAATATGAAGCCGCGATGCTCAGCTTCCTGCGCACCGATCATGCCGATCTGCTCGGCACCATTCGTGACACCAAGGATCTGAGTGATGACGCCAAGGCCAGCCTGAAAGCTGCGCTGGACGGTTTCGCCAAGACATTTGGTTGAATGCTGGTCCCCTGCGCAGGCAGGGGCCCATCGCCCGAGCGTCGTGCGGGGTGAAATGGCAAGAGATGGCTTCCCGCCTTCGCGGGAAAACCGAACAGGGTTTGAAGTTAGGACACCATGGCCAGTCTGAAAGAACTTAAAGGTCGGATCGCCTCGGTCAAATCGACCCAGAAGATCACCAAGGCCAAGCAGATGGTTGCCTCGGCGAAACTGCGCAAGGCGCAGGCGGCGGCGGAAGCTGCGCGTCCTTATGCGCAACGTCTGGAGCGGGTGATGGCATCGCTCGGGGCCAAGATCGCGATCAGCGATTCCAGCCCCAGGCTGCTGGCGGGCACCGGCCAGGATCAGGTTCACCTGATCATCGTCACCTCGTCGGATCGCGGCCTGTGTGGTGCGTTCAACGCCAATATCGTCAAGGCCGCGCGCATCAAGGCACGCGCGCTCGAAGCGGCGGGCAAGACCGTGCGTTTCTATCTGGTGGGCCGCAAGGGTCGCGCGGTCATCGTGCGCGAATATCCCAAGCAGATCGACCGCTATTACGACACCACCGCGCTAAAAGTTCAAGGGTTTACCGAAGCGCAGGCGATCGCTGCCGATCTGATCGCGATGTATGAACAGGGCAGCTTCGATGTCGCGCACCTGTTCTATTCCAAGTTCCGCTCGGCGCTGGTTCAGGAGCCTGTGGGCCGTCAGATCATCCCGGTTGCGATCCCCGAAGGCGTCGTGCCGGCCAGCGATGCGGCAGTCGAATATGAACCCGATGAGGAAGAAATCCTCGCCGAACTGCTGCCGCGCAATGTGACGACGCAAATTTTCGGGGCGTTGCTGGAAAATATGGCATCCGAGCAAGGCGCATCGATGACCGCGATGGACAATGCCACCCGCAATGCCGGCGACCTTATCAACGGGCTCACAATCGTCTACAACCGCACCCGGCAAGCAGCTATTACAACCGAACTGATCGAAATTATCGCGGGCGCCGAGGCTTTGTGATGCTACCTGCGAAGCGATCAACTAGGTTACTGGTTTTCGCATTCGCATCCACAAGTAACTATTTTAGGCAATTGAAGATTTGACTAAAGAAGTGAGGCATATACGTAAATACCTCAATTCAAAAAGTTATATCTGGATTTTTGTAGGAAAATTTTATGGCAAAAACCAACAATGTCGGCAAGATCAGCCAGATTATCGGCGCGGTCGTCGATGTGACGTTTGATGACAATCTGCCCGCGATTCTGAACGCGCTGGTGACCGACAACAACGGCAACCGGCTGGTGCTGGAAGTTGCGCAGCATCTGGGCGAAAACACGGTCCGCACCATCGCGATGGACGGCACCGATGGTCTGACGCGCGGTCAGGAAGTGACTGACACCGGTGCACAGATCACCATGCCGGTTGGCCCAGAAACCCTGGGTCGCATCCTTAACGTCGTCGGCGAGCCGATCGATGAGCGCGGGCCAGTCAATGCCAAGCGGTTTGCGCCGATCCACGCAAAGGCCCCCGAATTCGTCGACCAGTCGACCGAGACCGCAGTTCTGGTCACTGGCATCAAGGTGATCGATCTGATCGCGCCTTATGCCAAGGGCGGCAAGATCGGCCTGTTCGGCGGCGCGGGCGTGGGCAAGACGGTGCTGATCCAGGAACTGATCAACAACATCGCCAAGGGCCATGGCGGAACATCTGTGTTCGCCGGCGTGGGTGAACGCACCCGCGAAGGCAACGACCTGTATCACGAATTCCTCGATGCAGGTGTGATCGCCAAGGATGCCGATGGCAACCCGACCTCTGAAGGATCGAAAGTGGCGCTGGTGTTCGGCCAGATGAACGAGCCTCCGGGCGCACGCGCGCGCGTCGCCCTGTCGGGCCTGACCATTGCAGAATATTTCCGCGATGTGGAAGGCCAGGACGTGCTGTTCTTCGTCGACAACATTTTCCGCTTCACGCAGGCCGGATCGGAAGTGTCGGCGTTGCTGGGCCGTATTCCTTCGGCGGTGGGCTATCAGCCGACGCTGTCGACCGATATGGGCGCTCTGCAGGAGCGCATCACCTCGACCAACAAGGGTTCGATTACTTCGGTTCAGGCAATCTACGTGCCCGCCGATGACTTGACCGACCCTGCGCCAGCCACCTCGTTTGCGCATCTTGATGCGACCACCACGCTGAACCGTGCGATTTCCGAACTGGGTATCTATCCTGCGGTTGATCCGCTCGATTCGACCAGCCGGGTGTTGACCGCTGCGGTTGTTGGCCAAGAGCATTATGACACCGCCCGCCGCGTTCAGGAAACCTTGCAGAAATATAAGTCGCTGCAGGACATCATTGCGATTCTGGGGATGGATGAGCTATCCGAAGAGGACAAGCTGACCGTCGCGCGGGCACGCAAGATCCAGCGTTTCCTCAGCCAGCCCTTCCACGTCGCTGAAGTCTTTACCGGCATCCCGGGCAAGTTCGTCGCCATCGAGGACACGGTGCGCTCGTTCAAGGCAGTGGTCGACGGCGAGTATGACTATCTGCCCGAAGCGGCCTTCTACATGGTCGGCGGCATCGATGAGGCCGTCGAAAAGGGCAAGAAGATGGCCGAAGCTGCCTGAGCCAAAACCCTCCCCTCCTGCTTGCAGGAGGGGTTGGGGTGGCCGGTTGTTGACGACCTGGCTTTACCCCGCATGCCCCTTAAAGCCTTTCCCGTAAGCGGGAGGGAAAAGAGTAAAAACCATGGCGCTGCAATTTGAACTGGTAACCCCTGAAAAGCT
>JBBQXX010000063.1:0-12006 GCA_038209235.1 Sphingomonadales bacterium | reverse complement strand
TCGCATCCTGACAGTTGGTCGGTCGATTATCGCTGCCTGGATGAAGGCCATGGCCTTGCCGCTCAGATCACGGCGTTTGATGGACGCAACCGGGACAAGGCCCACGCCGATTTGACGGAGTGACCACCATCGATTGCGTTTAATGCACTTGCATGGAAGTGAATTGCAATTGTTTTGGATAGGACGAGGTCTATTTGAGCGTATGGAGCAGGAATGTCTACAAGGCCAATTCCAAAACAAGCAGGAGTTCGTCATGCGTATAGCATTCAATCTGGCCGCTGCCTTTGTCAGCAGCGCCGTCATTATTCTTTCGGTTATCTGAGTCAACGCCGTCGCAGCAGCGGCGGCGCGCTGAACCGCCATGCCCTGCAACCTGCGCAAATGCGACGGTTGCAGGCACGGTATCCATCCAGTAAAATACCTTGGGTAGCAGGCGGCACGGTTACTGTTCGCTAACTTTGTTTCGCTATTCCCGTTGCGGTGAGCAACACCAATCATAATCGGTCGATGGCAAGTGACCTGCCCGTGATGGCGGTTCTAGGCCTGCGCGATCCGGCCAAGGGCGATTGGGATCATTTCCGCGCTATCCAGTATACCGGGCTTGCCCGCTATGCGAATTTGCGAGTGATGACCAATCTGGTGCTGGGCCTCATGGTTTGCCAGCTATTTGCCGGATCGCTTCCGCTTTGGTACCTGGTGGGATGGATGGCCCTGCTGGGCGCTGCGCTGTGTATTCCCGCAATCGTTTATCGGCAAAGCGGCATGGTCAATCATGATCATGTTGCCCGGCGATTCGTTTTGCAGCTGGTGGCGGCGACCAGCCTCATAGCGTTTGTCTGGTGCATCCCGATCCTGGTGTTTGCTCCTGTTGCAGGCCCAGTTGAACTGGCGACGGTCTGGACGATTGTGGCCGCCTTGGTGGTTGGCAGCACTTTGCTGCTCAACGCGCTGCCGCTGGGTGCCTTTCTGTTCAATCTGGTGCTGATGACGGCGTCGATCATCGCCTATTGGCAAATCGGCGATATGGTCACCATCGGTGCGATTGCTTGCTTTTCGATCCTGCTGGCATTGTCTGGTTTTGAGAACGCCCGCGCTTATCTGATGTTCAAGCTGTCAGAGGTGGGCCTTGCGGAAAAGGACGAGGTGGTCAGCTTGCTGCTGCGCGAGTT
The DNA here is from genome assembly GCA_038209235.1 of Sphingomonadales bacterium. Taxonomy (GTDB): domain Bacteria; phylum Pseudomonadota; class Alphaproteobacteria; order Sphingomonadales; family Sphingomonadaceae; genus Blastomonas. The sequence goes on along the minus strand of JBBQXX010000063.1, from coordinate 10,837 downwards.
CGAGGAAGGCGATGCCGACTGGCTGTGGCAGATCGATTCGGCACGGCGCATAATTGCGGCCAGTCCGCGCTTTGCCTTCGCCTCTGGACGCGAAGCCAAAGACATCGAGGGCGTGCCAATCACCCAGCTGATTGCCGGCAAGGCTTGGGAGAGCGGCAATCTGCCCCCCAGCCTGCACATACTGTCCGATAAATTGACCCGGCGTGAAAGCTTTTCGAATCTTGTCGTCAAGGTGCTGAGCGAGGACAAGGTCCTGTGGTGGGAACTGTCTGCTTCTCCCAAATACGACGATTCCGGCGCGTTCATCGGTTTCCGCGGCGTCGGATCAAACGTCACCCAGAACCGCGAAAGCGCAGAAAAGATCGCGCGGCTGGCGCGTTATGACACGCTCACCGGGCTGCCCAACCGGCTGCAGATTACCGAAGCGCTCGATCGTGCGATAAAGGAATGCGAAAAGTGGAACTGCCGCTGTGGCCTTCTGATGATCGATCTGGATCGCTTCAAGTCGGTCAACGACACGCTGGGCCATCTTGTCGGCGACCGGCTGCTTGCGCAGGTATCGCTGCGGATGCGGTCGTTGATGGGCAAGGACGAAATGTGCGGCCGTCTGGGTGGCGACGAATTTGCGGTTGTGATGCGCGATACCGGCGACGGCCAGCGCATATCCGATCTGGCCGGGCGCATCATTGATGTTTTGTCGCGGCCATACGAGGTCGATGAAAATACCCTGTTTATTGGTGCGAGCGTCGGTTCTGCCAATGGCATGCGCGATGGCCGCACGGTGGAAACGCTGATGCGCAGCGCCGATCTTGCGCTCTACCGGTCAAAGGATGAAGGCGGCGGGCGGCACAATGTCTACGAGACGAAGTTGCACAGCCACGCCGAAGAACGTCGTGTCATGGAAATGGCGCTACGCAAAGCACTGGAAAAAGACGAATTCACCCTGGCGTATCAGCCGGTGGTGGATGCGGCGAGCGAATCGCTGGTCGGGTTTGAGGCGCTGCTGCGCTGGTTCAATCCGGAACTGGGCCAGATTTCGCCTGCCAAGTTCATCCCGCTGGCTGAGGACGCGCGGCTTGTCGTGCCGATCGGCAACTGGGTTTTACACCGGGCCTGCCGGCAGGCAGTGTTGTGGCCTGCCAACGTCAAGGTGGCTGTAAACGTTTCGGCAGAACAGCTTTACGAGGCGGACTTTGTCGATACGGTCGTTGAGGCCCTGTCTGAAACCGGACTGCCGCCGCAGCGGCTTGAGCTGGAAGTGACCGAAAGCGTATTCTTGCGCGAAGGATCACGCGCCGGCGAAACACTCGACCGCATTCTGGCTTTGGGTGTCGGGCTTTCGCTGGATGACTTTGGCACCGGCTATTCGGCGCTGGGCTATCTCAGCAAGACGCGCTTCACCACGATCAAGGTTGACCGCAGTTTCGTCCAGGGCGCGGCGCAGGGCCTGCCCGCCAGCATCGCCATCATCCGCGCGGTGGTGGCGATGGCCGACAGCCTGGGCATGAGCACGACCGCAGAAGGCGCCGAAACACAGCACGAGGTCGACGTGATACGCGGTCTGGGCTGCAAGAAAATTCAGGGCTATTTTTATGGCCGCCCGATGGGGGCAGAAGATGTAACCGAACTGTTCGGCGAATATCGCGCCTCTCATTTCGGCTAACACAGGTCAATTCAGGCGCGCTCCAGCACTGAATGCGCCAGTGCTTCGAACAGCCTTGCCCCATCGCTGCCGCCGTGACGCGGTTCAGCCGCGCGTTCAGGGTGGGGCATCATACCCAGGATGTTGCCCTGGCCGTTCACAACACCGGCGATGCTTCGCGATGATCCGTTCACCGGCTCGGCATAACGGAACGCCACCTGGCCTTCGCCCTCAATGCGGTCGAGCGTGGCATCATCGGCAAAATAGTTGCCATCATGATGCGCCACCGGAATGCGGATCGTCTCGCCGTGTCGATACCGCTGCGTAAACCGGCTGGAACTGTTCTCTACCGTCAAGCCAACGGTCCGGCAGACAAAGCGGGTACCGGCATTGCGCATCAGCGCACCGGGCAGAAGCCCGGCTTCGGTAAGGATCTGGAATCCGTTGCAGATGCCAAGCACCGCAACCCCGCGCGATGCCGCCCGCGCGACCGCACCGACCACTGGCGATCGCGCCGCCATGGCACCTGACCGCAGATAATCGCCATAAGAAAAGCCGCCCGGAACCCCGATCAGGTCCAGACCATCGGGCAAGGTGTGTTCACCATGCCACAGGCGGATCGGCGCGTGTCCGGTGACCCGTTCGATCGCCACCGCAAGATCGCGGTCACAGTTGGAACCGGGGAAGGTGATCACCGCCGATTTCATTGGACCAGCTCGACGCGATAATTTTCGATGACCATATTGGCGAGCAGCTTGCGGCACATCGCATCGATATCGGCATCGCTGGTGCCATCTTTCAGCGTCAGTTCGATCAGCCGACCGGCGCGGACATCGTTCACCCCGTCAAAGCCCAGCCCTTCAAGCGCGTGATGGATGGCCCTGCCTTGCGGGTCAAGCACGCCGTCTTTCAAGGTCACATGGATGCGGGCCTTCATCGGGCGTCCTCCTGGCAGAATGAATGGCCTGCCCTATACCGTGCGTCGGCTGCGGGGCAAGGGGGCAGGTGCGGCACCGCCATGCGTTAACCTTCGTTGACAACATGGCTGAAACCTAACCTGCATAACCTTTGCCCCACAATTGGGGGAATTATGGCAGGCTTATCGCTGGCAATGTTCATCGCGCTGTTTGCTTTCGGGCACGATATGGTTGGCTGGCGAGACCCGGAGGGGCATGTCCAGCTGGCCTTGTTCATGGCGTTCATCTTCGGGATCATCAGTGGCTACCGTGCCCGCGCCTGACAACGGTGAAATCTTCAATCAGCGCGGCGCAGCGTTGGTGGTTACCGGCGGGATGCGCGCCGCCAGTGTGGCACTGTCCCCGGCGGTATCATAAAGCGACTGGATCAGCAGCGCCCGGTCTGGCGCCAGATAGGTCCGCGCCAGCACCAGCAGATCATCTGCACTCACCTTGCCAAATGCGGTCCCGCCGCTCCTGAAGCGATCCAGCTTGGCCGGTTTGCTTTGCGCGGCATCGACAATCCCCAGCCAGCTGCTGTTATTCTTGATGCTGTTGGCGATGTTTTCCAGAATCGGCGCGCGCGCGCGCGCGAGTTCGTCGGCAGCAATCGGCGAGGGAGGCGCAGGCACACCGATCATCGGCAGCGGAGCAGACAGCTCGGTCGCGATCTGCTTGACGGCAGCCGCGACGCGATCGACATCGCCTGTCGCGACATTGGTGCTGATCTGGATATAGCCATAACCAGGGTAGATCGATGACGTGAACGAGCGCGCCACCGGCGAATAGCTTGCCCCCAGATTCTCGCGGATTTCGTCGGTGACCTTGATCTGGAGCAGCTCGGCCAGCAGCCGCAGACGGACATCTTCCCGATAATCGCCGTCATCGGTGGTTGGCCAGTAGAACTCGACAAGCGCTTGATCGGCCTCGCCGGTATGGGGCAATACGCGCGGCGCGCGGTTCTGTGTGAAACGCCGGTCACGCGATTCGTCATAGCCGCGAAACTCCGCCTCGCGTTCGGCCAAAGCACCGAAGGTTGCTGCGACCGCAGCGATGGCGGCATCTTCGTCGAAGTCACCCACGAGCCCTATTTCAACCGCGCCGCGCTCCAGCCGGTCGCCGATCGAGGCCTTTAGGTCGTCAAAGGTCAGCTTCTCGAATACCGCCTTGTCCGCCAGCGAAAAGCGCGGGTCGTTGTCCGACAGGATCGCGCCGATCTGGCTGCCGATCGCGCCTTCGGGCGTGGCGTTCAGCCGCGCATAGAAATTGGGCAGATAGCTGCGATACTGGTCGATCGCCTCGGCGCGATAGCCCGGCTGCGTGGTGAACGCGGTCAGCACCTGCATCTGCAGCGCCAGATCATCGGGCGTGGTTGCCAGATAGCCGCCCAGATAATCTTCCCCCGATCCGAAATTGAGCGATACCGCGCGCCCGGCGAAGATCGAATAGAGATCATCCAGGCTGTGCGCCTCCAGACCGCCGCGCACGAAGATGTTCATCAGGCTGGTGGCTTCGGGGTTTTCCTTCGATGACAACAGGTCACCGCCATCAATGCGTAGCGACACCAGCACGCGGTTCTTGTCGAAATCGGTCTTCTTGAGGTTCAGCCGTACATTGTTGGCAAAACGGATGGTGCGGATTCCCAGATCCTCGATGCGGCCATCGGCGACCACCGCGCCGGGCGCACCGAAATCCTGATAGGCAAAGGCTTGCGCATCGCGCGCCTCGGGTTTCTTGACTGCGGCCTTGCGTGAATCGGCAAAGGCCCGGCGCACGGCTGATGTGCCGCCTGCCGGATCGACCTTGGTGGACAGGTGGATCAGCGGTTTGTCCAGCGTACCGAAGTCGCGCTTGAACGCCTTTAACACCCGCTTGGGCGTCAGGCTGCCACGCAGCGCATTAAAGCGCTCAAGCTGGCTTTGGGTTGTCGTGACGACCATGCCATCCTTGGCCATGCCGATGATCTGGTCGGCGAGCTGTTCATTTGGCCGCGTCTGGTCACCGCGCACCGCGTTTTCATAACCGGTTGCGAAATTGGCGATCTGTTCGGATAGCTCCGCCTCGGTAAAGCCATAGCGCAACGCGGCGCGCACCTCGCGCTCGGCAGCGGCCAGCCCGCGCTGCCATTCGCCATCGCGGGTGCCGACATTCAGCACCGACTGGTTGGCGATCTTGTAGACATCGGAGCGGCCGATGGAAGCGCCGACAAACGGCGCATTCTCCTGCCGCGCGATCCGCCCCAGCCTGCGTCCGACGATATTATAGGCCAGCGCCCGGGTCAGCTTTTCGCGGCGCGTGGCGCGGGTATCGGCTTCCTCGACATAAGGGGTAAAACGGATCGCGGTCGCAACCTCGTCGATCGCCGGGTGGACGAAGACATTGGCTTCATCGACGCGCTCGCTATCGATCTGTCCCAACGCGACTTGCGGCGCTTCGCCCTGCTTTGCCTGCCAGTTGCCAAAGCTGGCAATGATCTTCGCCTCGATCGCGGCAACATCGACATCACCCACAACGATCAATGTGCTGCGCCCCGGCGTATAATGCCGCTCATAAAAGCTGCGGAACCGTGCTGCCGGCGCAGTCTCGATCACGCTCCTGTCGCCAATCGGAGAGCGCGTGGCGATGCGTGTGTCGGGCACCGAGAAGGTGAACAGCGATTCGCGGTTACGCTGCGCATAATTGGCGCGGGTGCGCAGTTCGGAGAGGATTACACCGCGTTCGCGCTCGATGGCTTGCGGGTCAAAGCCGATCTCGCTTGCGGTCTCGCGCAGCAGGTACAGCGCGGTATCGACGGTCTCAGCCCGCACATTGGGCAGATCGAGCAGATAGCCGGTCTGGTCGTAGCTGGTAAAAGCGTTGGTGTCCGCGCCAAACGCCAGACCCATGCGCTCGAGGATCTTGACCATCTCGCCTTCGGGCACATTGGTGGTGCCGTTGAATGCCATATGCTCGATGAAATGCGCCAGCCCGCGCTCGTCGTCGGCCTCGGCGGTCGATCCGACATCGATCATCAGCCGCATCACCGCAGTGCTGGCGGGGGTTCCATTGTGGCGGATGGCATAGCGCATGCCGTTGGGCAATATGCCCAGCCGGATCGCGGGATCGGGCGCAAGATCGCTGGTGGCGTAACCCCAGGCGCTGGCGATGGCCGGTTCGTCGCGGATAATATCCGGCGCAGCGGCGGTCTCGGTTGATGCGGCAGGACCTGCAAAGGACGGCGTTGAACACAGCGCAAAAACGGCAAAGGCCAGTGGAGCCAGCACTGATCGCATGATCAAAAAAGGGAGCCTTTCGTTTCGATCCATCTCCGCCCGCTTGTTGCTCGCGTGTTACGGAAATGTTGCATGCGAAGCGAGGCTGCGCAAGATGACGGAAACGTAAAGTGTAATGCCGCAGAGAACGGGAGCTTACTTGCCCCGGCGGCGGCGGTGGCTGTCGAGGTCGAGCACTTCGTTCTCGCCGCCCTCGGGCAGCAGCCCCAAGCGGCGCGCGACCTCCTGATAGGCCTCGACCTCACCACCCAGATCGCGGCGGAAGCGGTCCTTGTCGAGCTTTTCGCCGGTGTCCATGTCCCACAGGCGGCAACCATCGGGGCTGATCTCGTCGGCCAGGATGATTCGCGAGAATTCGCCGTCGAACTGGCGGCCGAATTCCAGCTTGAAATCGATCAGCCGGATGCCGATAGCCGCGAACATGCCGCACATGAAATCGTTGATGCGGATCGCCATCGACGAGATGTCCTGCATCTCTTCCTGCGTGGCCCAGCCAAAACAGGCGATATGCTCTTCTGCGACCAGCGGATCGCCCAGCGCGTCATCCTTGTAGCAATATTCGATCAGCGTGTGTGGCAGCGGCTGGCCTTCCTCAAGCCCCAGACGCTTGCAGATCGACCCTGCAGCGACATTGCGTACCACCACTTCGATCGGCACGATTTCCACCTGCCGGATCAGCTGCTCGCGCATGTTCAGGCGGCGGATGAAGTGCGTGGGGATGCCGATATGGGCAAGCCGGGTGAACACATATTCGCTGATGCGGTTGTTGATCACGCCCTTGCCGTTGATCGTGCCCTTTTTCTGGGCGTTGAACGCGGTCGCATCATCCTTGAAATACTGGATCAGCGTGCCCGGCTCGGGTCCTTCGTAAAGGATTTTGGCCTTGCCTTCGTAAATCTGGCGGCGGCGGGTCATGGCGCAGGTCTCCGTAAAAATCATGACGCCCCGGTTCAGCGGCCAGAGCGCGCAGTGCCGGGGCGTCTTTTCGGCGCTGCTATAGCCGCTTGCCGCCGCCCGCGCAATTGGGCTGACGGATGTTGCTGGTCCGCGGTTTTTTCGCGATACGGTCATCCACAGATGCTAAGCAGCGCGTTGATAAAAGGTTGAGACCATGGTTTTGGAGGGGCGATGACCAAGGACAAGCCGGACAAGGCGGCGTACTCCAGGATCGACGGCGTTATCCGTGCGCTGTATGAATGTATTTCGGGGCCGCCGGGCGGACAGGACTGGGATCGTGACCGCGAGCTTTTCCATCCCCGAGCGCTGATCACCCGCACGCGGATCGTGGATGGCAGGCCGGTGGCATTTGCCTTGACGTTTGACGAGTTTATGGCTGCGACCATTCCGTTGCTGGCGGGCAAGTCGTTCTACGAGATCGAAACCCGGCGTTCTACGCAGCGCTTTGGCCAGATCGCGCATGTCATGTCCGCATATGAAGCGCGCGAACTTCCCGATGCCAAGAAGGTGCAGTTTCGCGGCATCAACATGATCCATCTGTGGCATGGCAGCCTGAGCGATGACACGCTCGAACGCTGGTGGATCATGTCGATCATCTGGGACAACGAGCGCGATGGCGTGAAGATCAAGAAGCACTGGTTCGATTGATGGTTAAGCCAGCTAAACCGCGTTTTGCCGCGTTTTGCTTAACCCTGTCGGTGCAACGGTCATGCCGATGAACGTCAAGCTCGATCACAAGCAGGCGGTGGCCATCGTGACGATCAACCGTCCCGAGCGGCGCAACGCGGTGGATGGCGCAACCGCGCTGGAACTGTTCGCGGCATTCGAGCAGATCGATGCCGATGACAGCGTGCACGTCGCGATCCTGCATGGCGCGGGCGGATATTTCTGTGCCGGGGCCGACCTCAAGGCGCTGAGCGACGGCGACCGGCGGCCGGTTACCGATGGCGGCATGGCACCGATGGGGCCGACGCGGATGCAGATGACCAAGCCGGTGATTGCAGCGATCGAAGGCTATGCGGTTGCTGGCGGAATGGAGCTGGCGTTGTGGTGTGATCTGCGCGTGATGGCCGAGACCGCGCGCATGGGTGTGTTCTGCCGCCGCTTCGGGGTACCGCTGGTCGATATGGGGACGATCCGTCTGCCGCGCCTGATTGGCCAGTCGCGCGCGATGGACCTGCTGCTGACCGGACGCGAGGTCGGCGCAGCAGAGGCGCTGGAGATGGGTCTGGCCAACCGGGTCACGCGGCACGGCGGCGCGCTGGAACTTGCGGTCGACCTGGCCAGCCAGATCGCCGCCTTCCCGCAAACGTGCATGCGCAACGACCGGGCATCGGCTCTGGCGCAATGGCAGTTGAGCGATGCCGATGCGATTGCATTGGAGGCGCAGTTAGGGCGAGAAACGATCCAGAGCGGCGAAACACTCAACGGCGCGAGCAGCTTTGCGCTCGGCAAAGGCCGCCACGGCGCGTTCTGATCGCCACAGGCACAGGTTTTTCCCCAGATAAACGGCGGCTGCCCCCTCGCTTTGCAGCAACCGCGCTGCTAGTGGTTCGGTTCTGACATTTACATCCCAATCCGGCTTGGGCTGGAGCAAATGTCGCAATCATCAGGACCACTAGTAATTGTATGTTTCTAGTGGATTTCATGATTTTGACATTCGAAGCGGGACTCGAACGTCAAAATCAATCCACTAGGCGCTGATCCATGGCTGATGATGCGAGCGCCGGGCGCGGCGACGATATCCCCGAAATCGAGAACACCTCTTTCGACCGCGCATTGTCGGACCGTTATCTCGTATACGCGCTTTCGACGATCACCGCGCGCTCGCTTCCCGATCTGCGCGATGGCCTGAAACCCGTTCACCGCCGCCTGCTCTGGGCGATGCGCCAGCTGAAGCTCGATCCGGCCAGCGGGTACAAGAAAAGTGCGCGCGTCGTCGGCGATGTCATCGGCAAATATCATCCGCACGGCGATGCGTCGGTTTACGATGCGATGGTCCGGCTCGCGCAGGACTTCGTGCTGCGCTATCCGTTGGTCGATGGCCAGGGCAATTTCGGCAATGTCGATGGCGATAACGCGGCGGCCTATCGCTACACCGAGGCCCGCCTGACCCGCACCGCCATCGAGCTGATGAGCGGGCTGGATGAAGGCACGGTCACCTTCAAGCCCACCTATAATGGCGAGGAGGAAGAACCCGAGATCTTCCCCGGCCTGTTCCCCAACCTGCTGGCCAATGGCGCAAGCGGCATTGCGGTGGGCATGGCGACATCGATCCCGTCGCACAACGCTGCCGAGGTGATCGATGCAGCGATGCTGCTGATCGATCAGCCCGAGGCCAGCCATGAACAGATCATGGCGGTATTTCACGGGCCGGATTTTGCCACAGGCGGGCTGCTGGTCGACAGCAGCGCGACGATCAGCGCTGCCTATCGCACCGGACGCGGCGGCTTTCGCCTGCGCGCGCGCTATTCGACCGGCAAAGATGCTGACGGCAACTGGGAAGCGTCCGGCATCGAAAAGCTGCCCGGCGGCACCTGGCAGCTGGTGCTCAGCGAAATCCCCTATCAGGTGCAAAAGGGCAAGCTGATCGAGCAGATCGCCACGCTGATCGGCGACAAGAAACTGCCGATCCTCGCCGATGTCCGCGATGAATCGGACGAGACGATCCGCATCGTGCTGGAGCCCAAGAGCCGCAATATCGATCCGGACATCCTGAAGGACAGTCTTTACCGCCTGACCGATCTGGAAATCCGTTTTCCGCTCAACCTCAACGTGCTCGACGAAACGCACACCCCCGGGGTGATGGGCATCAAGCCGCTGCTCGAATCGTGGCTGCGGCATCAGATCCTGATCCTCACCAACCGGACGCAGCACCGGCTCGACAAGATCGCGGCGCGGCTCGAGCTGCTGCGCGGTTACATCATTGCGTACCTGAACCTCGACCGGGTGATCGAGATCATCCGCACGCGCGATGACCCCAAGCCGGTGATGATGGCCGAATTTGCGCTGAACGACCGGCAGGCAGAGGCGATCCTCAACATGCGGCTGCGCTCCTTGCGCAAGCTTGAAGAGATGGAGCTGCGCCGCGAGCATGATGCGCTGGTCAAGGAAGCCGAGGGTCTGGAAAAGCTGCTCGCCAATCCGGGATTGCTGAAAAAGCGGCTGAACAAGGACCTGACGAGGCTGCGCGCGTTGTATGCCGAAACCACCGCAATCGGCAGGCGCCGCACTGACTTGCGGGAGGCTGGACCCGCACGCGAAATCCCGCTGGAGGCGATGATCGAACGCGAGCCGGTGACGGTGATCATGTCACGGCGGGGCTGGATCAAGGCCATGAAGGGCCATGCCGACATGGCGTTGCCGGAGCTGAGCAAGTTCAAGGAGGGCGATGGCCCGGCGTTCGCGTTCCACGCCTATTCGACCGACAAGCTGCTGATCGCGCTCGACAATGGTCGGTTTTATACGCTGGGGGCAGAAAAGCTGCCGGGTGCGCGCGGTTTCGGGGAGCCGGTGCGCACGATGGTCGATCTGGAAGGCGAGGCGCAGCTGATTGCGCTGATGCGCTATGACCCCGCCGGTCGGCTGCTGCTCGCCGCATCGAACGGACGTGGCTTTCTGGCGGACATGCGCGAGCTGATCGCCGAGACGCGCAAGGGGAGGCAAGTTGTCAATCTGAAGGCTGGAGTGCAGCTGATGGTCGTCCGCAAGGTGCCGACCAGCGCAGACCATGTCGCGGTGGTGGGCGAAAACCGCAAGCTGGTGGTGTTTCCGTTGACCGAACTGCCGGTGATGGCGCGCGGTCAGGGCGTGCAGTTGCAGCGCTATCGCGATGGCGCGCTTGCTGATGCCACCACGTTCCGGCTGGAGGAGGGCCTGAGCTGGATCATGGGTGGCGGCAGCGGGCGGGTACGCACCGAAAAGGACATGGGACTGTGGCGCGCGGCGCGCGGTGCGGCAGGGCGCCTGCCGCCCAACGGCTTCCCGCGCAACAATCGTTTCGATGGGTA
>JBBQXX010000062.1:0-12208 GCA_038209235.1 Sphingomonadales bacterium | reverse complement strand
CCGCTCCAAATAGGCTCGCTCCTCCGACGTCACCAGCAATGGCTCAATCGGACGACCCTGCGCAAACACGTTCGCCATCAATGCCTCCTTCTCAGAAAGCGTCTCATACAATGTAATTTACTTTAGTTCCAGATGACTAGGTGGATCTGCGAACAAGCGCACCAGCAGCTCAAGGAAGAGCTCGGACTCGACCCCTTCGAAGGCAGATCCTGGACCGGATTACACCGACATGCCTTGATGACGATGATCGCCTACGCCTTCCTCCAGTCCCGCCGCCTCAAGGCAGCGGGACGGAAAAAAAAGAGTCGGGGGGCCGCCGCCACGACCAGGCATGCCAGCGGTCAGACAGGCCATCCTCGACCTGTTCGCAAGGCCTCCAATCCGACGATGCCCGCACTGTGACAAACCTCTCACCGACCCAATCAATCCAGACCTGCCAAAGTAGTGTTAGCCTCAGGAGCCTAGATTTGCGCCTTGCCGCGAAAGCGCCAGTTGCCGATCGGCTCCCATGGACCGCCCATATAACGATACAGGGCCAGCCCGACGATGGCCAGCGGCCGGGGTTCAAACCCGGCAGTCAGGCTCGCCAGCAAGGCCCGTGCCTCGGCGGGTTCAACCTTGTTCTGCACGGTGATATGCAGCCTTGGCCGCCCTTGGTCCTGCGCGGTGAGCAGGCCATGCATCGCCTCTGCGATCAGCTCGCGGATTGCCAGCACGCCCGGCGCATGCACCCGGAAGGCCACGCCGCGTCCCAGGTTCATGACCTCGCTCAATACAGCAGCAGGCGGCGCAAACTCATCGGCGAGCGCCTTGGCGCGCGCCACGATTTCGTCCTCGGCATGCCCGGGCAGATGGTGAAACAGCGTGATATGCGCATCGAGAAAGTTGCGCTCCGCAGGAAAATGCGCGCGGCGCAGGCCGTTGGCCCATGCCTGATCGGCAGCTCCCATGCTGGCGGTCATGATGATGGGTTCGCGGCGCGGCGTCATACGACAAGCGATAAGCGAAAGGGCGCAGAGCAGCAATATGCCCCGCGCCCTCGCGTGCGACCCGTTGCGGGATCAGATATAAAAACTATCAGGCCGGTTCGAGCTGCCTGATCTTGGCCAAAATGTTCTCCGGTGCGGTTTCGCCGTAAGGATCGCTGTCCAGACCATGGTTGTTGATGCCCGGCTCTTCGAACCATTCGGTGACCACGCCATTGTCGACGACCATCGCATAGCGCCAGCTGCGCTCGCCAAATCCGACATGATCCTTGCGGATCAGCATACCCATGCGGCGTGTGAAATCCGCCGACCCATCGGGAAGCAGCTTGACCTTGGAGATGCCCAGCGACTTGCCCCACTGATACATCACGAATGAATCGTTGACCGATACGCAGTAGATTTCGTCGATCCCGTCGGCGCGGAACTGGTCGTACAGTTCCTCGAAACCGGGAACCTGTGCGTTCGAGCAGGTCGGTGTATAGGCGCCAGGCAGCGAAAAGATGATGACGCGCTTGTTGGCGAGCAGATCGCCGGTCAACTGGTCCTGCCAGCGGAACGGGTTGGGACCTTCGATGCTGTCATCGCGCACGCGCGTTTTCAGGCAGACATTGGGAACGTTGCGGCCGATCATAATATGATACTCCTGTGATCGATGGGGGAATCTGTTGTGCAGTGCAGCATTTAGGAACGCACTCCACCGATGTGAAGCGAATTGATTCACGCGGCCTGATCGATTTTATCGATGACGCTAGCGCAACTGACAAAATTTGCCGGTTTTGCCGGGTTATAAAATTGCGTGGCATCATTGCGAAAAGAAGCGCAAATCTTCATACTGGTTGTATCTGGAAGGATGCCTGATTTATGATGATCATGTCGCGCCCGCTTGGCTGGTACTGGCTGATTGCGATTGCGCTGCTCGCCTGGAACGTCATCGGTCTGGTGGCTCTGCTGTTTGATCCGGTGATCGGGCTGGGCGATGTCAGCAAGCTCGACCCGGCGCAGCAGGCGCTGTACGCATCGCGCCCGGCGATTGCCTTTTTCGGGTTCGTGCTGGCGACGGTCGCAGGCACGGCCGGAGCGATCGCGCTGTTGCTGCGGCGCAACGTGGCGATGTGGTTGTTTATTGCCTCGGCGGTCGGGCTGGTCATGCAGAACGCGTGGCTGTTTGGCGATTCCGCCAATCTGACAGTCAACTTGTTAAGTGTTCAGGCACTGGTTGCCGGATCGATCGCTTTGGGAATCTGGTTGGCGATCACCGCCAGGAAGCGCCGATGGAGTCGCTGACCGCGCCTCGGGTCGCAACGATCACATCTCGCCGCGTGCGCGCCGCAGCGCGAACCACTTTTCGACATTGCGGTTGTGGTCGGCCAGCGTGTTGGCGAACACATGCCCGCCGGTGCCATCAGCGACGAAATACAGCGCCTCGGTCCGTGCCGGGTTGAGCACCGCTTCGATCGAGGCGCGGCCCGGGTTGGTGATCGGACCCTTGGGCAGCCCGGTCATCGCATAGGTGTTGTAATCGTTCACATCGGCGATCTCTGACTGGCGGATGCGCCGCCCCAGCGGCTTGCCGCGCGTGATCGGGTAGATGATCGTCGGGTCTGCCTGCAGCATCATGCCCTTGCGGATGCGGTTGCTGTAGACCCCTGCGATCGTCCGCCGCTCGGATGGCTTGCCGGTTTCCTTCTCGACGATGGCGGCCAGCGTAACTGCTTCCTGCGGGGTCTTGGCCACGGTGTCTGGTGAACGCTTGGGCCACAGCTCGGTGATCGTATCCTGCATCGCCTTTTGCATCCGCAACATCACCGCGATGCGTTTCTCGCCGCGCTCGAAGCTGTAGCTTTCGGGGAGCAGCGATCCATCGGCGGGCACCGGCACGTCGCCGGTCAGCAACGTTTCACGCATCAGCTTTTCGTGCACCAATATGCTGGGCATGCCTTCGGGTACGGTGACCATGCGCTGCACGAATTCGCTGCCCTGCAATATGTTCAGGACCTGTGCGTTGCTGGCTCCGGCCGGAATGATGAACTCGCCCGCCTTGATCGGTGCATCGCTGCCGAACACCCTGGCGCGGCTGAGGAACGCGCCTGCCGAACTGATCGCGCCCTGCTCTTCCAGCAGGTCCGCCGCACGGGCCAGCGTGCTGCCCGCCGGAACGACCACCGCCATTTCCTGTTGCGCCGGGCCAGATCCGGTCCAGCCCCAATAGAAATTGCCACCGATCAGCAGCACCAGCGCCACTGCTCCTGCAATTACGATACAGCCCAGGCGGCGCAGCATGATCGGGTCAGACCGCCTTCATGACCAGGCTGGCATTGGTGCCGCCGAACCCGAAGCTGTTGTTGAGCACGGCCTTGACCTTGCGCTCCTTGGCCTTGTGCGGGACCAGATCGACCCCGATGCAGTTTTCGCTGGGGTTATCGAGGTTGAGCGTCGGCGGCACGATCTGGTCGCGGATCGCCAGCACGCAGAAGATCGATTCCACCGCCCCTGCACCGCCCAGCAGATGCCCGATCGCCGATTTGGTGCTGCTCATCGACATCGTCTCGATGGCGCTGCCAAACAGGCGGCGCACCGCGCCCAGTTCCAGTTCGTCCCCCAGCGGCGTCGATGTGCCATGGGCGTTGATGTAATCGATATCTTCCAGCGCCAGCCCTGACTTGCGCAGCGCCATCTCCATCGAGCGGAACGCGCCCGATCCTTCCGGGTGCGGGGCGGTGACGTGATAGGCATCGCCGGTCAGGCCATAGCCGATAACCTCGGCATAGATTTTTGCGCCACGCGCCTTGGCACGTTCGTATTCTTCCAGCACGACAACGCCTGCACCCTCACCCATGACAAAGCCATCGCGACCGGTATCATAGGGCCGCGATGCCTTTTGAGGCTGGTCATTATACTTGGTCGAAAGCGCGCGCGCCTGCGCGAACCCGGCAATACCCAGCGGGCAGATCGCCCCCTCCGAGCCGCCTGCCAGCATCACATCAGCATCATCGAGCGCAATCATACGCGCTGCATCGCCGATCGAGTGTGCCCCGGTCGAGCAGGCGGTGACGACCGCATGGTTCGGCCCCATCAGCCCGTATTTGATGCTGACCTGACCCGAGATCAGGTTGATCAACCGGCCGTGAACGAAGTGCGGGCTGACCCGGCTGGGTCCCTTTTCGTTGAGCACCAGCGACTCGCTGGCGATACCTGGCAGACCGCCGATTCCCGACCCGATCGAGCAACCGGCGCGAAAACGCTCCTGCTCGGTCATATCGGTGAGCCCTGCGTCTTCCAGCGCCTGACCTGCGGCATCGATGCCAAAGATTATGAACGGATCGACCTGCCGCTGGACCTTGTGATCGACACGCAGATTGGGATCGAAGCCATAGGGATGATCGGCGGGCTTGACCTCGCACGCGATGCGACATTTATACTCGCTCGCATCGAACCGGGTGATCGTCCCCGCGCCCGATCTGGCGGCGATCAGATTGGCCCAGGCCGTCTCGACATCCGCACCCAGCGGTGTCACCAGACCCAGACCCGTTATCACTACACGGCGCATTCGCCTTACTCCTGCATTCCTGAACCTGCCGGGCGGTCAGCATGGCCTGTCGCCGTTGCTGCCCAGCCCCAACGGAAAAAGGCTTCCCTGGTCGCTGTGCGACTGACAGGGAAGCCATCCGATCTTCACATGGTCGCCGCAACTCTGTCCGCCTGCGGTCGCAGATGCTGACCGTGCAGGCGCAATGGGTTCAACCCCTGCACCAGAACCAAATCAATTGTCTCAGATCAACCGGCGCAGATCAACTTTTGTGGCTGTCGATATAGCTGATGGCATCGTTGACGGTACTGATCTTTTCGGCGGCATCGTCAGGGATTTCGACCCCAAACTCTTCCTCGAAAGCCATCACCAGTTCAACGATATCAAGGCTGTCTGCCCCCAGATCATCGATAAAACTTGCGTCCTCGGTGACCTTCTCCGCTTCGACGCCAAGATGCTCGATCACGATCTTTTTGACGCGGTCCCCAGTCTCACTCATTCAGAGTTCCTTCAATTTTGTGCCAAGTGGAATTGCGAACGAAAAATATCAGCCCGCCCTAATGCCGCTTTTGACCGCTGGCAAGGGGCGGCGCGCTACAGCATCGCCATCCCGCCGTTGACGTGGAGCGTCTGGCCGGTGACATAGCTTGCCTCGCGGCTGGCAAGATAGACCACCGCAGCGGCCACATCATCGCCCTCGCCCAGCTTGCCCGCAGGAATACGCGTCAGCAGCGCTGTCTTCTGCGCATCTGGCAGCCCGCCTGTCATGGCCGAGGCGATGAAGCCGGGCGCAACGCAGTTGACCGTGATGTTGCGGCTGGCAAGTTCAGCCGCCAGCGCCTTGGACATGCCGACCAGCCCTGCCTTGGACGCGGCATAATTGGCCTGGCCCGGATTGCCCGTTGCGCCGACGACGCTGGTGATCGAGATCATCCGGCCAAAGCGCGCTTTCATCATCGGCTTGGCCGCCGCGCGGCACAGCCGGAAGGCGGCTTCAAGGTTGACACAGATGACATCGGACCATTCGTCATCCTTCATGCGTATCGCCAGATTGTCGCGGGTGATCCCTGCGTTGTTGACCAGGATGCTGAGCGATCCCAGCGCCTCGATCGCGCGTGGAACCAGCGCGTCCACGGCGGCAGGGTCAGACAGGTCGCAGGCCAGCGAGACATGATCGCCGCCTAAAGACGTAGCAAATTCGGCAAGCTTGGCCGCGTTGCTGCCCGACAGCGCCAGCCGCGCACCGTGCGCTGCAAGCCCCCGCGCAATCGCCGAGCCGATGCCTCCGCTTGCCCCGGTTACCAGCGCGGTCATGCCTGACAGGTCGAACATAGGACTCTCCTTGCAAGTGATTTCTGGCAACAACCAACCCCGCTCAGCCTGAGCGGATGCGGTTCAAAGCGGCGATTGGCAGCTTAAACCACCTCCAGAAGGCTTTCGATATTGTACATATCGACCACGCTCTCGCTCAACACATCTTCAACGATGCGTTTGATCAACGGCGCCAGCACCCTGCCGCCCAGCTCGATGAAATGATCGGCGCCGGCTGCCTGCATCGCGATCACCGACTCGCGCCAGCGCACCATGCTGGTCACCTGTTCGACCAGCAAGGCGCGGATTGCGGCAGGATCGCTGACCGGAGCGGCGGTAACATTGGCATATATCGGCACAACGGGCGCGGCAATTTCGGTTTCGGCCAAGGTGCCTGCCATCCGGTCAGCGGCGGGCTGCATCAGCGCACAATGGAACGGCGCGGACACCGGCAGCATCATCGCCTTGCGCGCGCCAAGCTCCTTTGCAATCGGCAAAGCGCGCTCGACCGCGCTGGTGTGGCCCGAAATCACCGCCTGACCAAAGGCATTGTCGTTGGCCACAGCGCACACCTCGCCCTGTGCGGCGCGTTCGGCCGCTTGCAACGCTTCTTCAAACTCGATGCCGAGCAGCGCCGCCATCGCTCCTGCGCCCACCGGGACGGCTGCCTGCATCGACTGACCACGGATTTTCAGCAGCCTTGCGGTGGTGGCAAGATCGACCGATCCAGCAGCGCACAAAGCAGAATACTCGCCCAGGCTATGCCCGGCGACAAACGAGAACATCACCGGCATATCGCTGCCCGCCTCGTATTGCAGCACACGCAGCGTCGCAATCGCGTTGGCCATGATCGCAGGCTGCGCATTCTCGGTCAGTTGCAGTTCTTCGACTGGCCCTTCGCACATCAGGCGGAACAGGTTCTGTCCCAAAGCATCGTCGACTTCCTGAAACACCTCACGGGCTTGCAGGCTGTCCTGCGCCAGTTCCTTGCCCATGCCGACCTTCTGGCTGCCCTGCCCCGGAAAAATGAATGCGCGTGTCATGATCCTGCTTTCCCTCGCCCCGATCTGGGCCCCGATCTCGGCCCCGATCTGGGCCCCGATCTGGACTATCCGTGCAAAGCTCATCCGCTTTGCTATCGAGCGCCGCCGGTTATCGCCGTTGCCGCTACGTTGCAAGCAGCTTGCGGGCGGTTAACCGATCAATTAGCAGCGCGCTATGGACGATACACTTTTTGCAACGCGGCTGGAAACCCTGTGTCGGGCCAGGCTGGGCAGCCAAGGTCCGCTGATAGAGCTTGAGCGGCTTTCGGGCGGTGCCAGCATGGAAAGCTGGCGCTTTGTCTGGGGCAACGAAGCGTTGATCCTGCGCCGCCTGCCCGACGGGCTTGCGCCAGGCGACGCAACGATCGATGCTGCCGGCCTGTCGTTGAGCGATCAGGCCGATATCATCGAATGTGCAGGCCAACATGGCGTGCGCGTGCCTGCGGTGCGCGCTAGACTGGTGCCGGCAGATGGCCTGGGCGAAGGTCTGGTCATGGCGTGCGCGCCCGGTGAGGCCTTGCCGCAGGTGCTGCTGCGTGATCCTGGCTATGACAGCGCGCTGGCGCTGCTGCCGGTGGAATGGGCGGCGCAACTTGCTGCGATCCACAGCATCGCGCCCAGCTGTCTGCCTGCGACCCTCATTTACCGCAGCCCGGCAATGATGCTCGCCGATCTCGAAGACCAGTGGCGCAGCCTCGGCGGGGTGTCTCCGGTTTATGCGCTGGCGTTCGGCTGGCTGGCGCGCGCGCTGCCCGATCCCGTCGCGCCGCGGCTGTGCCATGGCGATTTTCGCATGGGCAACCTGCTGATCACCCCCGATGGCCTGTCGGCGGTGCTCGACTGGGAGCTCGCGCATCTGGGCGATCCGGTGCAGGACCTGGCCTTTGGTTGCACCCCCAGCTGGCGCTTTGGCCACTATGACAAGGTGTTGGGCGGATTTGGCCAGCCCGATGATATGCTGAGCCATTACGCCACGCTGACGGGTCAGCGGCCAGATCGCGCGCGCTTCCGGTTCTGGCTTGTCTACGCGTGCCTTTGGTGGGGCATCTGCTGTCTGGTGATGGCCGATATCTGGCGGCGCGGTGAAGACGGCGGGCCAGAGCGGCTGGTGATCGGGCGACGGGTGTCCGAGGTGGAGATCGATCTGCTGTTGTTGCTGACGGACGATTTGCCAACGCCTGGTGCACCGATGGTCTGGCCAGCGATGGATCGCATGACCGAAACCGGCGTGCCTTCAGCGTCGGCTTTGATCGACGCGGTGAGCCGGTGGCTGCAGGGCAGCGTTAAAGACAAGACCAGCGGCCATGCCCGGTTCGAGGCTAACGTTGCGATCAACGCGCTTGGCATGGCGGCGCGTGACGCGGTGCTGGGTCCGGTTTTCGCAGCCGACCAGGCGCGACGGATGGCTGAGATCGGCGACGATGCCGACACGCTGGCTGCCACGCTGCGCGCCGATCCTGCCGCAGTCACTGCATCGATCCACGCGCATCTGCGGATGCTGGCGGTGGAGAACTGTCTGATCGATCAGCCAAAATATGCAGGTCTGGCAAAAGCACGCCAACTTTGGTCATCACCTATGACGTAATGTCGGCGGTGGTCGGCAAGAATGACCGAAATGAGCCAGATAAAACCGCTTCGAGATCAAGATTCCGCTTAAATGCCGGGGCAAGCGGTCGTTAAAGCTGGTGAACAGCTGATGAAGGACGATGGACCCGGCTATGGCAGAACAACAGGCACAGCGCGGCAATTTCAGGGACCGGATGAGGCTTGCCGCCTCCATCCTTTCAGGTCAGGCCAATGCCGATGACGATGCGGCGCGCGATGATGCCGTCTTCGAAAACATCAGCAAGCTGCAGTTTCTGAAAATCTTCTCGTTTCTGGAGCAGGTCCAGCTTGATCCCTTGCCCGATCATTACCGGCTGGCGTGGGAATATCTGAACGGCGGCAACATGCTGATGCGCGATGCGGTCAACCGCAAGCTCGATGCCAACGGCAGGCTGTCACCCGATATCGTTGCCGAAATTCTCGACGAGTGCGAAGGCCAGATCAAGGTCAAGGACCTCAACACGCTGGTATCGGAGAGCGAGGCGTTGCTCGCCGGCGGTTTCAAGACGCTGAGCAAGAGTGGCAAGGAAAGCAAGGCGTATGCAGAGGCGCTGCAATCGCGACTCGAATGGATGCGCGATCTCGATCCTGTCGATCAGGCCGACATGCCCATCGAAGCGCAGTTTAAGGCGCTGCTCAAGATCACCACCCAGATGATGCAATCGACCAAAAAGGCGAGCGAGAGCCTGGATCAGAGCACGAAGAAGCTCACCCAGATGCGCGGTCGGCTTGATGAGGCCAACGACAAGGCGCAGCGCGACCAGCTGACCGGCCTGCCCAACCGCTGGGCATTCGAGCAGCAGTTCTCCGCTGCCGTCATCCGCGCCAAGGAACGCTTCGAACCGCTGTCTGTAGCGTTTATCGACATCGACCATTTCAAGCTGGTCAACGACACCCACGGCCACGAAGCCGGTGACCGGGTGCTGCAACTGGTGGCCAAGCATCTCGACCGGGTCGGGCGGGGCAACTGCCATCTTGCGCGGCATGGCGGCGAGGAATTCGTCATCGTGCTGGAGAACTGCGGTACATCGGAGGCCAAGCAGCAGATCGACGTGGTTCGCGAAGAACTGGCGGAGCGATCGCTGGTCAACCGCGACAATGGTGCAACCATCGGTCAGGTCACATTTTCTGCCGGGGTTGCTCCGTTCGACCCCAGCGAACCCAACCGCCAGGTGCTGCGCAACGCCGACGCAGCCTTGTATGAAGCCAAGAACAGCGGACGCAACAAGGTCCTCATCTACGGCGCAACCCGCACTTCTGCCTGAACCGGATAGCTGAACCATGGCATTTTTCCTTGTCTCCACGCTTGCTTTCTTCAGGGCTTTGGGTATTAGCCCGCGCTTGCCGTTGGACGATTGATCGTTCGGGCATAGCAAGAAAGCCGGAGGGGTGCGCCGCATGGTGCGCGCATCAGCGATCGGCAGATGACTGAAGGAAGCCCACACATGCCGCTTTACGAGCATGTCTTTCTGGCGCGCCAGGACCTGTCACAGGCCCAGGTTGATGCGCTGGCAGCAACCGCAACCGAGATTGTCGAAACCAACGCGGGCAAGGTCACCAAGACCGAGGCCTGGGGTCTGCGCAATCTCGCCTACAAGATCCAGAAGAACCGCAAGGCGCATTTCGTGCTGCTCAACATCGAGGCCCCTGCAGGCGTCGTCGCCGAGCTGGAACGCCAGACCGCGATCAATGAAGATGTCATCCGCTATCTGACCGTGCGCGTCGACGAACTGGAAGCAGGTCCGTCGGTAATGATGCGCAAGCAGGACCGCGAACGTCGCCCCCGCCGCGACCGCGACTCCTGAGTTAGACAAGGATAAAGACATATGGCACGTCCATTTTTCCGTCGCCGCAAGTCCTGCCCGTTCTCGGGCAAGAACGCTCCCGTCATTGATTTCAAGGATGTCCGCCTGTTGCAGGGTTTCATGTCCGAGCGGGGCAAGATTGTCCCCAGCCGGATCACCGCTGTATCGGGCAAGAAGCAGCGCGAGCTGTCCAAGGCCATCAAGCGCGCACGCCACGTCGGCCTGCTGCCGTACATCGTGAAGTAAGGAGCAAGCGCCATGCAGATCATTTTGCTCGAACGGATCGAGAAGCTGGGCTCGATCGGTGACGTTGTCACCGTAAAGGACGGCTATGCCCGCAACTTCCTGTTGCCCAACAAAAAGGCGCTGCGCGCCAACGAAGCCAACCGCAAGGTGTTCGAGGCCAATCGTGAGCGCATCGAAACCGACAACGTCGCCAAGCGCGATGAAGCCGCCAAGCGCGCCGAAACCGTCGATGGCATGCAGGTCGTGCTCATCCGCGCCTCGTCGAACAGCGGCCAGCTTTACGGCTCGGTCTCGGTTCGCGACATCGCCGATGCGCTCAATGGTGCTGGTGCGACCGCAGTCACCAAGGTGATGGTCGTGCTGGACCGCCCGATCAAGACCCTGGGCGTCTTCCCGGTCAAGATCGCGCTGCACCCTGAAGTGTCGGTGAATGTCACCGTCAACGTCGCACGCAGCGATGACGAAGCCGAACTGCAGAAGGCCGGTGTCGATGTGATGCGTCAGATGTTCGAGGCAGACCAGCAGCCAGTTGGCTTCGTCGAAAAGTTCGACCCCAATGCCGAACCGGGCACCATCCCGGTTGATGAACCCGAAGAAGACGAAGCCCAAGGCGAAGCAGACGCCGCCTGACCGGGTTTCAGTACCAGACATAACACGCCGGGTTCCAGCAATGGAGCCCGGCTTTTTTTGTTCGGATCATCCCCTTGCAGGGAAGGATTGATGTCACTGCGCTGGCGGTGTGACGACTTCTGCGTTGAAGCGCTGTGCAAGGATCATGAAGTTGGTTATTTCGCGGCGCAAGGTACCGCGCTTCACCCCAAAATCACTGATCAGATACCGCGCCACAAACGGCTCTCCGGCACCGGACACCCCCGCCTTGCTAAATTCATAGTTGCGGTTGAAGTCACCCGCCGCCTGCGCAAGGTTGGCCGCATTGCGTTCTGCCGGTTTGGGCCAGAAGGCGAGCATATACAGCCCCTGGCACTGGGTCGGTTGGGCTTGCGGGCAGGCGGTGAAGAACATGTTGATCTTCAGGTCGCCAAAGCTTGCCTCGACAAAGGTGCGGCCATCGGGGCTCTGCCGGTCAGAAGCGATGACCGACGTTCCGAACGCCGAAA
This sequence comes from Sphingomonadales bacterium, assembly GCA_038209235.1. Taxonomy (GTDB): domain Bacteria; phylum Pseudomonadota; class Alphaproteobacteria; order Sphingomonadales; family Sphingomonadaceae; genus Blastomonas. The sequence continues at coordinate 568 of JBBQXX010000062.1, read as the reverse complement.
GGATTTCGCGAACGCTGGTTGGCGTGAAGGCGGTTACCTCGGTGCGGTCATCAGGGCTGCCCTGTTGCTGCTGCTGCCGTTGCTGCTGCTGCTGCTGGGCCTGCGCGGGAGCCGACGCTACCGTCAACAGCGCTGCTGCTGCCGATGTTGCCTGCCAAAACCGCACCGCGCCTGTGGTGTTCGCCTGAATATCCTGTCCCGCTATTGCGTTTCTGGCCGCCAGCATAACCGCAGCTTGTCGCCCCTTGCAACCATTTGAAACACAAAGACCATGCGTTGATTTTCCTGTAATGACACTGTCGCGCAAAGTCGTTAAGCACCCGACATGAACACTGTAGAGACGACTATCGCTGCGCTTGCCGACCATTACGATCGCTCGGTCGGTAATTTGCAGAATGCCATCCGCGCCTATGTCGAACATGGCAAAGCCCCCGATCCCGCTGACCGCCGCAACGGTTCGTTCAGCTATCCGATGCTGCGGATCGAATATGGCGGGCAGGAGCACAGCGTCATTCCCAGCTTGTCGTTTGGTCGGCTCAACGCGCAAGGGATCTACAGCACCACTGTC
>JBBQXX010000061.1:0-12234 GCA_038209235.1 Sphingomonadales bacterium | reverse complement strand
CGCTATTGTGCTGGTGCTGATCGTAAGCGGTGTAATCAACCTGCTCATGATCGTTGGCTTTTCCGATCTGCCCGCGCTGGTCTGGTCCGGCTATGGCTGGACACTGGCGGTCAAGCTGGCGCTGTTCATGCTGATGCTGGGCCTGGCTGCCCGGCATCGCTGGCGTCTGGTGCCGCAGCTGGACTCCAGCAACGATGCCAGCGCGGTGGGTGCGCTGCGCAGCGGAATCGGGCTTGAAATCGCCATTGCCGCGTTGGTGATCGTCGCCGTCGCGGTGCTGGGCACGCTTGCGCCGATACCTTGACGCAGCTTAACGCCGCGCCGCGCGTAACCTTGCTGCCGAGAACAAGGAACCGTCATGATAAAGCCGCCGACACTCCTGTACGCCCTGACCGCCGCCGCGCTGACCGCCTGCAGCCCACAGGCTGACACAACGGCGAACAAGCAGGCTGGCGATGAAATGGCCGGTATGGATGCAGGCCGATCCGCGATGAGCATGGGCGGGATGATGGCACCGGCGCCGGGTGATGCAGTCAGCACCCGCGCCTACAAGCAATCGATGCAGGCGATGATACAGGATATGCCTGCCTACACCGGTGAACCCGATGTGGATTTCATGCAACAGATGCGGGTTCATCATCAGGCGGCGATCACGATGAGCGAGGCGCAGCTTGAATACGGCAAGGATGAAGCGGCGCGGGCGCTTGCGCAAAAAATCATCGGCGATCAGCGCGCCGAGATTGCACAGATCGACAGCTGGCTGGCGGAACGCAAGCCCAAAACCTGACTGTCGAAAGCAAACGGCTTGACCCTGACATCGTGTCAGGGTTTATTGGCTGATGCATGGAGGATGTGACCCAATGACCCATGCCGATACGCCCACGACCACTGCACCGTGCTGCAACGCCCGTTCCACCCCGCCCAGCGCGGCTGTGTCCGTACTTGATCCGGTGTGCGGGATGACGGTCGATCCTTCGGCCAGCGCGCATCATGCCCGGCACGACGATACAGATTTCCATTTCTGCAGCGCTGGGTGTCGCACCAAATTTATCGCTGATCCCGAACGCTATCTGGGCGATGCCGCGCGTCCGGAACCACAAGCGCCCGCAGGCGCGATCTGGACCTGTCCGATGCACCCTGAAATCAGGCAGGTGGGGCCCGGCACCTGCCCGTTGTGCGGCATGGCGCTGGAGCCTGAGGCGCCCTCGCTGGATGATGGCCCCAATCCTGAACTGGTTGATTTTACCCGCAGGCTCTGGGTGGCAGGTGTGCTGTCGGTGCCGCTGCTGATCGTGTCGATGATTTCCGAGATGCTGGGACTGGCTCTGGTCAGCCCGCAGGCATCGCCATGGGTTCAACTCGCGCTAACCGCCCCGATCGTGCTGTGGGCGGGCAAGCCGTTCTTTAAGCGTGGCTGGGCGTCACTGCGGACCCGCCATCTGAACATGTTCACGCTCATTGCCATCGGGGTAGGCGCAGCTTTTCTTTACAGCCTGGTCGCAACGGTGTTTCCATCGGTATTTCCTGATACCTTCCGCATGCACGGCGGGGTGGTGCCGGTGTATTACGAGGCGGCAGGCCTGGTGGTGACGCTGGTGCTGTTGGGCCAGGTGCTCGAACTGCGCGCGCGTGCAGCCACCGGCCGCGCGATCCGGGCGCTGCTCGATCTTGCGCCCAAAACCGCACGGCGGATCGATAGCGATGGATCGGAGCACGAGGTTTCGCTGGGCGATGTCGCGGCAGGCGACCGGCTGCGGATCAGACCGGGCGACGCGATTCCCGTCGATGGAATCGTGATCGACGGGCGATCGTCGGTCGACGAATCGATGCTGACGGGCGAGCCGATCCCGGTCGCAAAATCGGTCGATGCATCCGTGACGGGCGGCACCGTCAACGGCACCGGCAGTCTGGTGATGGAGGCGCGCGCGGTGGGCGCAGATACCATGCTGGCGCGCATCGTGCAGATGGTGGCGCAAGCCCAGCGCAGCCGCGCGCCGATCCAGGCGGTGGCCGATCGCATCTCGGGATGGTTCGTGCCGCTGGTGATCGCGATTGCGCTGGCTGCTTTTATCATCTGGAATTTCGTCGGCCCCGAACCACGTTTTGGCCATGCGCTGCTCAACGCCATTGCGGTGCTGATCATTGCCTGTCCGTGCGCGCTGGGGCTGGCGACACCGATGTCGATCATGGTCGGCACGGGGCGCGGCGCGCAGGCCGGGGTGCTGGTCAAGAATGCCGAGGCGTTGCAGGCTTTTGAGAAAGTCGGTGTGCTGCTGATCGACAAGACCGGGACGATCACCGAAGGCAAGCCGCGGTTGACCGGCACCGAAACGCTCGCCGGATTTGATGCAGATACCATGCTGGCGCTGGCTGCTGCGGTCGAGGCGCAATCCGAACATCCGCTGGCGCAGGCCATCGTCCACGCAGCCCAGCAACGCGGGCTTGGTGCCGGTGCCGCGACGCAGTTCGAGTCGCAAACCGGGCTGGGCGTCAGCGCGCAGGTCGATGGCCGGGTGGTGGTGATCGGCAACGCCGCGCAATTGACGCGGATCGGGGCTGACCCACAGGCGCTGGAGGCCATGGCCGAGCGTCACCGCAAGGATGGCGCAGGCGTGATGCTGGTGGCCATCGATGGCAAGCCCGCTGGATTGCTGGCTGTCGCAGACCCCGTCCGCGCGCAGGCAGCCGATGCGATCCGCGATCTGCGCAGCCAGGGTCTGAAGGTCATGATGCTGACCGGCGACAGCGTGACCACCGCAGAGGCGGTGGCGCGCGCGATCGGCGGGCTGGATGCGGTCCACGCCGGGCTGCGCCCCGAGGACAAGGCGCGGATTGTTCAGGAACTGCAGGCGGGCGGGGCAAAAGTTGCCATGGCAGGCGATGGCATCAACGATGCGCCAGCGCTTGCCGCCGCCGATGTCGGGTTGGCGATGGGCACCGGCACCGATGTTGCCATCGAAAGCGCGGGTATCACGCTGACCAGCGGCGACCTTTCGGCGATCGTTCGCGCGCGAAGGCTGGCGCAGGCGACGATGCGCAACATCCGGCAGAACCTGTTCTTCTCGTTCGTATTCAACGGCATAGGTGTGCCGATTGCAGCAGGCGTGCTGTATCTGCCGTTCGGCATCCTGATGTCGCCGATGTTTGCCGGCGCTGCGATGGCGCTGTCATCGTTCACCGTGGTCGCCAATGCGCTGCGGCTCAATCGGGTGAAGCTGTGAACATCGGTCAGGCTGCCAAGGCCAGCGGCATATCGCAGCGAATGATCCGCCATTATGAGAGCATCGCCCTGATGCCCAAACCGTTGCGGCGCGACAGCGGTTACCGCGACTATGGCGACGTCGATGTGCACCGGCTGAAGTTCATCGCAAATGCGCGTGACCTGGGTTTTCCGGTCGAGGAAATCCGCACATTGCTCAGCCTGTGGGACGACCTTGACCGGCCCTCCTCGCAGGTAAAGATGCTCGCGCAGAGCAGGGCTGCGGAGCTGGGGCGAAAGGCACAGGCACTCGATGCGATGCGGCAATCCTTGCTGATGCTGGCGCAATCGTGTCATGGCGATGATCGCCCCGAATGCCCCATCCTCGATGGTCTCCAGCGATAAGGTGCCAAAGCTGACTGGCGGTCGCGCCATGATTTGGGCCAATGGCGCTTTCTTTCATCGATTGCTTACCAATCTGGGTTAAGAGCCGCGCAATATGTCCAGTGCCTCGCACCTTGCAGCCGATCCGTGTCCGCCCAGCGCCGTCAGCCATGGCGCAGGGCTGATCGGCCTGGCGGGGTTGATCGGATGGGTGCTGCTGGCGCGGCATTTCGGCTGGAATGGCCCCAATGCGGCACTTGCCTGTTGCATCGCCACCGGGCTGCCGATGGTGCTGTGGTCGGTGCTGATCGACAAGGTGCATCTGCGGCCCAGCACCGGCCTTGACTGGTCACGGCCAGCCCCGGTCAAGGACGTCATCGACACCAGCCTGATCAAGCTGACCGGCCTGTGGCTGACCTGGGCCGGGATCGCTGCGATCTATGCAACCGCGCGCTGGTACTGGACGGGCAATTACCAGTTTTCGATGCGTGTGTTCATCTTTGTCGCGCCGGTGCTGTTTTTCCTCTCGATCCCCTATGTCATCTGGCTGGACCGCTATCTCAAGCAGCCCCATGACGGCGCGTGGCATTTCGGGGCGATGATCTCGGGCCAGCCTGGATGGGACCGGACCGCGATATTCCACCATCTGCGCGCATGGGCGGTGAAGGGCTTTTTTCTGGCCTTCATGCTGTCGATTGTACCGGGCGGTTATGCCGATATCATAAACGCCAATATCAGCGAGATCGCCACCAATCCGGTGTGGATCGCCAACTGGCTGATCATCGCGATGTTCGTGGTCGATGTGCAGTTTGCCACCGTCGGCTATGTGCTGACGCTCAAGCCGCTCGATTCGCACATCCGCACCGCCAACCCGTATATGGCGGGTTGGGCAGCCGCGCTGATCTGTTATCCGCCGTTCATCATGATGGGCGACAACGGACCGCTCAACTATCATGTCAACACCGCCGACTGGGCCTATTGGTTTGAGGGCAACACCGCGCTGCTGGCCATCTGGGGAGCATGGCTGGTGCTGCTCACCGCGATCTATGCCTGGGCAACGGTGGTGTTCGGCATCCGCTTTTCCAACCTCACGCATCGCGGCATCCTGACGCATGGGCCGTATCGCTGGACCAAGCACCCGGCTTATTTGTCGAAGAACGCCTATTGGTGGTTTGCGACGATGCCTTTTTTGGTCACCAGCGGATCGTGGGGGGATGGCCTGCGCAACGGCGCGCTGCTGGCGTGTGTGTCCGCTGTGTATTACTGGCGCGCGCGCACCGAGGAACGCCATCTGATGGCCGATCCTGATTACTTTGCTTATGCTGCGTGGATGGATCGCCATGGCCCTGTGCCGCGTCTGATCGCGCGGCTGACCGGCAAGCGCGCCGCTGCCGCCGAGTCGCTGCCGCACCCGGCAGAATGAGCCGCGCAGCATAGTGCGCACCATTATACGCCAAACCGTTTCTGTCCAACGACCGGATGCGCCGCCTGTGCGCTTTGGCACAATCATCTGACGCAGCCGGAGCGTAAAAGCAGGTCAGCGGAAACTACAAAAACTGGGCGCCCGCACGCACTCCCTTCGACGGGGGCAGATTTCGGATGGACCTGGCAATGGCATCGGGTCGTTTCGTGCCCGGCCCCGCAATTGACCTCATGCTGCCCGCCGGAGCGCCGGGTAGCGCGCGCGCCGCAGCACTCCTGATCTTTGGCTGATCGTTGAGCCACACCCTATCGGGGCGGGTAGCGAACCCGCCCGCCCCGAACCGGGAACGGAGCTTTCGATGATGATACGTCCCAAAGGTAAAACGCTGATCGCAGCCGCGCTGGGCTTTATGCTGACCGTGGCTGTCGGGGCCAGCGCCATCATCGCAACGGCAGGCGCAACGCCTCCGCCAGCGCTCGTGCCGGATGCGAAAATCGGCTTTGGTCCGACGCACTCCCCTCCCGACCCGACAAATTATCCCGATGCCCCCTTTCGCATGGCGCCGTAACGTTGCATACTGCATACATGGAGCAATTTTCTGACAGCATGGACCGGTTCTTCAACCATGCTGCGACCACGCACGGAATCACCGTGCGGGTGGCGGTCAGCTTCCTGCCCGATCGCTCGCGCGCGGACAGCGCCCGCTGGTTCTGGTCCTATCATATCCGCATCGAAAACCATTCGGACCGCAACGTTCAGCTGCTTACCCGCCACTGGGTGATCACCGATGGACGCGGCGGTGTGCATCAGGTCGATGGCGAGGGGGTTGTTGGAGAACAGCCAGTAATCGCGCCGGGCAAGGCGCACGATTATGTCTCCGGCTGCCCGCTCAACACGCCCACCGGCCGGATGGAGGGCATCTTCCGGATGATGCGCGATGACGATCAGCTGATCGCGGTGGAAATCCCGCGTTTTCCGCTGGTCGCCCCGGCTGTTGCCGATTAACCAGCGTTTCTTATGAAGCGAACCCATCTTCCGCTTAACGGCCTGCGTGTGCTTGATGCCGCCGCCCGGCACTTGAGCTTTACCCGTGCTGCCGATGAGCTGGCGGTAACCCCGGCTGCGGTCGGCCAGCAGATCCGCGCGCTCGAAGATATGCTGGGCGTCGTCCTGTTCCGCCGCACCCCCAAGGGGTTGGAGTTGACCGATGAGGCAGGCGCGGGGCTCGATGCGTTGCGCGGCGGTTTCCTGCAATTTGAAGAGGCGGTACGTGCGATGCAGCAGGGCCAGTCAAGCTTTCGGCTGACGATAGCGGTACCGCGCGATTTTTCCGCCAAATGGTTGCACCACCGGCTGATCGGCTATGCGGCGGCCAATCCCGAAATCCGTTACACATTGGTCTCCGGTGACAGCGACATCGACTTTACCGAGGCTAATCTGGATTGCGCGATCCGGCTGGCAGATGGCCCGGCAGAGCTGGAAGGCGCGGTGATCGGTCCAGCACAGTCCGTCACCGTCGCTGCGCCCGGCTATGCTGGCGAACAGCACATCGAATGGCCCGGATGCAGCCGCGACCAGAGCACCGGTGATGGCGAGACCATCGAGGCCAGCTTGATGCAGGTCGCAGATGCCGGGCTGGGCATCGATGCAGCAATCGCCGGGTTTGGCCGCGTCACCGTGCCGTTCCTGCTCGCCGAACACGACCTGACCGAGGGGCGGCTGGTTGCGATCGGAGAGGCGCGGTCATCGCGCCGTGCCTTCTGGATCGTCGCGCCGACCCCGCAATGGCGGCAAAAGAAGGTCAAGGCGCTGGTCGCGGCGCTGACGGCGGCATGACCACGCTTCGCGTGCTGGAGAGCGAACGGCTGGTGTTGCGCGCGGTGCGCAGCGAAGATGCCGGGGCGCTGTTCGAAGTGCTGTCGGATGTCGCGCTGATGACTTGGTGGTCATCTGGACCACATGTTTCGGTCGAGCAGACCCGCACCTATATCGATCCCGCCGCTGCCCTGGCCGATGGAAGACGCAGCTGGGCGATCACATTATGCGGCGAGGATCGGGCTTTGGGCTGGGTCAACGCGTCTGACCGACGACCCGGTGTCAGCGAAATCGGCTATATCCTGGCGCGCAGCTATTGGGGGCAGGGGATTGCGCGCGAAGCGGTCACGATGATGCTCGACCAGCTTTTCCTGGCAGAAGACCACCGCCGCATCTTTGCCGATGCCGATCCTGAAAACGTCCATTCCATCGCGCTGCTGCAATCGCTGGGGTTTGCGCTGGAGGGCCGTTTGCGCGCCGAATGGGAAACGCATATCGGCGTACGCGACAGCCTGATCTTCGGGTTGCTCAAGGACGAATGGCTGACGCGTCACGTTGCGCTGCCAGATCGAGCATCCTCGTCATCAGTTGCGTGAAGCGCGGCTGGTCGATCTCCAGCGCATCGTCGTTCGCTACCGCCGACAGGATATAGGTCTTGCCCGCCTTGCTGCGCGCCAGAAAGCTCATCGCCATGACGCCGGGTTCCGATCCGCCCTTGTAGCCCAGATAGTCCCAGCGCGCGGCATTGACCGGCGCGATGCCGGGGTTGATCTTCAGGATGGCGCGAGTCACCGGATCGGCCTCGCGCTCCAGCCTGGCGAGCAGCCGCGCGATATCGGCAGGGCTGGCGAACCATTGAACCGTATCGATCTGGTTGGGACCGCCGGTATAGACCGATAGATCGAGATTGGGCATCGAGAGGGTTTGGCTGGCCTCGGCCAGAATATCGGGCTGGTCGCGCTCGCTGGCCGCCAGAAACCGGTCGCGCAAGGCGGCATTGGCTGGCATTTTAAGGCCGGTGACCTGCTGCGTGGTCAGCATCGGCAACAGGTCCTGCGCCGTTGCATGGCCGCTGGCGCGCACGATGGCACCAAGCTTGCGCTGGCCGATGGCAGCGATCAGCGTGTCGGTGGCGCTGTTGTCGCTGATCGAGATCATCAGCGTGGCGAGCGTCTGGAGCGTCATCGGGGCGTTGTAGGGCCAGTCGTGCGCGATCCCCGAAGGATGCGATTTGTGGGTCAGCGCCAGCACATCATCCCAGCGCCGCTCGCCTGCCCGCACCGCACGGTCGATCTCGGCCAGCACATAGAGCTTGAATACCGAGGCGATGGCAAAACGGGCGTCGGAATTGTGCAGGGCGATCGGAACCGGCCCTTGCGGCGTAATCTGCTGCAGGACCAGACCGCTGGTGGGGGAAATTTCCCCAAGCTCTGCGATGATCTTCGCAAAGCTGTCATCTGCGGTGCGCGATCCGGTAACGAACAGCCCCGATATCTTGCCATCGAGCACACCGATGGTGAAGCTGACCACCGCCTTGTCAAAGCGGATATCGACGCTTGCCGAACGCACATCCATCGGCCGGATGGCATCGACCGCGATCGGCTCGCCGAACTGGTCCCTCAGGCTCTTGATCACCATGGCGAGCTGTTCGGCCGGCACCGCTGCGATGAAGGCGGGGGTGAACAGCGTGGCAGCGTCTGCCTTGTCCTGAAACAGCGACATTATATCGCGCGCGGGCCGGGTGAACTGACTTTCAGCAGATGACGCGGCAAGGCTTTGCGCGTTCGCATTGCCATACAGGCTGGATACCATCATCAGCCCCAACATAACCCCCGCTTTCCGGCGAAAGCCGGAATCTACAGCGATGTTGCGCAGCCTCACCCAGAAGTGCAGCTTTCGGCGGAAAACAGCGCAAATTCGCATCGCTCGGCCAGTCTTGGGTTTACGCGTCAATTGCCTCACGGTCCACTTGCGCTGCATGGTTCTGGATGAAGTTGAACCGGTGTTCGGGGTTCTTGCCCATCAGCTCGCCGACCAGTTCCTTTACCGCCGAAAGCTGCTCGTAATCGGGTGGCAGGGTGACCCGCAGCAGCGAACGGGACTGACGGCTCATGGTTGTCTCGCGCAGTTGGCCGGGGTTCATTTCGCCCAGCCCCTTGAAGCGGCTAACCTCGACCTTCTTGCCCTTGAGGATGGTGGCCTCCAGCTCGGCGCGGTGCACATCATCGCGTGCATACCAGCTCCTGGCCCCCACCACGAGCCGGTAGAGCGGCGGTTGCGCCAGATAAAGGTGCCCGGCTTTGACGATCTCGGGCATTTCCTGAAAGAAAAAGGTCATCAGCAGCGTGGCAATATGCGCGCCATCGACATCGGCGTCGGTCATGATGACGATACGGTCGTAACGCAGGTTGGCCGGATCGCAGTCCTTGCGCGTCCCGCAACCCAGCGCCAGCGAGAGATCGGCAATCTCCTGATTGGCGAAAATCTTGGCGCTGTTGGCCGAGGCGACATTGAGGATCTTGCCGCGGATCGGCAGGATCGCCTGCGTCTTGCGATCCCGCGCCTGTTTGGCCGAGCCGCCCGCGCTATCGCCTTCGACGATGAAAATCTCGGTCTCCGCGCCCTCCACGCCGGTGCCGTCGTTGCTGCAATCGGTAAGCTTGCCGGGCAGACGCAGCTTGCGTGCGCTGGTCGCGGTCTTGCGTTTGACCTCGCGTTCGGCCTTACGCTTGAGGCGCTCGTCCATCCGCTCCATCAGCAGGCCAAGCAACGCCTTGCCGCGGTCCATGTTGTCGCTGAGGAAATGATCGACATGGTCGCGCACCGCTGCCTCGACCAGCCGGGTTGCCTCAGGCGATGTCAGCCGGTCCTTGGTCTGGCTCTGGAATTGCGGCTCGCGGATAAACACCGAGAGCATCAGCTCGCTGCCGGTCATCACGTCCTCGGCGGTCAGCCCGGCGGCCTTCTTGTTGCCGATCAGTTCGCCAAACCCCCGCAAGCCTTTGAGGATAGCGTTGCGCAGGCCAGCCTCATGCGTGCCGCCATCGGGCGTGGGGATGGTGTTGCAGTAATACGAATAGCTGCCATCGCTCCACAACGGCCAGGCCGCCGCCCATTCGACCCGCCCGCGACCTTCGGGAAAATCCTGTCGCCCGGCGAAAAAATCCGATGTCGCGCATTCCCGCCCGCCGAGCTGCTCGCGCAGGTGATCGGCAAGACCGCCGGGAAACTGGAACACCGCCTCGGTCGGCACCTTGTCATCGCCCAGCTCCGCATCGCATTTCCAGCGGATTTCGACGCCTGCGTAAAGATACGCCTTCGACCTGGCGAGCGCGAACAGGCGCGCAGGCTTGAACCTGGCTCCCGCCCCGAAAATCTCCTCATCGGGGACAAAGCTGATCGTCGTCCCGCGCCGGTTGGGGGCAGCGCCGATCTTTTCCAGCGGACCTAACGGCGCACCGCGCGAAAAGCGCTGCGCATACAGCGCCTTGTTGCGCGCCACTTCGACGAGCAGTTCGGTGGACAATGCGTTGACCACCGAGACGCCCACGCCGTGCAACCCGCCGCTGGTGGTATACACCTTGTCCGAGAACTTGCCCCCCGAGTGCAGCGTGGTGAGGATAACCTCAAGCGCCGATTTGCCGGGGAATTTGGGGTGCGGATCGACCGGGATACCGCGCCCGTTATCGCTGATCGTCAGGTGGTTGCCAGCCCGCAGCGTGACTTCGATACGGCTGGCATGGCCTGCAACCGCCTCATCCATGCTGTTGTCGAGCACTTCGGCGGCAAGATGGTGCAGCGCACGCTCATCGGTGCCGCCGATATACATGCCGGGCCTGCGCCGCACCGGCTCCAGCCCCTCAAGCACCTCGATCGCAGACGCGTCATAGGTTTCAACCGGGCCTTGCGATTTAGCAAACAGATCGTCGGACATAGGCAAGGCTATAGGCGGCAACCGCCTCCCGGAGCAAGCGCGCTGCCCGACTTATCCGCCATTATGGCATCTGCTGAAACGAGCGCTTAAATCGCTTGTGAGCCAGCCGATGCGATCCGGCGATCACCGCACCCGTGGGCCGCCGAAGGGCATTGGCGGGGGCGGGCGGCGGGTGCCGCGGGGCAGTTGTGCCTGATAGGCACGGCCGCAATGCTCGACGCAATACGGGAAGCCAGGATTGACCTGCTCGCCGCAGAAATGGAAATCGGGCTCGCCCGGGTGGCCCATCGGCCAGCGGCAGATGCGGTCGGTCAGATCGAGCAGGCTGGTCTTGGCGGCAATCTCGGCGCTGGGCCGCGCAGGGACCAGACGGCGCGGCGGTGCAGGCGGGATCGGTGCCTGCTGGTCGCCGGGACCCTGACGCAGAAACCCGCCGGGTCCTACCGAGACGATACGCGGCTGCGGCTTGGGCTCGGGCAAGGCGACCGAGGCAACGGCTTCGTCTTCATCTTCGCTTTGCCGAATAACGGCTTCAGCAGGAATGGGCGTATGTGCGGGGACCGGCGCAGGCGCAGGTGCGGGCGCAGGCGCAGCGCGCACCGGCTGCTCGGCAGGGGCGTCGACCTTGAATGGTGGCGCATCGGCCTCAGGCTCGGCCTTTTTGGCGGGCTTCGGGCTCTCTGCCTTTTTGCCGGGCTTGGGCTTGGCTTCGCCGGCCTTGACCGGAGAGGGGCGCGACTTGAGGTCAAGCCGGTGCGCCTTGCCAATCACCGCGTTGCGGCTAACCCCGCCAAGCTCCTCGGCGATCTGGCTGGCGGTGAGGCCTTTTTCCCACATGGTTTTGAGCTGATCGATGCGCTCGTCGGTCCATGACATGAAAAGCAATTCCTTCTTGACCAAATGGGGCTTGCCCGGTCCAGCGACCGCCGATAGGCGCATCTGCTATGAACGATCAAGCACCAAATCCCGCACCAGTCCCGCTCGAATCGCCGAAGCAACCGGTTTTCGATACCGGTCCTGCGTTTGCAGAGCCGGGCGTTGTTCGGATCAGCACGATTAATTGGGGAGGGCTGAAAGCACTCTATATGAAAGAGGTGCGCCGGTTCTTCAAGGTGCAACTGCAAACCATCTGGGCTCCGGCGATCACCACGATGCTGTTTCTGGTGATTTTCACCGTCGCGCTGGGCCGCACCGGACGCGAGGTGCTGGGCGTGCCGTTTGCCGATTTCCTCGCACCCGGCCTGATTGTGATGGCGATGATGCAAAACGGCTTTGCCAATTCCAGCTTCTCGCTGCTGGTCGGCAAGATTCAGGGCACGATTATCGATTATCTGATGCCGCCGCTTTCCGAGTTCGAGGTTCTGGTATCGCTGGCGGTGGCTGCGGTCACCCGCGCGGTGCTGGTGGGCGGCGCGGTGTGGCTGGCCATGCTGCTGTGGCCGGGCATCGATGTCATCCCCCGCCATCCGCTGGCGATTG